>NZ_JAULSE010000041.1:0-24582 GCF_030518245.1 Rhizobium sp. CBN3
AGACATGGCGACGGAGATGCTCGCTGAGGTACGAGTTCGAAACCCAAGGATGACACGCATCCCCGTCGCGCAGCCCGTTTATACACCAACGGCAACGTACAAGGATGAGGCCGGAGAGGCAACGCAGCAGCCTACCCCTCCTCCCGCATCGTGTCCCGCTGCGTGATCAGCCGGGCGCTGTGCTGGCCGCTCAGATAGATCCACAGCCAGCTCCAGGCGACGGAGAAGCGCGAGCGGGTGCCGATCAGGAAGTAGATATGGGCGAGGCCCCAAATCCACCAGGCGATCCAGCCTTTGAGCTTGATCCGTCCGAAATCGATGATCGCCGCACTCTGGCCGATCGTCGCGAGACTCCCCTGGTGCCGGTAACGGAAGGGCGCCGGCGCCGGCTTGCCCGAAAGACGCGCGCGGATGACCTTGGCGACGTAGCCGCCCTGCTGCTTGGCGGCGGGCGCGATCCCCGGTACTGGCTTGCCGTCTTCGCGGATGACCGAGGCGGTGTCGCCGATGACGAAGACATCGGGCAGGCCCGGCGCGCTCAGATCCCTTTCGACGATGACACGCCCTGCCCGGTCGGCCGGCACGTCAATCCAGCGGGCGGCCGGCGAAGCGGTAACGCCGGCCGCCCAGACGATCGTCCGGCTCGGGACGAAGGTTTCGCCGATCTGCACGCCATCGGCGCGGCATTCGGTCACCGGCTTGCCGAGGAGGACCTCGACGCCGAGTTTCTCCAGCGCCTTCTGCGCATAAGCCGAAAGCTCTTCGGCAAATGTCGGCAGCACCCGCGGGCCGGCCTCGACCAGCACGACGCGGGTTTTGCGCGTGTCGATATTGCGGAATTCCTTCGGCAGCGTGAAATGCGCAAGCTCGGCGATGATGCCGGCAAGCTCGACCCCGGTCGGTCCAGCGCCGACGATGGTGAAGGTTAGCAGCGCGTCGCGTATGGCCGGATCGGCCTCCATCTCCGCCTTTTCGAAGGCGAGCAGCACCCGCCGGCGGATCGTCGTCGCATCCTCCAACGTCTTCAGGCCGGGCGCCACCGGCTCCCATTCGTCACGGCCGAAATAGGCATGCGTCGCCCCTGTCGCCAGCACCAGCGTGTCGTAACCCAGAGTCATGCCGTTGCGTAGGGATACCGTCTTCGCGCCGCTGTCGACATCGGTGACCTCGCCGAGCAGCACCGTCACGTCGGGCCGTTCGGCATAGAGGCGGCGGATCGGCCAGGCGATTTCCGAGGTGGAGAGAATGGTCGTCGCCACCTGATAGAGCAGCGGCTGGAAGAGATGATGGTTGCGCCGGTCGACGAGCGTAATCTTCACGCCTGCGCCCTTCAACCCGTTGACGAGCTGCAGCCCGCCGAAACCGCCGCCGACAACGACGACGTGATGATCGCTCATGCCCTGCCCCTTCTCCGCCATTTTGCTGAAAGCCAATGTGGGCTTCGGCGCAAAGGTTGCAACTGCCGTTTTGGAATGCCTCCCCTGCACCGATCGCAGTCGACAGAGCGTGCGCGCAAAACTCCGCCTGCAGCCCAAGCCTGCGAAGCTTGCGGAGCGGAAATCACACAAAGTTATTAGCCGTCCGAGCGGATCATCTCGTTGGTCGGCCTGAACCAGTTCACGGCGCCGATGCGCAAGTGCCGATCAATAGGGACCGATGCACTGTCGACGGGGTCCATAATAGGGCTGGAAGGTATTATCGAAAGCCCTGTACGAACGATAACGCGCGTAGCACCAGCTCACATGACTGCCCCCCCGCCCATAATAGACGGTCGATCCATAGTTCCGATAGGGCGGAGCATAATACCGGCCATAGGAGCGGTAGGGCGACCCATAGTATCGGTAAGGCGAGCCATAATACCGGTAAGGCGAGCCATAATAGCGGTACGGTGAGTCGTAATAGCCGTAAGGCGACCCGTAATAGCGGTAGGGCGAGCCGTAATAAGGCTGTGACAATGCGCTGCCGATGATGGTGCCGACGGCTAGACCGCCTAAGGCCCAGCCCCAGTTATCTCGTCGATGATGTCCGCCTCGGCCACGCCATCGTACTTGCTCTATCTGCTGCTGCTGTGCCTCGATCTTGGGTGGGTTCATAGCCGGAAACGCCTGAGCGGGCGTGATGCCAGGGGCACCTATGATCAAGCATAACGCGGCGACGGTTAGCTTTCTCATGACTGTTCTCCTCTATCCTCCAACTGGAGGAAATATCCTCCCCTCCTCCTGAACCAAAGGTGAACGCAATATGTCGAAAAACGTTCCGTACCGGGACAAATGAATCGCTATCGCCGGCGCTAGAGATTATCGGCTCCGCCTGCAATCGTGCTGGGCGCCCGGACCAGAGAAGTTTTCTCCGGCATGAAAAAGCGACGAATATCTCCGTCGTTCATACTGCCATGCCTCGGCACATGACTTTTCATCGGGCGTAACCCACGGGTATCGCCATTCCATGCTTCAACTCTTCCATCGAGATCGAAGCCGAGACGTCGAAGAGTTCCAGCTTGCGCACGATTTGCTTGTAGATCACGTCGTAGTGCTCGACGCGCGGCAGCACGATTTTCAGGATGTAATCGTGGTTGCCGGTCAACCGGTGCGCCTCGACGATCTCGGGAATATCGCTGATGATCCTGCGAAAACTCTCCGTCCACTCGTCTGAATGATGGGCTGTCTTGACCAGCGCAAAGACCGTCGTCGGCACCCCCATCCTTTCGCGGTCGAGCACGACGATGCGCCTGGCGATATAGCCGGTCTCCTCCAGTCGCTGAATGCGCCGCGAGCAGGCCGAGACCGAAAGCGCCACACGTTCGGCCAGATCGGTCACGGATATGCCTGCATCCGTCTGCAGCATGTCGAGAATACGTCTGTCGCGATCGTCCAGCATGTGCGTGAAGTCAGCCTTGCGCCTTGAACTTGCGCCATCTTACCACACCACGCAAAATAGCGGCACAAATTCCGCGTGAAGAACAAACAAAGCAAACATGTCGCGCCGGAAATACGGCATGATCTTCGAAACTCAAAGCATGGGAGCATAAAGAGATGGAAACGATCGGCCTGATCGGCGGCATGAGTTTCGAAAGTTCGGCGGTCTATTATCGCCTGGTCAACGAGATGGTACGCGCCCGTAAGGGCGGCCTCGCCTCGGCCGAGATCATCCTGCACTCGGTCAATTTCGAAGAGATCGTCGCCCTTCAGAAGGCCGGTGACTGGGGGGGCGCCGCCCGCCGCCTCGGCGATGTTGCCGAACGCCTTCAGGCTGGCGGTGCCGGCTGCGTCCTCATCTGCACCAACACCATGCACCTGATCGCCGAGGAGGTCGCGGCAAGGATTTCCGTGCCGCTGATCCACATCATCGACGAGACAGCGACATCGCTGCATGCCGCCGGCCGCAAGCGCCCGCTGCTGCTCGCCACCCGTTACACGATGGAGCACGGCTTCTACGCCGACCGTATGAAGAGCCTTGGCCTCGACATCATCGTGCCCGACGCTGCCGACCGCACCACCGTGCACGACATCATCTTCAACGAGCTCTGCGCCGGCAGGGTGCGCGACAGCTCGCGCGAAAAGCTCATCGATATCATCGACCGCGCCATGGAAAACGGCGCTGACAGCATCATCCTCGGCTGCACCGAAATCTGCCTGATCCTCGATCCCGACCGTCTGCCGCTGCCGGGCTTCGACACGACGGCGATTCATGCCCGCGCGGCGGTCGAATTCGCCCTTGGCGCCGAGGAAGAGGCGGAAGAGGAAGCAGCCTGACGTGGCTGACAATTTAGTTGACTCAGTCAAATAAATGTATGACAAAGGTCTTCATAGGGAGACTTTGTCAGTGTGTTGACACAGTCGGCCAACCCTTCTTTCGTCATGCTCGGGCTTGTCCCGAGCATCTGCTTCCCGTCGATAGGGCAGCAGATCCTCGGCACAAGGCCGAGATGACGACGAGCGAGGAGCGGGCCTTGTCAGCAGTCTTGCGAGATCTCACCCTGGAGATCACCATGTCCGACATCGCCCTCATCGAAACCGCCCGCGACTTCAACCGCTTCTACACGAATTTCCTTGGCCTCCTGAACAAGGCCTATCTCGACTCGCCCTACACACTGACTGACGCCCGCATCCTCTTCGAAATCGGCTCACATGCAGGCGTCAGTGCCACCGCACTCGCCCGCGACCTGCATCTCGACCCGGCCTATCTCAGCCGCATCCTCAAGCGTTTCCGCGCCGAAGGGCTGATCGAGACCAGCCCCGACCCGGCCGACCTGCGCAGCCAGATCATTAATGTCACCGACCAAGGACGAGAAGAGTTCGAGGAACTCGGACGGCGCGCCAATGCGCAGATCGCCGCCCGTTTCGACACGCTCGCAATCGGGGAGCCGAAGGCGGTCGTCTCGGCCATGAACACGATCCGCGCCCTGCTGGACCCGGCTGCGAAGCCCGCGCCGGCGATCATCCGCGCCCATCGCGCCGGCGATATCGGCTGGATCGTCGAGAGCCAGAGCCGCTTCTACACCGAGGAATATGGTTGGGACCTGCGCTTCGAGGCGCTGGTCGCCGAAGTCGCCAGCAAATTCCTCGCCAATTTCGATCCCGAGAAGGAATATTGCTGGATCGCCGAGCGCGGCGGCGGCAATGTCGGCTCGATCCTCCTCACCAATGGCGGCGACGGCATCGCCAAACTGCGCCTGCTCTATGTCGACAAATCGGCACGCGGCCTGGGGCTCGGCAAGCTGCTGGTCGACGAATGCATCCGCTTTGCCAGGCAGAAGGGCTATCGCCAGCTTTCGCTCTGGACCAACGACATGTTGGAGGTGGCCCGTGGCATCTACGTCAAGGCCGGTTTCCGCCTTGTCTCCGAGGAGAGACATAAGATGTTCGGCCCTGAGGCGAATGGCCAGACCTGGGTGCTCGATCTCTGAATTTGCTGCATCGCAGAAATTCTGCTTGATTTGGAAACGATCATTCCCTAATTAGGGGCCATGAACGCTGCCGACCTCACATCAGATCAAAAAAACCGCAGCCGCGGCCGTCCGCGCGAATTCGATATGGACGCAGCCCTGGATGCGGCCCTGCGGGTCTTTTCCGAGCGCGGCTACCACGCCACCTCGATCAGCGAGCTGGCCGAGGCGATGGGCCTTGCCTCGGGCAGCATCTACAAGGCGTTCAAGGACAAGCGCGGCGTCTTCATCGCCGCCTTTGCCCGTTATCGCCAGCTCGGCCGGCGGCGCCTGGAAGCGATGATCGCGTCGGCAGAAACAGGCCGCGAAAAGCTCTTTCAGATGGTGATGTATTATACGGAGCTCTCGCATGGCGAGGCCGGCCGCAAAGGCTGTCTCGTCGTCGGCGGTGCCAATGACTTCGCCCTGCTCGACGATGAAACAGCCGCCCATGTCGCCACTGCCTTTGCCGCTGACGAGAAGCTGATGGCCGATCTCATCCGCATCGGCCAGGCCGACCACACCATCCCGAAGACGGTGGACCCTGATGCCGCTGCCCTCGCCTTTCTCTGCTTTACCAAGGGCTTGCGCGTCATCGGCAAAACAGGACGCAGCAGGCAGGAGATGGTTGCCGCAGCCGAAGCGGCGATGAAGCTCATGACCTGAGCGGGTACGCCCAGACGATCGAAATAGTGGCATCCGCTCAAGGATCGGGTGGCCGCAGCCAGCATTTTTGCATTCAATTCTCACGATCTTTGAATACCGGAGTTTCTGATGAGCATTTCAGCCACCACGCCGGATAAAGCCATTCCACGCGCACTGTCCCCCTGGCTCACCTTCCTTTTTGCCGCCGCCTGCGGGCTGGTGGCCGCCAATCTCTATTACGGCCAGCCGCTTGCCGGCCCGATCAGCGCCGATCTCGGCTTCTCCCCTGCCGCAACCGGCCTGATCGTCACGCTGACGCAGATCGGCTACGGCCTCGGCCTGCTGCTGATCGTGCCGCTCGGCGACCTCACGGAAAACCGCCGGCTGGTGCTGCTGCTGATCGCCATCTCTGCCGTGGCACTGATCGGCGGCGCCCTGTCGACGACGCCTGCGATGTTTCTCACCGCCTCGCTCTCCATCGGCCTCGCCTCGGTCGCCGTTCAGGTCCTCGTGCCCTTTGCCGCCAACATGGCGCCGGATGCCACACGCGGCCAGGTCGTCGGTAATGTCATGAGCGGTCTGCTCTGCGGCATCATGTTGGCGCGGCCCTTCGCGAGCTTCGTCGCCGAGGCCTCCTCCTGGCACATGGTCTATTATGTCACGGCAGCGTTGATGCTCGTGCTCGCCATCGTGCTGCGCGCCAACCTGCCGGTCCGTATGCCGAGGACGAAGCTCGGCTATGGCGAACTGCTGGCCTCCATGGCCCATCTGGCCCTCACCTCACGGGTGCTGCAGCGCCGCGCCCTTTACCAGGCCGGCATGTTCGGCGCCTTCAGCCTGTTCTGGACGACGACGCCGCTGCTGCTCGCGAGCCCGGCTTTCGGCTTGACGCAGAACGGCATCGCCCTCTTTGCCCTTGCCGGTGCCGCCGGCGCCGTCGCCTCGCCAATCGCCGGCCGCCTTGCCGACCGCGGCATGACCAGGATCGCCTCGACGATCGCCATGCTGCTCGGCATGGCCTCCTTCCTGATCAGCCACTTCGCAAGTAACGGCTCGCTCGCCGCCCTGATCCTTCTCACCGTTGCCGCGATCATGCTCGATTTCGGCGTCACGACCAATCTCGTCTGCGGCCAGCGCGCCATTTACGGCCTTAACCCGGAACATCGCAGCCGGCTGAACGGCCTCTTCATGGCCACCTTCTTTGCCGGCGGCGCGCTCGGCTCGGCGCTCGGCGGCTGGGCCTATGCGACCGGCGGCTGGACAATGACGGCGTGGATAGGCTTCGCCTTCCCTGCGCTGGCCTTCCTGCTGTTCCTGACGGAAGGGCGTGGCAACAAAGCCTAGAGCATGTCTTGCAAAAGCGTGCAGCGGTTTTGCGATAAAGACATGCGGAAAAACAAAGACCTAAAGCATGATAGCGAATCTGAAAGATCGCGACATGCTTTAGCTCTCTGCAGAATCGAAGCGCGAGCGGGCGTCACGAACCGCTTCGTGGTTCGCTTCTGCCCAATTCAAGAGCTGCGACAGCGGCTGGTAGAGCGAGCGGCCAAGATCGGTCATCGAATATTCAACGCTCGGCGGCTTGGTCGGGAACACTTCACGATTGACATAACCATCCCTCTGCAGGTCGCGCAGCGTCTGCGTCAGCATGCGCTGCGAGATATCGGGGAGCATCCGCCGCAACTCGCCGAACCGGCAAGGCCGAGCCGCCAGTATCTCGAGCAATAGGGTCGACCATTTGCCGCCGATATGCTGCATCATGTCCCTGACCGGGCAGTTGGAAAAATCGAGACCGGCGAGATCGATCTCGCGCCGCATCCCGGGCATCCTGTTCTTCAGACTGAGGACCTCGCCGCTCATCTGCTGGTTCCCTTTTGGTAACGTACAGCCGAAAAACTGCCTCCTTTACACCGCGAAGTCAATTCCTATTCTAGTGTTAGTCTCTTTCTGAGACCACCGTCAAACGCAGAAGGAAATGACGTATGAGCGAAACCATCCTGGTCACCGGCGCCGCCGGACAGCTCGGCCAGCGTGTCATCCACCACCTCATCGACACCTATAAGGTCGCCCCGCGCAGGATCGTCGCGGCGACGCGCAGCCCGGAAAAGCTCGCAGAGCTGGCGAACAAGGGCGTCGTCACCCGCAAGGCCGATTTCGATGATGCGGCCAGCCTGGAGAAGGCCTTCGCCGGCGTCGACCGGCTGCTGATCATCAGCACCGACGCGCTTGATACCCCCGGCAAGCGCCTCACCCAGCACAAGGCTGCCGTCGCTGTCGCCGCCAAGGCAGGCGTCAAACACATTGCCTATACCTCGATGCCGGCCCCGGACAATTCACTCGTCATCTTCGCACCCGACCACCTCGGCACCGAAAACGCTATCAAGGCAAGCGGCATCGCCTATACGATCTTCCGCAACGCCTGGTATCACGACAATTACCTGCACGGCATGCCGCACAACCTGCAAGGCGGCAAATGGTACAGCGCCACGGGCGACGGCAAGATCTCGACCATTGCGCGCGATGACTGCGCCCTGGCGATCGCCGCAGCCCTTGCCTCCGGCACCTCCGAAAGCGCCACCTATACGCTGACCGGCACTGAACTGCTGACCAACCGGCAGGTCGCCGCCACCGTCTCCGGGGCAGCCGGCAAGCCGCTTGACGTGGTCGACGTCAATGACGAACAGCTCGGCCAGGGCATCCGCGGCGCCGGCCTCCCCGGCTTCATCGCCGACATGCTGGTCTCCGCCGACGCCAACATCCGCGCCGGCAGATTCGAGATCGTGACTGAAGACTTCACCAAGTTGACGGGTAAACAGCCGCAGCCGCTGAAGGATTTCTTCGTGGCGCATAAAGGTGCGTTGACGGCTGCTGGCGGCGCTGGGGGTCATTGAGCGTTCTGCTTATCCCTGCGCTTGCCGCAGGGATGCAGAGCGAGTGAGGAAGCTTCAGCTCGAATGAGTGGCTCACGGCGCGGACGCGCCGTGCGTGAATTCCTGTAGCATCGCGCGGTAAAGCCCCGAGGACAGGAATAACGAAGGAGAGGGAGTGCCGTGTGACACCCCCCTCTGCCCTGCCGGGCATCTCCCCCACAAGGGTGGAGATTGGCAGGAGGTGGGACCATCGCTCCCTCGCTACCGTAGCGCGGCAGCTATAAGGTAGTTGTTTGGAGAAGCCATCTCGCCCAGCCGATCTCCCTCGTTGTGGGGGGATGTCCGGCAGGACAGAGGGGGGTAACCCCAGGCGCTACCGATGCGACGGCAAAACCAGTTGATACCGCCGTACCGTCGCTTGACGCCTTCCTCAAACCTTCTGCCCACAAGCCCTGCAGAACCGCCGCACCGTTTCCGCCATGCCATATTCCAGCGCATCGGCAGTCAATCCATGGCCGATGGAAACTTCGGCAAGATTGGGAATGCGCTTCACCAGATCAGGCAGGTTTGCGACTGTCAGATCGTGCCCGGCATTGACGCCAAGACCGATCGCCAGCGCCGCGTCAGCAGTCTTTCCCAGCGCTTCGAGGATGGGAGCCGCCCGCTCCGGCGCGTCGTAGCAGCCGCCATAGGGGCCGGTATAGAGTTCGATCCGGTCGGCGCCGACCGCCTTGGCGATCTTGACCGCTTCCGCATCGCCGTCGCCGTCGGCAAAGAGCGAGACCCGGCATCCCATCTTTTTCAACCGCGCGACGACATCGGTGAGGAACGCCTGGTGTTTGCGGAAGTCCCAACCGTGATCGGAGGTCGCCTGCGAGGGATCATCCGGCACCAGCGTCACCTGCTCGGGTGCGGCGCCGGCACAGAGTTCGAGGAATTCATAGGTGGGATAACCCTCGATGTTGAACTCGGCCTTCGGGAATTCGTCATCGATCAGGTTACGGATAACAGGCAGGTCGGAAAATCTTATATGGCGCTGGTCGGGGCGCGGATGCACCGTCAGACCGCTGGCGCCTGCGGCTAGGGCGATGCGCCCGAGCGCTTCGACGCTCGGCCAGGGCAGATCGCGCCGGTTGCGCAGCATGGCGATGGCATTGAGGTTGACGGAGAGCTTGGCTGGCATGGCGGATTACCCATCGATCTCGAAAGCGGAAGGCCCGCTTGTAAGCCAACAGCCCAACAATGGCCAACGAGAATCGTAGATGAGTGCGACGCCGATTGTTGATGGATCTGCATTACAGCAGTGAAGGAGGTACGAGATGTAGCATTTCCCGCCGCTTGCGAAGAAAGCCTTCCGATGCGTCAGCGCCGCGCGTATCTTGCCAGAACCTTCGCGCACTGCCTGCAAAGCACGCCGTCGCGTTGCTATCCCATTTAAAAGAGATTATTTTTAGCACTTCTAAAAAAGATCGTTCGCGCATAACGTGGACATTGTGTCGCGTAAACGTAGGCCGCGTACTGCTTCTTTCCCATGTAAGACGCTCAGAGGAAACCCCACTCGCCGCGACCGGGAAGCAACTGGCAAACCGCATGAGGTGCAACAAGATGCCCTAGGAGGGTTCATGCCAGACGGTTCCAAACGCCTGTTTGCTGCCGCCGGTATCGCTTCGGAGGCCCGGTCGAAATACCGGTTCCTGCCTTCGGCCGCGCTGCCGCCGGATCTACCGGAAGGTCCGGTGCCTATCGCCGATATGGCCAATGCATTCGGCGTTACGCACAGGACATTGCATTTCTACGAAGAAAAGGGATTGATCTCGGCCAATCGCATCGGCCTGATGCGGGTCTATGGCCAAGACGACGTGATGCGCATGGCTGTCATCACAGTCTGCCGCGAGACGGGCATGCCGATCGCGGTTATCCAGGAGTTGATGGACGAACTTCGCAACGCCGATTCGCAGGAATCGGCCGAGGCGATGTTTCGCGAGGCCTTGCAGGTGCGCAAGCGCGAGCTGACGGCCGAAATGTCGACGCTGCACCGCCAGCTCCAGCAGGTCGGCGATCTCCTGGATTTCGACGACGGCATGGAGACGCAGCCGCTCAACGACAATCAGGACAGTTCCAACCTGACCGCGCAGGAACGCCGTTGCCTGGAACTGATGGCAGAGGGCTATTCCACCCAGCGCATCGCTCGGGCGCTCGACCTGAAGCATGACGAAACCAGGGATATCGAAGCCGGAATCATCCTGAAATTCCGCGCCAATAACCGTTTTCAGGCGATCGCCAAGGCCGTCCTGCTCGGCATCGTGCAAGCTTGACGCACAGACAACGCCCCGATGCCGCCACCGTCCCTTCCCCATCTTGATCGAGATCGCCAGCCGCGATCGGCATCAGCGCACGATCGTCAGCGTCTCCGCCGCGCGTGTGATCGCGGTGTAGAGCCAGCGTTCCCGCGTGTCACGAAAAGCCCAGCTCTCGTCGAAGAGCACGACGTCGTTCCATTGCGAGCCCTGCGCCTTGTGGACGGTCAGAGCATAACCATAGTCGAACTCGTCATAGCGCTTGCGGGTGTTCCAGGGAATCTCGCCTTCGACATCCTCGAAGGCCTGTTTGAGCAGCTTGATCTTGGCCGCACCGCGATCCATGTCGTCGTCTTCGGGACGGACGAGGAGATTGATGCCGGGCTTCGTCGTTTCCTTCGACGAGGTCATCACCTGCCAGAGCGAACCGTTGAGCAGGCCCTTGGCCGGATCGTTCCGCAGGCAGACGAGCTTGTCGCCGGTCTGCGGATAATCGGCGGAAAAACCCTTCAATTCGCGCAGGCGCTGATTGTAGCGCCGCCGCGTCCTGTTGGTGCCGACGAGCACCTGGTCGGCGTCGAGCACGAGTTGCTGCGTCACCTCGTTCTTCGAAATCACCTTGGCCGTGCCGTAGTCGCCATACATGATCTCGTTGCCTTCGCGCACCTGCATGGCGAGCTTGATGATCGGATTGTCGCGCGCCTGCCGGTGGATATCCGTCAGAAGGTAATCCGGCTCCTGATTGGTGAAGTAGCCGCCGCCCGAAACGGGTGGCAGCTGGCCGGGATCGCCGAGCACCAGGATCGGCGTCCCGAAGCTCATCAGGTCTTTGCCGAGCGCCTCGTCCACCATCGAGCATTCGTCGACGATGATCAGCGCGGCCTTCGCCACCGGGCTCTGCCGGTTGATCGAAAACATCGGCGCGATCGAGGTCTTGCCGGTTTCCTCGTCTTCCACCGCCTCCTCGCCGCGCGGGCGATAGATCAGCGAATGGATGGTCTTGGCGTTGGAGGCGCCGCGGGATCTCAGCACCTGCGCCGCCTTGCCGGTGAAGGCGGCAAACAGAACGTCGCCATCGACATTCTCGGCAAAATGCCGGGCAAGCGTCGTCTTGCCCGTTCCGGCATAGCCAAACAGGCGAAAGAGCGGCGAGCGCCCTTCGTTCAGCCATTTCGAAACAGCCTTGAGGGCTTCGTCTTGTTGCGGCGCAAATTGCATGATCAGACGACTTGGCAGGATTCGCCTGACTTAGGCAAGGCGGAAACTGACGCGGCACGGCCGATGGCCGCAGATCCTTGCACTCACCGGTCCCAGCCCCGGTCCACCCCGCCTGCGCACATCGACGGGTCCTGCCCCATCGCATCGATCAGAAAATCCAGAACCGTCTTGACGCGCAGCGGCATGTTACGTCGTGAGGGATAGACGACGGTGACCGGCAGCCGGCTCGGCTGGAAATCCTTCATCACCGGGATCAGCCGGCCGGCGGCGATATCGGGCTTGGCGATGATGTGGGAGAGCACCGCAAGGCCCGCGCCGGCAACGGCTGCCCTGTGGATGGCGACGGCGTTGCAGGCGGTCAGCCGCGGCGAGATCCGGACGGTCATGTCTTCCGAGCCGTTCGAGAAGGACCATATGTTGGCCTCGCCTGCCCTGCTGTAGCACAGGCATTCATGGTCCTTGATGTCCTTCGGGACGCGCGGCGCCGCCCTGCGTGCGAGATAGGCGGGAGACGCGACGAGGAAGGCCATCGTCCAGCCGATCCGCCGGCAGACGAGGCTGCTGTCGGCGACCGGGCCAAGGCGTACTTCGAGGTCCAGGCGCTCCTCGATCATGTCCGAGCTCTGCTCCCTGAAAAGCAGCTCGACCGAGAGCTTCGGATGTGCAGCGAGAAGATCGCCCAGCCGCTCGCTGAGATAGAGGCCGAGCGGCGCGGGGACACTGAGCCTGACCTTCCCCGAAGCGATCGCTCCATCCGATCCCGCCGCATCGCCGAGCTCTTCCACCGCCTCGAGAATCCTCAGTGCCATCGGCAGCATCCTCTCCCCCTCCGCCGTCAGCGAAAGGCCGCTCGTCGTGCGATGCAGGAGGCGCATATTGAAATGGCCTTCGAGCGCCGCAACCTGCCGCGAGACTGCCGGCTGCGTGACGTCGAGATCATGCGCGGCGGCTGAAAACGAGCCCGTCTCCACGACGCGCTGAAAGGTCCGTAATGCCGAAACGATATCCATCCCCTCCTCCTCATACTTTTGCGCATAGGCTTTATGCGGCAAGACTAAGCGAGAATGGCTTTATAGTCCAGCGATTAAGGATATCTTCTATCCATAAGGATATCAAATATCCTTAATTAAAGGAGAAAGACATGACCCAGCGATTGAACTACGCCCAGCAGTCCCCCGAGCTATTCAAGAAATTTATGGAATTCAGCATGGCGCTTCGCAGCAGCGTGATCGACGAGAAGCTGCAGGCCCTGGTCGAAATCCGCGCTTCGCAGATCAACGGATGCGGCTTCTGCCTCGACATGCATGTGAAGCAGGCCAAAATCCTCGGCGAGAGCGAGTTGCGGATCTATCACGTCGCTATCTGGCGGGAATCGAACCTGTTCATTCCCCGCGAGCGCGCCGCGCTGGCCTGGACCGAAGCCCTGACGAAACTGCCGGAGGGCGGCGTTCCCGACGAGATCTATGAGCGGGTTCGCGGCCAGCTTTCCGAAAAGGAAATCTCCGACCTGACCTTCGTGGTCATGGCCATCAATGCCTGGAACCGCGTCAATGTCGGCTTCAAGACCGTGCCCGGCACGGCCGACAAGGCCTACGGTCTCGATAAGGCGGGTCTGAACTAACCCTCGCAATTCATTGAGAAGATTCAATTTTGACGCTGCCGAGCCCCGGCAGCGAAGGGAGATCGTTATGAAAATCGTCGTCATCGGCGGAACCGGCCTCATCGGTTCGAAAACTGTCGAACGCCTGCGCAAGCGCGGCCATGAAGTGATTGCCGCCTCGCCGAACTCCGGCGTCAACACGATCACCGGAGAGGGGCTGGTGGAAGCGCTTGCCGGCGCCCAGGTCGTGCTCGACCTTGCCAATTCGCCCTCCTTCGAGGACAAGGCCGTGCTCGAATTCTTCGAGACCTCGGGACGCAATCTTCTCGCTGCCGAGAAGGCCGCCGGCGTCAAGCACCATATCGCCCTTTCGGTCGTCGGCACCGAGCGCCTGCAGGAAAGCGGCTATTTCCGCGGCAAGCTCGCCCAGGAAAAGCTGATCGAGACCTCGGGCATTCCCTATACCATCGTGCATTCGACGCAGTTCATGGAATTCCTGAACGGTATCGCCCAGTCCGGCACGGTCGGTCAGACGGTCCGCCTGTCGCCGGCCTATGTGCAGCCGATCGCCTCCGATGACGTCGCCGACGCCATGGCCGACGTGGCGCTCTCCGCCCCCGCCAATACGACGGTCGAGATAGCAGGTCCGGAACGCGCCCGCCTCAGCGAGCTCGTCGCCCGCTACCTGAAGGCGACGAAAGACCCGCGCACCGTCGAGGCCGACGCCGAGGCGCGATATTTCGGCGCGAGACTGAACGATCAGTCGCTCGTCTCCGACGACAATCCGCGGCTCGGTACGATCACCTTCGAAGAGTGGTTCGCCAAATCGGCCCAGTCGAAGTGATCGGCTTGCCTGAGGGCGCGACCGCTCGGGCGCGTCCTCTCCACCCCAGCAACAAAGGAGATTCCCATGATCAGAGCATCGATCATCGCCGCCACCCTCGCCTTTCTCACAGCCACCGGCGCCGCCGCCCACGACAGCAGCAAATCCGCGAAGGTGACGCTCGTCTATGAGCACGAACTGCCGAACGTGCCGGGCAAGAGCATCAAGGGCGTGCTGGTCGAATACGGCCCGGGCGGCTTCTCGGAAGGCCATACCCATCCGAACTCGGCCTTCATCTACGCCACCGTGCTCGAAGGATCGATCCGCAGCCAGGTCAATGACGGCCCGGTCAAGGTCTATCAGGCCGGAGAGAGCTTTTCCGAAATGCCGGGCGACCGCCATGGCGTCAGCGCCAACGGCAGCGAGACCGAGCCCGCCCGCCTGCTCGCCGTCTTCGTGGTCGACACCGACCAGAAGGAACTGATCTTCCCGCTGCAGAACTGAAAATCCCCCGCGCAAGCCTATGCTTGCGCGGCTAGCCGACATGCTGAATCATGTGCTGCCCGCCCCTTCCGGAGACAGAGAGATGATCTACGACGCGCTGTTCGGCAAGCCGCTGATATCCCTCATCGTCGTCGGCTTTGCCGGCATCATCGTCTGGTATTTCCTCTCCAGTCAGCGGCCGACAACGCGGCTGGTGGTGCAGATCCTCTTCTTTGCGGTGATGACGCTGATCCTCGTCGGCAGCGGCATCGAACCCCACCGTTTTCAGGGATATCAGTCTGAAGACCCGCAGGCCCTGCTCGTCATCCTCGCCAAATCGCTCTGGTGGGTCCACCTGGCATGGGCCGTGATCGGTTTCATCAGGCTCTATCTGGTGCTGGAGGGAAGCCCGCGTGAGGCCCGCCTGCTGCAGGATCTCGTCATCGGCATCGTCTATATCGGCATGGCGCTCTCGGTCCTCGCTTTCGTCTTCGGCGTACCGATCGGCACTCTCGTCGCGACATCAGGCGTGGTCGCCATTATCCTCGGCCTGGCACTCCAGAACACACTCGCCGACGTCTTTTCCGGCATCGCCCTGACGCTCGGCCGGCCCTATGTCATCGGCGACTGGATCCTCTTGAGCGACGGCACGGAAGGGCGTGTCGTCGAAAGCAACTGGCGCGCGACGCACATTCTGACCAGCGCCAACAATGTCGTCGTCCTGCCGAACAGCTTTCTCGCGAAACTCGGCCTGACTAATGTCAGCCGGCCGGACGAGACCCATCTGCTGATCCTGACCGTCCGCATCGCCCCGACGCGGATGCCGGCATCGATCCGCCAGGTCATGCTCGCCGCGCTCACGAGCTGCAATTCGATTGTCCGCGAGCCTGCGCCGGTCGTCGCGTTGAAAGGGCTGGATGCCACCGGGCTTGAGGTCGAGCTGCTGTTTCGGGTGACGAGCCCCAGCCAGCGCGTGACGGCGCGAAACGAGGTGCTCGATCTCGTCTATCGCCATTGCAAATCCGCCGGCCTGCTTTTGGCCGTTCCGCCCGCGGCCCAGGTACTGACCGCCGATCTGCCGACGGAAGAAAACGCCAAGCCGCCGACCGTCACGCCGCTTGCGCTGATTGAAGCCATTCCCGTCTTTGCAACACTGACATCAGATGAGAGGCAGAGGCTCGCCGAGACCACGATTGTCCGGCAGTTCCGCAAAGGCCATGTGATCGTGCGGGAGAGCGAAATGCTGCCTTCGCTGATGATGGTGCGCGCCGGCATCATCGTGGCGCGGCGCGAAGGCGAAGAGCGCGGACGGTTTGCGCCAGGTGATTTCTTCGGCGAGACAGGCCTGCTCGCCGGCATGCAGGAAGTCTGCACCTTGGAGGCCCTGACCCCAGTGACGATCTATGAAATCGGCCAGGCGGCCTTCGCGCCGCTCCTTAGCGAACGCCCAGCGCTGGCCGAAGAGATCGCCGAAGCCCTCGCCGGCCGCGCCGAACGCTTCCGCGACGGCGTTGCCCTGCCCCCGGAACAAGCACGCAACGCGCACGCAATCCTGAAGACCATCAGGACCATCTTCAGGGCATGATCAGCCGGCACGCTGGAGCACCCATTGGAACGTGCCTTGCCAGATGTCCGCCGGCACCTCCTCGGATAAGGTGCCAACGAGATCGGAGAGCCGCACGGCTCTCAGCGTATTTCGCCAAGCCTCGTCGGCTTCCCACATGACGCGCGCAACCGCGCAAGGCTTGCTGTCGCAATAGCCTGTCGGCCGGCACGGATTGTTCTCCCGGATATTCGTACAGGTGAAGCTGCGCGCCTTTCCCTCCACCGCCTCGACAATATCAAGGAAGTTGATCTCGGAGGGGGATCTCGCAAGCCGGTAGCCGCCGCTCGGGCCGAGGGTGGTATCGACGAGCGAGGCTTGTGAAAGGCTTTGCAGCGCCTTGGAGAGATATTCCTTCGGCAGACCATGAAGCTCGGCGAGCGCCTTGGTGGAGAGATACCTGCCCTCGGGCAGGCCCGCGAGAATGGCGCAGCAATGCAGCGCCCACTCGACCTGGCTTTTCAGGATCATTCAGCAACTCGTGTGATGGCCGGTTCAGCGGTGTAATTAAGGATATAGAATATCCACAAAACGCCATGATGTAAATGACCGGCGGCGACAACGAAGACGTCCACCTCCGCCGAGCAGATCTCATCCCTCGCTGCGATTGCTCTCACGCGACCTCTCTCCAGCTTCATCCTGTAGATGCTCCGTAGAGGCCTCGAAGGACGGGGCTGGCCACCGGCGCTGGCCCCAGCAATATCTGCATGCAACAAATGCTAATCACCCTGCCCTCGTGGTTCGAGACGGCCCACGGGCCTCCTCAACATGAGGGCTGATCGGTGTGCTTGCCGCAACGCACCGTTGCCTCAACAAAACTTTCCCCCAGCCGGGAATAAAATCGCCTCGTCCCGTGTCTCATCTCAGGTATCGCAGCATTGCGTGCCCAACCTGAGGAGAGACATCATGACATCCGTGAAATTCCTGTCCGTCGCGGCCGCAGCCGCCCTTGCCGCGACCGCTGCTTTCGCCGCCCCTCCCGTCAAGGAAGTCGAATCCGCCAAGGGCAAGGTACTTGCCGGCGAAAACGGCATGACCCTCTACACCTTCAAGAAAGACACCAAGGGCGTTTCCAACTGCAACGGCGATTGCGCCAAGAACTGGCCGCCGCTGATGGCCGCTTCCGATGCCAAGGCAGAAGGTGCATATTCGATCATCGACCGTAAGGATGGTAAGAAGCAATGGGCCAAGGACGGCATGCCGCTCTATTACTGGGTCAAGGACAAGAAGGCCGGCGACATCACCGGCGACGGCGTCGGCGGCAACTGGGAACTCGCCAAACCTTGATGGCAGAGGCTCCGATCGCAAGAGGGTCGGCGTGAAGACACCTGCACCCGAAACGTTCGAGGGCCAGATCCTGGCCCTCCTGCCCTCGCTCAGGCGCTATTCGCGCAGCCTGACGCGCTCGGATGCCGACAGCGAGGACTTGCTCCAGGACTGTGTCGAGAAGATCCTGACGCGCCGCGGCCAATGGCGTGGCCTCAATCTGCGCGGCTGGGTCCTGACCATCATGACCAATCTCTATCGCAACGGCCGGCGCGGCAAGGCGCGCGACGGCCTGGTCGAGCTCGACGCAGCAGAGAATATGGCCGCTCCAGAACCGCCGGCCGATCCGCTGGAGCGCGCCCGGCTCGACGATGCGCTGAACAGCCTTTCTGAGGAGCACCGCGCCGTGCTGATGCTCGTCGTCATCGAGGGCTATAGCTACAGCGAGGTCGCCACCGCCCTCGATATCCCGATCGGCACCGTCATGTCGCGCCTGTCGCGCGCCCGTCGGCGCGTGGCCGAGCACCTGAAGGCCGATAACGTGATTACGCTTCGGAGACCGAAATGAACGAGACCAACCCGATCGTCACCGAAGCCGATCTCCACGCCTATGCCGATGGGCAGTTGCCGGAAAGCTCGCGTGCCCGCATCGAGGCCTACCTCGCCGACAACCCGGATGAAGCCGCGATGATCGCCGAATGGCAGGCGCAGAACTCAGGCATCCGTTCCCTCTTTGCCGGGTATGAGAAGGCCAGGGACACTGATCCCCTGCTGGTCGCGCCCCCACGCGCGGTCGCGCCCACGCGGAGGCGCTGGGCACTCGCAGCCGCAATGCTCGCCGTCTTCGCCCTCGGCGCCGTCAGCGGCCATTACGGACCAACCCTTCTGGAAAAGCCCGAATTGCAGCTTGCCGGCTTGGAAACTTTGCCGCAACAGGCAGAGACCGCCTTTACAGTCTATGCCGCCGAGGTCCGCCATCCCGTCGAGGTCTTCGCCGACGAGGAGGCCCATCTCGCCATCTGGCTTGGCAAACGCTTGGCAATCGAGAACCTCAAGATCCCGAACCTGCAGCCGCTCGGCTTCAAGCTGGTCGGCGGTCGCCTGCTGCCGGTCGATGGCCGGCCAGGCGCGATGTTCATGTACGAGAACCAGGCCGGCGAGCGCCTGACCGTCATGGTCGGCCGCAACACGGAAAACCGCACGACGAGCTTCCGCTTCGCCTCGTCGGGCAATCTCGAGACCTTCTATTGGATCGACGGCGAACTCGGCTACGCCGTCACCGGCGAAATCTCGCGCGAGACTCTGCGCGCGGTGGCCGAGGAGTGCTATCGGCAGTTCCCGTCATGAGCTTTAGCGCAGCGGATCGTTGGCAAGTTCGATCGGCTTGCCATGCGGCGTCGCTTCCGCCGCCCGCTGCCAGCTCTTCTGCAGATCGAGGATGGCGGATGCATTCGCCACGCCGCGACTGACCAGCATGTCCGAAAGCGCCGCCACCCAGCAGTCGAAATAGTCGCCGCCGTCCTCGGCCCGGCCGGGCTGATGCAATTCGTTTGAGAGAGCAGCTGCCCACTCGCTCCAGGAAAACAGCCCCTTCTCATGCAGATGCACGGTCATGGCGAAGGCTTCAGCCGCCCAGGGCTCAGGGAAAACAGGATCACCCTCCGGCGACTTCGGTAGGCCCGGCGATTGGGAGAGCTGAGAGGGTATTTCACACACGCTCAAGATAGCTCTCCCATGCATCGATCGATACGGTCAGCGACGGGTCCGCACCCTCGCCCCAGACCTCAGTGCCGTCGAAGACGACGGTATAGAGCCATTGCGGGTTCTCGCCCTTGCCATGCGCATTGTCGTCGGGAAAGACGAAGGAACCCTGCACCGCTTCGACGACGCCAGTTTTGGCTCTGGCATAACGCGGCAGGCGCGTATGGGTGGCCGGATTGAAATTCCTCGTCCGCACCGTCTCGCCGACAGCAAAGAGCGGCGCGGCCTCGACAGGACGATCGCATGGCCGGCCTTTGGCAAGAACCGCCGGCACCATCTCTGCCTTCAGCACCCGCTTGGGCGCCGCCCCATCCTGCAGCCTACGCCCGGACAGCAATTCCTCGCGCGTCGCAAAACCGTGTCGTTCGAGCAGGATCTCGATGCCGCGAATCCAGATCTCGTAATAGCTCGCCGCGAGATAATCGGCCGGCGGAATGTTTTCGCGCGCATGCCGGCTTTCATCGATCGTCCAGGCCCCGAAAGCGCCGCAGGAAAGCGTGATGCCGAGCGCCCGCTTTTCCCATTCGGCATGGAAATAGGGCTCGTCCTTCTCAGGCGCGACCGGCCCGAAACCCATCTGCCCGCCGAGATCGTGCGGTCCATTCATGACAGAGCCTCCGGGCTGCCTGCGATCGCCGTCCCGATCATCGCGTCGCGGCTGACGAGACCGGCCAATGCGGGCTCGTCCATGCCTTTCGTATCCTTGGGCCGCTCGGGGATCACGAGATAACGCAACTCCGCCGTTGAATCCCAGACGCGGATCTTCTTTTCTTCAGGCAGCACCAGCCCGAACTCGGCCAGCACGCCACGCGGATCGAGGACGGCGCGCGAGCGATAGGCCGGAGCCTTGTACCAGACCGGCGGCAGGCCGAGCACCGACCAGGGATAACAGGAGCAGAGCGTGCAGACGATGAGGTTATGGGTCTCGGCCGTATTGAAGACGGCGCGCATATGCTCACCCTGCCGGCCGGTAAACCCAAGGCTCGCAATCGCCGCCGTCGCATCGCGCTTCAGCCAGTCCGCGAATTGAGGATCGCTCCACGCTTTCGCGACGACACGCGCGCCGTTCCGCGGCCCCACCTTCGTCTCATAAGTCTCGACGATCGCATCGATCGCCGCCGGATCGATCAACCCCTTCTCCGTCAGCAGCGTCTCCAGCGCTTTGACGCGCGCCTGCATGTCGGAATAGTGGTTGTCGTGATCGTGCCCGTGATCGTGATTGTGGTCGTCGTGCAAGGCAGTCTCCTCCCAAACGGCGTCTTGCTCCCTCTTCTCCCCAGCGGGGAGAAGGTGGCCCGAAGGGTCGGATGAGGGGGCCGCAGGGCACACCCGTCATTGTTGCCTTCGCTGACGCTTCGTGCATTCGTGGCCTGTGCCGCTCACCCCCTCATCTGCCTGCCGGCATCTTCTCCCCGCTGGGGAGAAGCGGAATCGCGGAGATGTCTCGCCCTTCATGGAAACGTCTTCTCCCCTTCTATCACACCCCACGCCCCCGCCAAGCCCTCCTATCCCGCTCAAACTTTTCCGCTAATCTCCTGCCATGAACATCCTGATTCTCGGCGCAACCGGCTTCATTGGCTCCGTCGCCGCGGCCCGACTCGCGGCCGATGGGCATGCCGTGACCGGGCTCGGCCGCAATCCCGCGCGGGCGAACCTGAAGCAGCCTGACATAAACTGGCGGCGGGCCGATCTCTCGCGCATGACGAAGCCTGAGGATTGGGAGAAGCTCCTGAACGACCAGCATGTCGTCGTCAATTGCGCCGGCGCGCTGCAGGATGGCCTGTCGGACGATCTGGCGGCCACTCAGGCGGATGCAATGCTGGCGCTCTATGCCGCCGCGAAACGCTCGCGCCCCCTGATCATCCAGATATCGGCAAGGACGGCGGGCGCGGCTGGAGACCTTCCCTTCCTCGCCACCAAGCGGCGAGCCGACGAGGCGCTGGCGGCAAGCAGCCTGCCTCACCTCATCCTGCGCCCTGCCCTCGTTCTCGGCCGCAATGCCCATGGCGGCTCGTCGCTCATCCGGGCGCTGGCCGCCTTCCCGCTGGCGCTGCCACTCACTCATGCGCAAAGCCCGGTCGAAACGCTTTCCGTGGATGACGTGGCGGAGGCCGTGTCGCAGGCGGTTGCGGGCGATCTGCACGGGGATATCGTTCTTGCCGCCGACGAGGTGCTGACGCTCGCCGATCTCGTGCGCCTGCACCGGCAATGGCTGGGCCTGCCGCCGGCCCGCGTCTTTTCCCTTGCGCCTTGGCTTGCGCGGCCCGTGACCTGGCTCGCCGATGGCGCGGGCCTGCTCGGCTGGCGTTCGCCGCTGCGCTCGACGGCAATGACCGTCATGTCCGAAGGCGTCAAAAGCGCGAAGGCGGAGAGTGGCCCTGCCGCGACATCAGCTGCGGCAACGCTTTCGGCCAATCCCTCCGGCGTGCAGGATCTCTGGTTCGCCCGGCTCTATCTCCTGAAGCCGCTCGTCATAGCGGGCCTGTCGGCCTTCTGGCTGCTCTCCGGCCTAATCCCTTTGCTGGCGGTGCAGAAGGCCTCCGCGCATTTCCTGCCCTTCATGCCAGCGGCGGCGGCAATGGCGCTGACGCTTGTCACCTGCCTCATCGACGTCGCCCTCGGCGCCGCCGTCCTTGTCCGCCCGCTCGCCGAACGCGCCCTCCTCGGCATGCTGGCCGTTTCGTTGGCCTATCTCACAGGCGGCACACTTCTCGAACCGGCGCTCTGGCTCGATCCGCTCGGTCCGCTCGTCAAGGTACTGCCGTCGATCCTGCTGACGCTCACGGCCCTTGCCACCCTGGATGAACGCTGATGCTCGAGCAATGGCTGCTGCTTGCCCATGTCATCGGCGCGACCGTTCTCTTCGGCACCGGTGCCGGCATCGCCTTTTTCATGGTGATGGCGCACCGCACGTGCGATCCCGCCTTGATCGCCCATGTCGCCGCGACCGTCGTCATCGCCGACACCATCTTCACGGCGACCGCTGCGCTTCTCCAGCCTGTAACCGGCTATTTGCTGGCGCGGTCGATCGGCTGGGACCTGTCGGAGGGCTGGATTGCGCTGTCGCTGCTGCTCTATGTCGTCACCGGCCTGTTTTGGCTGCCGGTCGTCTGGATCCAGATCCAACTGCGCGACCTCGCCCACGCGGCGGCAAGCTCGGGAAGCGCCCTGCCGTCCAGCTATCACAGCCTCTACCGCGTCTGGTTCGTGTTCGGCTTTCCGGCTTTCTCGGCCGTTCTCGGTATTTTCTGGCTGATGCTGACGAAACCGTCGATTGCGCTATTTTAGCATCGGCCAGAGGCTCGCCACCAGAAGCACGGCCATGCTGATATTGAACCATTTCAGCCGCACCGGATCGGAAAGCCATTCCCTGAGCGCCGAACCGAAACCTGCCCAGGTCGAGACACTCGGCACGTTGACCACCGCGAAAGCCAGGCCGACGATCAGCACACTGGCGAGGTAAAGCTCGGGATTGGTATAGGTCGCCATCGCGGTCACCGCCATCACCCAGGCTTTCGGATTGATCCACTGGAAAGCCGCCGCCGAAAGGAAGGACATCGGCGCCGCACTGCTCTTGCCCTCGCTGAGCGAGCGCGACGAAGCGATCTTCCAGGCAATCCAGACGAGATAGGCGCCGCCCGCAAACTTCAGCGCCGTATAGACCACGGGCATCGTGTGCAGCAACGCCCCGAGCCCGAAACCGACGCCGATGAGCAGCGAGAAGAAGCCGGCACCGATGCCGAACATATGCGGGATCGTCCTCCGGAAGCCGAAATTCACGCCCGAGGCGAAGAGCATCATATTGTTCGGGCCCGGTGTAATCGACGTCGTGAAGGCGAAGAGAACGAGGGCGAGAAACGTATCCAGCGGCATGCGACCTCCCGAAGCGGCTTTTTCCAGCAGCCCACTTTATTTAGGTCAGCATAACTGCCCTAAATCGCCGATGCCATTGCATCATTGTCATGGTGACAGGATTACTTGAAAGATGGCGACGCGGCCCAATCTCTTGAGCAGGAAGGAGAGCCATGCAGGACGACCCCATCCCCTCCGTAAAATTTCCGAACGGCATAGCCGTGCCGGCACTCGGCCAAGGAACCTGGGCTATGGGCGAGGATGCCGGCCATGCCAGGGCCGAGATCGAAAGCCTCAGAGCCGGCATCGATCTCGGCATGACGCTGATCGACACCGCCGAAATGTATGGCGACGGCGGCGCCGAGGAGATCGTCGGCCGGGCGGTCAAAGGGCGACGCGACGAGGTCTTCATCGTCAGCAAGGTCTACCCCTGGAACGCCAGCCTGAAAGGCACGATCGAGGCCTGCGAGCACAGCCTCGAACGCCTCGGCACGGATCGTATCGATCTCTATCTCCTGCACTGGCGCGGCAACTACCCGCTCGCCGAGACCGTCGCCGCCTTCGAGATGCTCAAGGCCTCCGGCAAGATCGGCGCCTGGGGCGTCTCCAACTTCGATACCGACGACATGGAGGAACTGCTTGGCGTGCCCGACGGCGCCAATGTCGCCGCCAACCAGGTGCTGTATAACCTCACCCGCCGCGGCGTCGAGTTCAACCTTTTGCCCTGGTGCCGGAGCCGCGGCATCCCCGTTATGGCCTATTCGCCAATCGAGCAGGGACACGTCCTCCATCATCCGGAACTAATTCACATCGCCAAGGCCTACCAGGCGACACCCGCCCAACTGGCGCTCGCCTTCCTCCTGAAACGCGACGGCGTCATCGCCATCCCGAAGACCTCGAATGCCGAACGCGTTCGCGAAAACCGCGACTGTATCTCGCTTGATATCACCGAGGAGGATCGGCAAGCGCTCGACGCCGCCTTCCCGCCGCCGTCCAGGAAAAAGCCGCTGGAGATGCTGTGAGCGCGGCGCTTGCCCCTGCCGGCACCTTGCGGGGAGAAGGGAACACGCCGCAAACCCTTCGTTCCCTTTGACAGCTCGTTTGGCACGTCCCCTCTCCCCGTCAGAACGCAGGGCTGTCCGGGGAAAGTTCTGGGTGAATCGAAATGCCGCAGGCGCATGCCCCGTCAGACGGAGGTTTTCCGTCTATTTTCTGGTTGTCGAGACTCAGAAAAAGGAAC
>NZ_JAULSE010000042.1:0-21288 GCF_030518245.1 Rhizobium sp. CBN3
CCCGGTAGCTCGTCAGGCTCATAACCTGAAGGCCGCAGGTTCAAATCCTGCCCCCGCAACCAAACTTCCTAATTCCCCCATCACAGAAGCTCGCCTCGCGCGGGCTTTTTGTTTGGTAACGGGTCGAGGAGTTAACGCCTCTTCAGGGGCCTGCAAGCAGGCAACGCCCACGCCGCGGGACAGAAAAACCCCGAAGCCTGCCCGAAACCAAAACTCCCTCTCCAAGTATCACAAAGCCTTTATCGCTGGCGGAAAAGCTTCACTTTCCCTTAGCGACCGTAGCTCGTCGTTCGCTAAAGCTCACCATAACCTGAAGGGTCAGCCTGCGAACGGTTCAAATCCCGCCTCCGCAACCAAAATTCCCTTCATCTCCTGCAACACCACGGTCAGTTATCGCCGGCGCGAAGACTTCATCTTTGCTGGTCCGTTCCTGCATGCCGGACATCATTGCTGGAAAATCAACAGGACGTAGGCCAGGAAAAGCACGAGATGGACCGCACCCTGCATCAGATGCGTGCGACCGCTGGCAAAGGTGATGATGCTGACGGCAAGAGTGAGCAGCAGCATCACAAGATCTCCATGCTCCAGACCGAGTGTTACCGGGTGTCCATAAAGGCGGCTGATGACGAGCATCGCCGGCACGGTCAGCCCGATCGTCGACAAAACCGACCCGAGAAAAATATTGACGGAGCGTTGAAGATTGTTGGCGATGGATGCGCGCACGGCGCTGATTGCCTCGGGGGTCGCGACAAGAATGGCCATGACGACACCGCCAAATGCGGTTGGAGCCTGCAGGGTTTCGATAATGTAATCGATCGGCCGCGCGAGTTGTTCGACCAGAAACACCAAGGGCCCCATATAGGCGAACAGCAACAGGGCATGAGGCCACACCGGCGCGTGGTAAAGCGCTGCTTCGCCGGGAGGTTCGCGGCGATTGCTGCCGTCGGTGAAATAGTCCTGATGGCGACCGGCTTGAAGAAACAGAAACGTGGCATAAAGGCCGACGGAGAGTATGCCGAGGATCAATTGACGTGGCGCCGACGGGTGCTGTCCGTCCGGGCCGGAAAGAAATGTCGGCATCACCAGGCTGAGTGTTGCCAAGGGCACGATGACGCCGAGATAGGCGTTGGCGCCCTGGAGGTTATGCTGTTGCTCCGGGCGCCGCCATGCACCCAAGAGCAATGACAGGCCGACCATGCCGTTCAGGATGATCATGACGACCGCAAACAAAGTGTCGCGGGCCAGCGTCGGGTTGTTTTCGCCATGAATCATCACGGCGGAAATCGCCATCACTTCGATCGAAGTGATGGCGAGCGTCAGAATAAGGGTGCCGTAAGGCTCCTTAAGGCGCTCCGCCAGGTGATCCGCGTGCCGCACGACCGACAGAGCCGAACCGAGCACGACGGTAAATAGCCACGCGAAAACGACGGTGAACCAAAGCGGATCGGAAAGTCGGCTGAACAGATCGTCCTGGAAAACGAGGAACGCCAAGCTCGTCGCGATGCTGACGCCCAGGAACCATTCCTCGCGCATCAGATCGGTTGCGCCGGTGGGCAATGCCGGCCCGTCAGCCATCGCAACCACCGTAATCCGGCGGATGCCGCCGCAATGCGATCATTGACACCATCGCCTGCCCGATCCTGAGATAAAGTCGTTCATTTGTCGTCGGCCCACAGTAGCAAAAGGACCGTGCTCCAGGCCAGATGGCAGTGACCATTCCAAATGGGCGCAGCTTGCCTATTCGCGGCCGGTGGCCGGAATCGCTGCGCCGGTAACGACGGCTGCGGCGGGTGATATCAGGAAGGCGATGAGCCGGGCGATCGACTGCGGCGATACCCAGGCGTCCGTTTTTGCGTTGGGCATGGCAGCACGATTCTCGGGCGTATCGATCGTGCCGGGCAGAATGCAGTTGGCGGTGATGCGGTCGTCGCGGCATTCGGCAGCAAGCGCTTCCGTCAGCCGGATGACGGCCGCTTTCGAGGCAGCATAGGCGGCTTGATTGGGGCCGGCCTTCAGGCCGGGCATCGCAGCGACGTGTACAATGCGGCCGTAGCCTGCAGCTTTCATCGTCGGCAGAACCGCCGCGCTGATCGTCAGCGCGGTGCGGGCGTTTGCCGTCATCATGGTATCCCATTGCGCCGGGGCCTCCGGCCCGACCGGTCCCATCTGAAAACCGCCGACTGTGTTGACCAATGCGCCTACGCCTCCGAAGCGCTTGACGGCTCGGGCGACGGCGGTAGCGCAGGAGGCATAGTCGGTGAGATCCGTTCCGGCGATCGAGAGAAACTCCGTGGATGCGGGAAGCTCACCGGCCAAAGTTTCCAGCTCCTGGCTCGAACGGTTCATGCAGACGAGTTTTACGCCGGCGCCTGCAAGCTCCCGGACAACGGCGCTGCCGAGGTTGCCGCCGGCTCCCGTGACGATCACGGCTTTCTGGTCGTTCATGGCAAGCGATCTCCTGACGGTGCCGGTGCTGGATGATGCCGCGCATTGTTGGTCCAGGCTGCGCCGCAACGCAACCCCTGCGCAACCGCGCCAGTCAGGTATCTTGAGAAGGCGGGCGGAGCAGAGAGCTCCGCCCGCCTTCATCCCGGCTCGGTCGGGTCGGGGTCAGTGATATTTTTCCCGTTCGCGGCCGAGGATGACCGGCGCATCCAACTCAGAGATCGGGCGGGTGACATCTGCCGGGATGTCACCGGCGAGCTGCAGGTCGAGATATCGGGCGCAGCAGACGCGCAGGAAGGATGTGAAGTTCCCGAGATCATGGCCGGCATCGATCGATTCATGGTGCAGCCGGGTAATCAGCTGCACGACGTTCATGCCGTCGCGCCGGGCAATTTCCTCAAGCTTCGACCAAAAGAAGTTCTCCAGCCTGACGCTGGTGACCATGCCGTCGATGCGCAGCGACCGGGTGGTGCTTTCCCATAGCCGCGCATCCGCCTTGATGAAGAGTTCACACATGTCGTCCTCCCGGCGCCGCCACCTCAGGCGGCGTTGGTTTCAGGTATTGACGAGGCATCGAGCACGGCCATGAACTGCTGCAGCCAGGAGGGATGCGCCGGCCAGGCCGGCGCGGTGACCAGGTTGCCGTCCGAGACCGCATCGGTGATGGAAATATCGGCGTAAATGCCGCCGGCAAGTTCGACTTCCGGCCGGCAGGCGGGATAGGCTGAGCAGGTGCGGCCCCTCAACACGCCGGCGGCGGCAAGCAACTGCGCGCCGTGGCAGATGGCCGCAACGGGTTTTCCGGCATCGAAGAAATGCCGGACCGATTTGATGACGTCGGGATTGAGGCGAAGATATTCCGGTGCGCGACCGCCGGGGATGACCAGGGCATCGTAATCCTCCGCCCGCACGCTGTCGAAAGTGGCGTTCAGCGCGAAATCATGGCCGCGTTTTTCCGAGTAGGTCTGATCGCCCTCGAAATCATGAATGGCGGTGGCGACGGTCTCACCCGCCTTCTTGCCGGGACAGACGGCATCGACGGTATAGCCGCAGGCGAGCAGCGTCTGAAACGGCACCATCGTTTCATAATCTTCGGTGAAGTCACCCGTGATCATCAGGATCTTAGAAGCTGGCATCGCATCCTCCTTGGAAACCAACAGCCGGAGATTAACAAAGACCTCCCAGCAGCAGGTACTATGGGAATACTACAGGCGAAATTCTCGGCCGGAAGCAGGTGAGCATCACGACAGGAGCGCTCTCAGACCCTCTCCCGTATGTAAAACCTTGCATCTGTCGGGCGGCAGATGTCAGACCGTCCTGACCGTCGCATCCGGGACGGCACAGGCCTCGCCGCCGCCGAAGAGACGGGAACGGGTGAGGAAGCGTTTCTCGCGGCCGTTGTCGAGCGAGAACATGCCACCGCGGCCCGGCACGACGTCGATGATGAGCTGCGTGTGTTTCCATGCCTCGAACTGGCTGGCGCTGATATAGACCGGCACGCCGCCGATCTCGCCGAGCTTGACATCGCTGTCGCCGACCATGAATTCATTGGCGGGATAACACATCGGGGAAGAGCCGTCGCAGCAGCCGCCGGACTGGTGGAAGAGGATATCGGGATGATCCCGCTTGATTTCTGCGATCAGATCAAGGGCCGCATCGGTTGCGAGAACACGCGGTTCGCCGTTGACGGTCGTTTCCATGGTTCTTCCTCCTAAAGTTTGGGGGAAGAAAAGACCCCTCCCCAAACCCCTCCCCACAAGGGGGAGGGACTTAACTTGTTGAATAGCCTCGTCTAAAAGCGATGTATTGCCTTGCTGAGACTTCGGTAAGGAAAGCTGGTGGAGCGGCATCATAGGCCCCTCCCCCTTGTGGGGAGGGGTTGGGGAGGGGTTTTAAACCTCTCCCATATGAAAGCATCTCAGAAGAAACCGAGCGCCTTCGGGCTGTAGCTGACCAGCATGTTCTTGGTCTGCTGGTAATGCTCGAGCATCATCTTGTGGGTTTCGCGGCCGATGCCGGATTGCTTGTAGCCGCCGAAGGCGGCATGGGCGGGGTAGGCATGATAGCAGTTGGTCCAGACGCGGCCGGCCTGGATCTCGCGGCCGAAACGGTAGCAGCGATTGGCGTCGCGGCTCCAGACACCGGCACCAAGACCGTAGAGCGTGTCGTTGGCGATTTCGAGCGCTTCCTTCTCATCCTTGAAGGTCGCGACTGAGACCACAGGTCCGAAGATCTCCTCCTGGAACACACGCATCTTGTTGTGGCCCTTGAAGATCGTCGGCTTGACGTAATAGCCGTTCGCCAGTTCGCCGCCGAGATCGTTGCGCGAGCCGCCGGCCAGAACCTGGGCGCCTTCCTGCTTGCCGATATCGAGATAGGCGAGGATCTTCTCAAGCTGCTCCGTCGATGCCTGAGCGCCGATCATGGTTTCCGGATCGAGCGGGTTGCCCTGTTTGATCGCCTCGACGCGTTTGACGGCTTTCTCCATGAAGCGGTCGTAGATCGATTCCTGAACGAGGGCGCGGCTCGGGCAGGTGCAGACTTCACCCTGGTTCAAGGCGAACATCGCAAAGCCCTCGAGCGCCTTGTCGAGGAAATCGTCGTCCTCGGCCATCACGTCGGCGAAGAAGATGTTCGGGGATTTGCCGCCGAGTTCCAGAGTGACCGGAATGAGGTTCTGGCTGGCATATTGCATGATGAGCCGGCCGGTCGTCGTTTCGCCGGTAAAGGCGATCTTGGCGATGCGGGGACTGGTCGCGAGCGGCTTGCCGGCCTCGATACCGAAGCCGTTGACGATGTTGAGCACGCCGGGCGGCAGGAGGTCGCCGACGAGTTCGGCCCAGAGCAGGATCGAAGCGGGGGTCTGTTCGGCCGGCTTCAGCACGACGCAGTTGCCGGCGGCAAGTGCCGGCGCCAGCTTCCACGTCGCCATGAGGATCGGGAAGTTCCAGGGAATGATCTGGCCGACGACGCCGAGCGGCTCGTGGAAGTGATAGGCGACGGTATCATGGTCGATCTCGCCGATTGAACCTTCCTGGGCGCGGATGCAAGAGGCGAAGTAGCGGAAGTGGTCGATCGCCAGCGGAATGTCGGCCGCCATGGTTTCGCGGATCGGCTTGCCATTGTCCCAGGTCTCTGCCTGGGCAAGCAGTTCCAGCTTGTCTTCCATGCGCTGGGCGATCTTCATGAGGATATTGGAGCGCTCGGCGGCGGACGTGCGGCCCCATTTTTCCTTGGCCGCATGGGCCGCGTCGAGCGCGAGATTGATGTCCTTTTCATCGGAGCGTGGGATGTCGCAGAGTTTGCCGCCTGTGACCGGCGTCACGTTTTCAAAGTATCTGCCTTCGACCGGCTCGCGCCATTCGCCGCCGATATAGTTGCCGTATTTCAGCTTGAATGGCGATTCTACGATTTTCTGATGAAGCATGTCATCCTCCCTTGGTGGTCCAGGTTCCAATCGAACCAGTGGGAGGAAAATGCGCATGTTTCAGCGGCCGGAACAGAGCATGTCATCCATACCGCAGTGCACACTGTCGCAGGGATGCGACAGGATCGTGTCGTGATTACCGCATGTTGATGGAACCTTCGTGGACGTGCTCAGTGAAGGTCGAACTTCTTCATCTTTCGGTGCAGAGTGGCGCGACTGATCCCCAGTGCTGCGGCTGCCTGCGAAACGTTACCGCTAGTGCGCGACAGCGCGCGCAGCAAGGCTGCCTTCTCGGCTTCGACGATCTCTCCCTGCTGCGAGACCCTAGCCTCATGCAGGGCATCGGCGGCAGGGATGCCGGTGGCGATCCGCCTGTCGTCCAGTTGCAGCGCGATGCGAGCGGCGCGGGTTGCGCCGAGCACGAGGTCGTGCCGGTCGACAGCGAGCAGAGCGGCGGCGGAATTGGCGGGGCTCGGGACCATCAGGAAACGGGCGCCTGCAAAGGCCGAACGAAAGAGATTGAGTTCAATGCGCATGGCCGCATCGCGCACGGTCTGCGTCAGGATCGCCAATGTCATCTCGTTTACGTCGTTGCGGCAGGTAGAGATATCAAGCGCCGCGGCCAACCGGCCACGGTGATCGCGGATCGGCGCCGTCGTGCAGCTGAGGCTGGTATTTGCGCAGAAGAAATGCTGATCGCGGAAAATGGCGACGGCGCGTTCATCGGCGAGCGCCGTGCCGATGCCGTTGGTGCCGATGCTCGCCTCGGTCCAGATTGAGCCGGTCCAGAGGCCGAGTTCGTGAAATTCCTTGTCGTCGCCGGCAGCCCCCCGGCGCTCCAGCGCAATGCCGTTCCTGTCCGTCAGAAGCAAGCAACAGCCGGCCTTGCCGACGGTGCTGAAGAGACGATCGAGCTCTTCCGTCGCGCTGGCAATCAGCTGCCCGGACTGCTCGCGGGCGCGCCGGAACTCCTCGTCGGTCAGGCGCAGCGGCGCCCGTTCGTCCTCGGGTGCGAGCTGGTGCATCGTCATGCACCGCCGCCAGGAGGCGACCACCGGAGAACTGGCGGCGGCGGAGTCGCGTTGGGCCGACGTGTAGACGTGCTCGGCATGTGCAGAGTGTTCGTGCATCGGCTCCTCCCACCGAAATTCAGCGCAGTCTGGTGGAAAAGCCGCGGGTTTGCAATCAGCCCGCACTTGGCGGTCCTCAATCCCCGACTCTTCCTGACGAAAGGACTGAATTCACATTTCGGTGTTCGTGCCGTCTTCGTGTAACAAAAGACTGCTCCTGTCCGTAGTTCTGTGCAGAAACGAAGTTTGCCGGCGAGGAGAACCGACCATGTTGAACAGACGATTGTTGCTGATGGGCGCCGCTTTCGGAGCGATGGCAGTTCGCTTGGGCCTGATCGGTGAGGCGATCGCCGGCGAGACCTTCGCGGTGACGCACAGCGAGGCGGAATGGCGCAAGCTGCTGACGCCGGATCAGTATGCCGTCCTGCGCCAGGCGGGGACGGAGGCTCCCTTCACCAGCGTCTTGCTGCACGAGGAGCGGAACGGCAAGTTCGCCTGCGCCGGCTGCGACCAGAACCTGTTTTCCTCGGCGACCAAATTCGACAGCGGCACCGGCTGGCCGAGCTTCTGGGCGCCTCTTAAAGACGCCGTCGGCACGGAGCGCGACACCGGCTTAGGCATGACGCGGACCGCTGTGCATTGCAGCCGTTGCGGCGGCCATCTCGGTCATGTCTTTGATGACGGCCCGAAACCGACCGGGCTTCGCTACTGCATGAACGGTCTCGCCTTGACGTTTCATCCGACCTCGGCCTGATCGGGGAACAGCTGTTGTCCCGATTCTGTTCTAGCGCCGCAACCAAGCCTCGATGCCGCGCCCAGCTGCACGGCCGGTCGCCAGACAGGCGGTGAGGAGATAGCCGCCGGTCGGCGCCTCCCAGTCGAGCATCTCGCCGGCGACGAAGGTGCCCGGCAGCGCCTTCAGCATGAAGCCGTCGTCGATGCTGGTCCAGCGGATGCCACCGGCAGAGGAGATCGCCTCGGCGATCGGCCTTGTATCGAGAACCGGTACCGGCAGAGCCTTGATCATACCGGCGAGACGTTCGGGATCGGTTCGGTCGCGGTCCGGCGCGAGTTCGCGCAGCAATGCCGCCTTGACGCCGTCAAGCCCGGCGCCCTTGCGCAGGCGGTTTGAAAAGCTCGACTTGGTGTCCTGCCGCGTCAGGTCGCGCGCCAGCCTTTCGATCGCCCGGCCCGGGGCGAGGTCGAGCGTCAGGGCAGCGTTGCCGTGCAGAAGACGATCGCGGAGGCTGGCCGCATGGGCGTAGACCAGGCTGCCCTCGATGCCGCTGCCGGTGATGACGAACTCGCCGGGAAAGGTGCCGGCTTCGGATGTGGCGGTGACCGACTTGACGGGCTCGCCGGCGAAACGCGCGCTGAAGCTGGCGCTCCAGCCGACGATGAAGCCGCAATTGGCGGGCCGGAAGGCGTCGATCTCGACGCCCCTCTCGGCCAGCCAGGGCAGCCAGGCCGCATCCGAGCCGAGTCGCGGCCAACTTGCGCCGCCAAGCGCCAGCAGGGCGGCGTCGCAATGGATGATGCTGTGCCCATCCGGCGTTTCGAAAACGTAACCTTCTTCGACAAGGCCGGTGCAGCGGTGGCGGGTGCGCATCGCGACACCCCGCTCTTCCAGCCGCTTGAGCCAGGCACGCAGCAAAGGAGAAGCCTTCATCACCTTCGGGAAAACCCGGCCGGAAGAGCCGACGAAAGTCTCGGTGCCGAGCCCTGCGGCCCAATCCCTGACATCGGCAGGGGTAAAGGCATCGAGGGCGGGACGAAGACGAGCTGAAGCCGCGCCGAAACGGGTGGCGAAGCGGGCATAGTCCTCGGAATGGGTAATATTGAGGCCCGACTTGCCGGCCAGCAGAAATTTGCGCGCGAAGGTCGGCATGGCGTCATATACCGTCACCGCATGGCCGGAGAGCGACAGCCGCTCGGCAGCCGCAAGACCCGCGGGGCCGCCGCCGATGATCGCAATCCGTTTCTGGCTCATGATGTCTTCGCCCCGATTCTTTCCGGCGCAGTTTTGCCGCGGGCGCCGATCACCTGCAAGGGTGCAGATTTGTCAATGGTGCGAATGCGTGCACTGACCGTGGTCGGCGAGAACCTCGATGACGCGGCATTGATCGACGCGGCCGTGGCCGCAGCTCTCCACCATGATTTCGAGCTCGGCCTTTAAAGCCATCAGGCTGCGGATGCGCTGCTCGACTTCCACGAGGCGAGCCTTGGCGATGGCGTCGGCCGAGGCGCAGGACTGGTTCGGATCATCCTGCAGCGTGAGCAGCGTGCGGATTGCCTCGATCTCGAAACCGAGCTCGCGCGCGTGGCGGATGAAAGCGAGGCGGCTGATGTCGGCAGGTTCGAAAGATCGCTGGTTGCCTTCGCTGCGGCTCGGGGCCGCGAGCAGGCCTATGCTCTCGTAATAGCGCACCGTCGGCACCTTGACGCCGCTCCGGCGGGCCGCCTCGCCAATCGTGATCTTTTTCATGATTTTTCTCTTGCACCTCTAGTCGCTAGAGGATGTAGGAGGGATGCTTCTGTTTGACAAGGAAGCGGATATGGTTGAGACGAGCGAGACAAGATACAGGGTCGGCGGCATGGATTGCGCCGCCTGCGCGAGCAAGATCGATACCGCGGTCAGGCGCGTAGCAGGCGTTGCCGATGTCTCAGTCTCGGTGATGACAGGCACCATGACCGTCCGGCATGACGGCAGCAGCGATCTCAAGGCAGTCGAGAGGAAGGTGACGGGGCTTGGTTATTCCGTCTCGCCCTTTACCGGAAATGCGACGCCCGCGCGTGAAGGCCGCCCGCACCATCATCACGATCGCGCCGCTCATGGCCATGGAGATCACGACCATGCCGGGCAGGATCACGACCATGCCCATGACGAGAAGGAAATCGAAGGCCTGCATGGGCACGACCATGCGCCGATGGCCGGTCCTTGGTGGCGGAGCAGGAAAGGCCGCCTGACCATTTTTTCGGGTGCGGCACTCGTTGTCGCCTATGCCGTCGGCCATCTGGTGCCGGCGATCGCGTCCTATGCCTTCTTCGTCGCGATACTGGTCGGTCTGCTGCCGATTGCGCGGCGAGCCGTCATGGCGGCTTTGTCAGGCACGCCGTTTTCGATCGAGATGCTGATGACGATCGCCGCCGTCGGCGCCGTCATCATCAATGCGGGCGAGGAGGCAGCAACGGTCGTATTCCTGTTTCTCGTCGGCGAGCTGCTCGAAGGTGTGGCGGCGGGCAGGGCGCGTGAAAGCATCCAGTCGCTGACGGCCCTGTTGCCGAAGACCGCGCTGCTCGAAGACAATGGCCAGATGCGCGAGGTGCCGGCGGAAAGTCTTGCCGTCGGCGCGGTCATCATGGTTCGTCCCGGCGACCGCATCTCTGCCGACGGCGTCATCGTATCAGGCGAGAGCGCGATCGACGAGGCTCCGGTGACGGGCGAGAGCACGCCGCTGCGCAAGCGCGTCGATGCCGTCGTCTATGCCGGTACGGTCAATGGCGATGCGGTGCTCCGGGTTCGCGTCACGGCAGCCGCTGCCGACAATACCATCGCTCGCGTCGTCAAGCTGGTGGAAGAAGCGCAGGAATCGAAGGCGCCGACGGAGCGGTTCATCGATCGGTTTTCGCGCTACTACACGCCAGGTGTCGTCGTTGTCGCCGCACTGGTCGCGGTCATTCCGCCGCTGTTTTTCGGCGGCGCGTGGGGGGAATGGATCTACAAGGGACTTGCCATCCTCCTGATTGGCTGCCCCTGCGCCCTCGTCATCTCGACGCCGGCGGCGATCGCCGCTTCGCTGTCGGCGGGGGCACGGCGCGGGCTGCTGATGAAGGGCGGCGCGGTCCTGGAGACGCTCGGCAAGGTGACGATGGTCGCCTTCGACAAGACGGGTACGCTGACGGAAGGCAAGCCTCGGGTCACCGACATCCTTTCCTTCGGGTTGAGCGAGGCGCAGCTCCTGTCGCGCGCGGCGGTGCTGGAGCAGGGCTCCAGCCATCCGCTGGCACTGGCGATTCTCCACCGCGCCAAGGCGGACGGCGTGCCCGTGCCGCCCGCCTTCGAACTGGAAGCGCTGCCGGGCAAGGGTGTCACCGGCAAGATCGGCGGCGAGACAGTGGATCTCTTGTCGCCGCCCGCCGCCCGCGAGCGTGGGGCGCTCAACGCGGAACAGGAGGCGCGTATTGCAGGGCTCAATGATGAGGGCAAGAGCGTATCGGTGCTGCTCGTCAATGGCGCTGCGGCCGGCCTGATCGCCATGCGCGACGAGCCGCGCGAGGATGCCAGGGCGGGGCTCTCGGCGCTCAAATCGGCCGGTGTCAAGGCGATGATGCTGACGGGCGACAACAAGCGGACGGCGGCCGCCGTCGCCGGCATGCTCGGCATCGACTGGCGTGGGGAGATGATGCCCGAGGACAAGCAACGGGTCGTCGGCGAATTGAAGCGCGAGGGCTTCGTCGTCGCCAAGGTCGGCGACGGCATCAACGACGCGCCGGCGCTCGCTGCCGCCGATATCGGCATCGCCATGGGCGGCGGCACCGACGTGGCGCTGGAGACAGCCGATGCCGCCGTGCTGCACGGACGCGTCGGCGACGTGGCGCGGATGATCGCGCTTTCCAAGCGCACGATGCGCAATATCTCGCAGAATATCACCATCGCGCTCGGGCTGAAGGCTTTCTTTCTGGTGACGACGATCGCCGGCATCACCGGACTCTGGCCAGCGATCCTCGCCGATACCGGCGCCACCGTGCTGGTGACGATCAATGCGCTCAGGCTGCTTCGTGTATGGAGATGAATGTTTGCCGATGGCGGTTTGAAGACTAGCGATTCGGGGCAGGTCATCAGTAAGGTCGGCTCTCAGTTTGCTGACCAAGTCTCCTCCGTCATGCTCGGCCTTGTGCAGCCTTGTGCCGAGCATCTAGCCACCACAATTATTAGGCAGGAAAACATTTTATTTTCAAATCCTTAATTGGATGTGCGCAGATCCTCGGCACAAGGCAGCACAAGGCCGAGGATGGCGTCGCGGGTTGCAGTGCTTTGTCAGCAGCCTAGGCTCCAGCTTGTGGCCTGTTCTCGTCGCGGCTTTCTCCACAGCCTGTTTACGTTAAGCTTTGGTTATCCCTGTTTTTCACAGGAATGCAGCGATTTCAAACCTGCCGTAACGCCATGCACAAACCATCCGTTGACGTGAATTTGGATTCGCGTACTATATCTAGTGTTCAAGGTTCCTTCGATTCGTGAGGATCGCGGGCTAAGACGGGAATACGGTGCGTCTCGCCATGAGGGCGGGCAAGGTCGGAGCTGCCCCCGCAACTGTGAGCGGCGAGCAACTGTCCGATTTCAGGTCGCTGAGGCATGATGCCTTGGGAAGGCTGGGGTAGAGTGCTTCGACCCGCGCGCCAGGAGACCTGCCTTGAACGAAACGTCCATGGGCGGGGTGTCCGGAAGGTCGCGTGATCGAAGGCGGAACGATCCGTGCCTGTTGCGCTGCCCCGAACGTCCGCATGAGCACTTCGGGGTTTGAAGTCATGTCGAGAACATCAAGGCCGTCGCCCGCGCACATCCTGCGAGGGATGATATCAGGCGTTTAAAGCGCCAACCTTGCCACATCACTATCAAGCATTGTCCCGGACGCCGTACGGCGCCCGATCCAGTCCTGCGTCCTGAATCCACTGACATCACGAGGAACATGATGAGCGTTACCGTTTACAGCAAGCCGGCCTGCGTCCAATGCACCGCCACCTACCGCGCCCTCGACCGCCTGGGCGTGGACTATGAAGTGGTCGATATTTCCCAGGATGCCGAAGCGCTCGATCGTGTGCGCGGCATGGGCTACATGCAGGTTCCGGTTGTCGTTGCCGGCAGCCAGCATTGGGCAGGTTTCCGACCCGACATGATCAGCGCGCTCTCCTGAGCTGAGAAAAACGATGGGGCTGATCGTTTATTATTCCAGCCGATCCGGGAACACCCATCGTTTCGTCGAGAAGCTGGGACTGCGCGCGGCGCGCATTCCACTCAGCGCTGAGGCCATCCACATTCGCGAACCCTATGTGCTGATCTCGCCCACCTATTGCGGGGACGGCGGTAAAGGGGCCGTGCCCAAGCAGGTGATCCGCTTCCTCAATGATGCGGAAAACCGCTCCAACATTCGCGGCGTGATTGCCGCGGGCAACAGCAATTTCGGCGAGACCTACGGGCTAGCCGGCGATGTCATCTCGAAGAAGTGCCAGGTGCCGTATCTCTACCGGTTCGAGCTTCTGGGAACGACCGCGGATGTCGCCAATGTCAAAGACGGGATGGGACGATTTTGGACACGGGAACAAATCTGACGCGGGATGCGGGCGCAAAACCGTTGAAGGCGGCTGAAACGCTCGATTATCACGCGCTGAACGCGATGCTGAACCTCTATGACGATGAGGGCAAGATCCAACTCGACAAGGATCGCATGGCGGCCAAGCAATATTTCCTGCAGCATGTGAACCAGAACACCGTGTTCTTTCACAATCTTCGGGAAAAGCTCGATTACCTCGTCACTGAGGGCTATTACGAGCAGGAGGTGCTCGACCAATATTCCTTCAATTTCGTCCGCGACCTTTTCGATCAGGCCTATGCCAGGAAATTCCGTTTTCCCACCTTCCTCGGCGCTTTCAAATATTACACCAGCTACACGCTGAAGACCTTCGACGGAAAGCGCTATCTCGAGCGCTACGAGGACCGCATCTGCATGGTGGCGCTGACTTTGGCGCGGGGCGACGAGGCCCTTGCCCGCGACATGGTCGACGAGATCATTTCCGGCCGCTTCCAGCCGGCGACGCCGACCTTCTTGAATGCCGGCAAGAAGCAGCGCGGCGAACTGGTTTCCTGCTTCCTGCTGCGCGTCGAAGACAATATGGAATCGATCGGCCGGTCGATCAATTCGGCGCTGCAGCTCTCGAAGCGCGGCGGCGGCGTGGCCTTGTCTCTGACGAACATCCGTGAAGCCGGCGCACCGATCAAGCAGATCGAGAACCAGTCCTCCGGCATCATTCCGGTGATGAAGCTGCTCGAAGACAGCTTCTCCTATGCCAACCAGCTTGGTGCGCGCCAGGGCGCGGGCGCGGTCTATCTCAACGCCCATCATCCCGACATCATGCGATTTCTCGACACCAAGCGTGAAAATGCCGACGAGAAGATCCGCATCAAAACGCTGTCGCTCGGCGTCGTCGTGCCAGACGTTACTTTCGAGCTCGCCAGGAACAATGAGGACATGTACCTGTTCTCGCCCTATGACGTGGAGCGCGTCTATGGTGTGCCCTTCACCGAGATTTCGGTGACGGAAAAGTACCGGGAGATGGTGGCGGACGCCCGTATCTCGAAGAAGAAGATCAAGGCGCGCGAATTCTTCCAGGTGATCGCCGAAATCCAGTTCGAAAGCGGTTATCCCTACATCATGTTCGAGGACACGGTGAATCGGGCGAACCCGGTGGCCGGGCGCATCTCCATGAGCAATCTCTGCTCGGAGATCCTGCAGGTGAGCGAGGCGAGCGAATACAACGATGATCTCTCCTATAGTGATCTCGGCAAGGATATTTCCTGCAATCTCGGTTCGCTGAACATTGCGGCGGCGATGGATTCGGGCGATTTCGGCAAGACGATCGAGACCTCGATCCGGGCGCTGACGGCGGTCTCTGACATGAGCCATATCGCCTCGGTTCCATCGATCGAGAAGGGCAATGACGAGAGCCATGCGATTGGCCTCGGCCAGATGAACCTGCACGGCTATCTCGCTCGCGAACGTATCTTCTACGGCTCCGCGGAAGGCGTCGATTTCACCAACATCTATTTCTATGCGGTGACCTATCACGCCATCCGCGCCTCGAACCTGCTGGCGGTCGAACGCGGCACTAGCTTCAAGGGCTTCGAGAACTCGAAATATGCCTCGGGCGAATATTTCGACAAATATACCGAGCAGGAATGGAAGCCGGCGACCGAAAAGGTGCAGGCGCTGTTCGACAAATCAGGCATCGATATTCCGACGCGGGAAGACTGGGTGGCGCTGAAGAAGGCCGTCATGACCTCCGGTCTCTATAACCAGAACCTGCAGGCGGTGCCGCCGACGGGATCGATCTCCTACATCAACCACTCGACCTCCTCGATCCATCCGATCGTCTCGAAGATCGAGATCCGCAAGGAAGGCAAGATCGGCCGCGTCTATTATCCGGCGCCGTTCATGACCAACGACAATCTCGACTATTATCAGGACGCCTACGAGATCGGGCCGGAGAAGATCATCGACACCTATGCGGCAGCGACCCAGCATGTCGACCAGGGCCTGTCGCTGACCTTGTTCTTCCGCGATACGGCAACGACGCGCGACATCAACAAGGCGCAGATTTACGCCTGGAAGAAGGGCATCAAGACGATTTATTACATTCGTCTTCGCCAGATGGCGCTTTCGGGTACGGAAGTGCAGGGGTGTGTGTCTTGTACGCTTTGAGTTGATTTCGGCCGTGAGCCTTTGAGTGCGTGGCCCCCTCACCCTGCCCTCTCCCCGAGGGGAGAGGGGATGTCGCGCCTGCCGCAGATGTCTTCTCCCCATCGGGGAGAAGGTGCCGGCAGGCGGATGAGGGGGCTCCGAACGTCATTCATCTATTGGAAGGACATAATCACCATGAACATCGCTGTAAAGCCAACCTCCCGCGTGCGCGCCATCAACTGGAACCGCATCGAGGACGACAAGGATCTCGAAGTCTGGAACCGGCTGACCGGCAATTTCTGGCTGCCGGAGAAGGTGCCGCTGTCGAACGACATCCCATCCTGGGCGACGCTGACGGCAGCAGAGCAGCAGCTGACCATCCGTGTCTTCACCGGATTGACGCTGCTCGACACGATCCAGAACGGTGTCGGCTCCATCAGGTTGATGGAGGATGCGGCGACACCGCATGAGGAGGCGGTGCTTTCCAATGTCTCCTTCATGGAGGCGGTGCATGCGCGTTCCTATTCCTCGATCTTCTCGACGCTGTGCTCGACTGTTGATGTCGACGATGCCTATCGCTGGTCGGAGGAAAGCGAATTCCTGCAGCGCAAATCGGCGATGATCATCGAGCAGTATCGCTCCGGCGATCCCCTGAAGAAGAAGGTCGCGAGCGTCTTCCTCGAAAGCTTCCTGTTCTATTCCGGCTTCTATCTGCCGATGTACTGGTCGAGCCGCGCCAAGCTCACCAATACGGCCGACATGATCCGGCTCATCATCCGGGACGAGGCGGTGCACGGTTATTATATCGGCTACAAGTTCCAGCGTGGCCTTGAAACGCTCTCCGAAGAGCGCCGGCAGGAGATCAAGAATTTCGCTTTCGACCTCTTGCTCGAACTCTACGATAACGAGGCGCGATATACCGAGGCACTCTATGACGGCGTCGGGCTGAGCGAAGACGTCAAGAAGTTCCTGCATTACAACGCCAACAAGGCGTTGATGAACCTCGGCTACGAGGCGCTGTTCCCGGCCGAAGCCTGCAAGGTCAATCCGGCGATCCTGTCGGCGTTGTCGCCGAATGCCGACGAGAACCACGACTTTTTCTCCGGCTCCGGGTCCTCCTATGTCATCGGCAAGGCAGTGGCCACCGAGGATGAAGACTGGGATTTTTGAGACTTGATCGCAGTTTCCCCTTATCATTTGCCTGCCTGTCGACCACATACAGCGGAAATCGGATCCGGCCTTTGCCGGTGACGCGGCGTAACGGGAGTTTTTGATGTCGTCTTTTCCAAACAAGGTCGGGAGGGCCGTTGAGGCGGAGGAGGGTGTCTGGCCGATCCGCAGGAGACGGATTCTCGACTGGCTGGTGAACGAGACGCGCGGCGAGCGCTTTATCGACAATATCCTGGTGGAGATGTGCGGCAAGCTGCTTTCGGCAGGGGTGCCGGTGGCGCGGGCGACGCTGCATTTCAGGGTAAACCACCCGCAATGGATCGGAGCGCGCATTCTGTGGAAGGAGGGGCTCACGGAGGCGAAGATCGACACATTCGCCTATGGCGTCGAAAACACGCCGGAGTTTCTGAACAGTCCGATCAATGCGATCCATCAGGGTGCCGAGGAACTGCGCAAACGGCTGGAAGGCGCAGCCGACGGCGACCTGGATTCATTCTATCAGGAACTGCATGACGACGGCCTGACCGAATATATCGCCTGGCCTGTCGAACACACCTTCGGCAAACGGCATGTCGTGACATTTTCCACCCGCCGGCCGGGCGGTTTTGCGAGCGAACATGTCGATTTCCTGCGCGATCTCCTGCCGGCGCTGACCCTCGTCAGCGAAATCAGGCTGAAGAACATCATGGCGCGCACGCTGCTGCAGACCTATGTCGGGCCGCATGCGAGCGAGCAGATCTTGTCGGGTGTCACGACCCGCGGCAGCGGCGCGACCGTCGGCGCGGCCATCATGATCTGCGATCTGCGCGATTTCACGGCGATCTCGGATCTCTGGCCGCGCGACGACGTGATCCATCTGCTGAACGACTATTTCGATGCCATGTCGGACCCGATCGAACGGCATGGCGGGGAAATCCTGAAGTTCATGGGAGACGGGCTGCTGGCGATCTTCCCATTGGTTAAGGAAACGGCCTGCCTCGATCTGCTGGAGGCGATCCGCGAGGGGCAGGCGTCGATGGCCGAGCTTAACGAGGAGCACCTGCGCACGGGACGCGAACCGCTGCGCTACGGCGTCGGTGTGCATGTCGGGGACGTCATGTACGGCAATATCGGCTCGCGCCGACGTCTGGATTTCACCGTCATCGGCCCGGCGGTCAATGTCGCGTCACGGCTGGAAAGCCTGACCAAGGAGGTTAAGCGTCCGGTGCTCTTGTCGCGGGCCTTCGTCGAAATGGCAGGCTGCGCGAAAGACATGGACAGTCTCGGCACCTTCCCGCTGCGCGGGCTCGGAGAGCCTGTCGATGTCTTTGCTTTTCCGGAGCGGTAGGCTCAGGCAGAGTCAGACACCGCGTTTGTTTCCCCACAGCAGCACGTGCAACTGCGGCAGCACGCGCGGGGCAAACCATCGGTCGGCCGTTACCTTCTCGACCAGCCAGTGCATGCGATCCATGACGCCGTCGATATCGATGCGGGCGTCGACGTCATCGGGTGGCGGCGGTGTATGGTTGCCCGGCTGAAGGTACAAGGGAATATAGGGGTAGCGCTGGCCCACCTCTCGGGCGAAAGCATAATCGGCATCGTCGAAGACGACGATTTTCAAGGCGATCTCCGGTCCGCCGGCGGTCAGCCGGAGACAGTTGTCGACCTCACCCCAGTCTGTCTGCATCCCGCTTGACGGCGGCTTGGGACTGAGCACCAGGGTGTCGAGATCGCGAAACCAGTTCTGGGCCACACTTCCCTGTGTTTCCAATGCGAAGCGATATCCCTGGGAATGGCCGAGTTCGATCAGCGGCCCCAGTGGCTGGATAGCCGGATTGCCCCCGGAAAGGGAAACCATTATCGGCTTGCCTCCGGAGAGTTTCGTAACCTCCTGCCAGATCGCCTCGACCGACATGGGGGCCCATTGATCCCGGAAGGCGCTATCGACCGCGTGAAGACTGTCGCACCAGGAGCAGCGGTAATCGCAGCCGCCTGTCCTGACGAATACCGTCGGCAGCCCGATCAATGCGCCTTCGCCCTGTATGGTCGGACCGAAGATCTCGCTGACGCGGATGGTCTCCGCGCTCACGGTCTGTACTCCGCCCAGGTCTTCGGCGTTTCGCTGACGCGGACGGACGAAGTTTCGGGGAAGCGCTGCTTGCACCAGTCGTAGAAATGCCTGGCCAGGAACTCGGAGGTGACTTTCGAGTGGCCGAAGACCTCGTTCAGATGCCGATGATCGAGAGCCTCGTCGATATAGCGCTTGAGCGGGGAGAGGTCGTGATAGTCGCGAACGAAGCCATCGTCATTCAGGGTTTCGGCAGACAGTTCGACGACGACGATATAGTTGTGACCATGGAGCCGGGCACATTGATGACCGGCCGGCAGATGATCGAGCTGATGCGAGGCGGAGAGATGAAATTCCTTGGTGATGCGGTACATCAACGCACCTCCGTCGCGGCATATTGCGACACCGCCGCCTTCCAGAAGTCGCGGTCCTCGTATTCCGTCGGATCGGCGACACCGGCAAGATGGAAGGCTTCGCGGCGTTCGACACAGGTGCCGCAGCGTCCGCAATGAAGCCTGCCACCCTTGTAGCAGGACCATGTTTCCGCGAAGGGCGTGCCATGTTTTGCGCCATCGGCCACGATCGCTGCTTTGGACACCTCGACATAGGGTGCAAGCAGTCTGACGCTGGCATACCCATCCAGTGCTTCGTTCTGCATGCGCTGGAAAGCGTCGATAAAGCCCGGCCGGCAATCGGGATAGATGAAGTGGTCGCCACCGTGGACGGCGACGGCGACCGCATCCGCCTTTTGCGCGGCTGCCAGGCCGAAGGCGATGGCCAGCATGATGGCGTTGCGATTGGGTACCACGGTGGCCTTCATGGTCTCCTCGGCGTAGTGGCCGTCCGGGACCTCGACATTATCGGTCAGCGCCGATCCGCTGAGATGGCTGCCGATGGCGGCAATGTCGATGATATGGTGGGGAACGGCAAGGCGTGCGGCACATTTGGCGGCGAAGTCGAGTTCCTTGCGATGCCGTTGGCCGTAATCGAAGGAGACGAGGCCGATAAGCTGTTCTTCCGCTGCCTTTCTGTGGGCAAGCGAAACGGAGTCGAGTCCGCCAGAGCAGACGACGATGGTCTTCATATTTTGGATTCCCTTGTTTTGACCGGGTGGGCTGCGACCGGGTTACGCGGTGCTTTTAAGTCAAATCACGCGCCATGAAAACAGTTTTAATATGACCGTCCTTCGATCCGGCGGGCTAACCGATCGGAAAGTTGATCTGCGGCGGCAGCAGGAGGTGCAGATCCTCGGCGTCGGGATTGTTGATGCGCTGCAGCAGCATGCGGCCGAGATCCTCTCCCGCCGCCGTCAGGTCCTCATGGATCGTGTCGACCTTCGGCTGCAATTGGGTGAGAAGGCGGGATGTCTCCTTGGCGACGATATCGTAGTCCGTGGCGAGTGTGTGACCGGCATCGTTCATGCCGCTGATGACGGCAAGCGCCGAAACTTCGCCGGGGCAGACGAAACCGTCGGGCGCATCTGGTGCGGCTGCGCGGGCGCGCACAAAATCGCGCAACACATCCGCCGGCGTGTCGAGGTCGACGGTCTCCGCGACTTCGTATGCGATGCCGGCCTCGCGCACCGCCGTCATGAAGCCGTGTAGGAGATGCTGGCAGAAGGTCAGCCGCTTCGGCGGCAGGATCACCGCCACCTTTGTCCGGCCCTTAGCGATCAGCCGGCGGGTGGCTTCATAGGCAAAGGTGAAATTGTCGTAGTCGACATAGGGATGCGGTGTCGAAAATTCGGTGCGGCCGTGACAGATGAAGGGAAAACCGGCTTCGAGCAGCAGGCGGACGCGGGCATCGAGCGGCTCGGTCCGCGTGAAGATCAGCCCGTCGGCCAGGTGGTTGCGGATGATGTATTCGGCAGCTTCGGCGTTGGTCGTCGACAGGAAGTTCGGGGCGACGACAAGATGGTAGGGCGTCTCTTTCAGCGCCTTGGCGATGCCGTACATGATCGAGGTGGTGAAACCGACCACCTCCTCGTGTGGATCGAGCAAGATGGCGACGACGTTGGTGCGGCCGGTCTTCAGACGCTGGGCGGCCCGATCCGGGAGATAGCCGATCTCGCGGGCAATGCGGTGCACGCGCTGGCGGGTTTCAAGAGAGATCTGCGGCGCATCGGAGAGCGCCCTCGACACGGTTGTCACCGCAAGGCCGGCGATCGTGGCGATCGTTCGCAAGGTCGGCTTGCCGCGCTTGTGCGTGATATCGAGATTTTCGCCGCGCTGCGGCCGGGACGGTTCGGTCACTCTAGGCTTTCCATGCTGGAATTGCCGATACAATAACACGATGACCCGAGTGGGCAATCTGGGAATGAAAACGTTTTAAATTTTAACGCTTTATTATCCAATTGGATTATTTCAATATAATTCAATATGTTATGGTAGTAATCATATTTTTCTCGAGAGTCGAGAAAGGGCTTGACGACCAAAGGCTTATAACGTTTTAAATTGTTAACCGCGCGGAGGAGCGCGGCTTCATGCCGACCGCTGCAATGGCGGGACGCATCTGGTGGCGGGGAGGGTCCTGCCGCCGATTTCAAACGGGAGGAAATTCATGCGCAAGTTCATGAGCTCGGCAGCTGTTGCTGTCGTGATGCTGGCTGGTTTGGGTGCGGCGCAGGCTGCTGACGTCAAGGAAGTGCAGATGCTGCACTGGTGGACGTCGGGCGGC
>NZ_JAULSE010000043.1:0-19113 GCF_030518245.1 Rhizobium sp. CBN3
GGTAAAGGAGGTGTTCTTGACCTTGGTATAAGGTTTGAACCAGTCGATCCGCTTGCCGTGCTTGCCCCAGAATTTGTCCGGGTTTTCAATGCTTTCCTCGTACCATTTCAGATATTTTTCCCGGTCTATGAATGCTTGTTCGCGAATGATACGCGACACGGTGTAGCGATCGAGGACCACTGATTAACTCCCTGTGATTGGCTCCTGGAAATTGATCCCGCTAGACGAGAATCTTGAAGCCAGTTCTGTCTTATTGATGTCCCAACCCATTTGTCGGTCTGAGGCCAGTTTACAGGCACACTGACAGCAGAATCTTGGACCGCAAACTTACGTCGGCCGTTACATCATTTCCGGCCGTCTGATTGCCGAGCCGTCGCTGAAGCGGCTCAGCCTGTAGGGTGAGATGTCTGTGATCGGGGTCTCGTTCATGACGATCTCGCTCACCAGCCGGCCTGCCCCCGGTCCGATGGCAAAGCCGTGTCCGCTGAACCCCGCCGCGATCACGTAACCAGGCAGTTGCTCCACTCTAGAAATAACAGGGACGAGATCTGGCGAAGTATCGATGAGTCCTCCCCACGCGCGCTCGACGCCGATTCCCTTGAGCGCCGGGTATTCGCGTTCGAGGTTCCTCAATGCTAGCTTCACGAGGTTCCGGTCAGGCGCAGGATCAAGAATGCGGTTCTTCTCGAACGGCGAGATTTCGTCGTTCTCCCAACTACTGAAAGCATCGGGCCCATTCCAGAAGCTGCTGTTCAGACGGTACTTCAACTTCTTGCCGATCTTGCTGCGGTACATCTGGTAGAATTTGCACGCGTATCGCATCCCCCGCGGCGTAATGTCGAGCGTGCCTCGTCCCGGCACGGCGATCGTGTAGGCGCCGTCTGTCCGGCGCCGCAACACGAAGTTTGACGCCGAGAGACATCCTGCTTGAATGATCTCGGGCGCGGGAGTCGTCTTAATTGCAGTCCCGGAGATGTTTGCGACGGGAAGCTCAATGCCATATCGATGAGAAAACCGGGAAGCCCATGCCCCGCCGGCGCAAACAACGGTACCGGCTTTCACAAGTCCCCGCTCTGTCCACACGCCTGTTACCTGGCCGTTGCTAATATCGAGGCCTCGAACGGCGCAGTTTTGATGGAGCAATACGCCGTTTTCCTTCGCGGCCTCAGCGATGGCCGGTACGGCAAGGCTAGGCTCCGCCCGCCCATCCGTCGGAGACCAGACGCCGCCAATCCATGAGGACGTACCGCCCGACGCTCGCTGATTGGCCTCGGAAGCACTGAGGATCTGGCTGTGAAATCCTTGGAGGCGCGCAGCCTGGCCCCACTTTTCCCATCGGGCGACGTCAGCCTGGTTCTTCGTGCAGTAAAGTATCCCGGTTCGACGGAAGCCGAGATCGCGACCGGTCTCGGCGCTCAGTTCCTCCCAGCGCCGCAGACTGTACATGGCCAGTGCAAGCTCATAGAGATCCCGGTTTTGCTGACGAACCCATCCCCAGTTGCGGCTCGATTGCTCGCCACCGACAATGCCTTTTTCAAGCAGGGCTACCGATACCCTTTTACGGGCGAGCTCATAAGCCGTGCAGGTACCCACGATGCCCGCCCCGATGACGACGACATCGACTTGGGTTGGAAAAGAGTCGCTATCACTTACTTTCTGAACCTGCACCGGCATAGTCTATTCCTCTGGCGTTGCGTTCCAGTCATCTCCGACTGGAAGCGCTAAAAGCTGGGTTAATTGATGGGCGTGCGCGCTACGTTCCCGTCCCTGGCGGTGGCGGTGAGGTCGTCTTTGTTCCGCCGACCATGCGTTCGCCTCAGCGTCTTCTGGCGCCGCCCGAGATGATGTTTCTCTCAGCTGTGATCACCGCGAACATCGAACGCATCGCGCAGCCCGTCGCCGATGAAATTGAAGCTTGTGACAGCGATCGTTATGGCCGCACCGGGAATGATCGCCAGCCAAGGTGCCGTCCCCAAATATTGCTGTGCGCCGTTCAGCATATTACCCCAGCTGGGCAGCGGCGGCTGAATTCCATAGCCAAGGAAGCTGATGTAAGCCTCCATCAGGATCGCCCGGGCGACGGTCAGGGTCGCCGCGACTATAATTGGACCCATGGCATTGGGAAGGATTTCGCGAAACATGATGTGCGTTGCGCTCAGTCCCAACATGCGGCCGGCCAGCACGAATTCACGCTCACGCAGGGAGCGGACCTCGGCCTCGACGATGCGGGCAACTTCCATCCAGCTTGTGGCAGCGATGACGACGGTAATCATGATCGGGTTTGGCTTCAGCGCAGCGGCAAGAGCAAGCACAAGGAATATGGATGGAAAGGAAAGGAAGCCATCGACGGCGCGCATCAGCACGGTGCCCGCCAAGCCTCCCCTGTATCCCGCCACCACGCCGACAAGGGTTCCGATCAGCGTCGACAACACCATCGCTGAGAAGCCGACCAAGAGCGAAATCCGCCCCGCCATGAACAGGCGGGCCGCCAGGTCTCGTCCCAGCGGGTCCGTGCCGAGATAATGCTGCCCGGTCAGGGGCGGCGCGAAGCGGGCACGCAGGTCGATATAGAGGGAATCGTACGGCAATAAATGGGGACCCAAGACGCATGCCAGCGTCAGGAGGGCGATCATCACCATCCCGATGAGGGCCAGATGGTGCTTCATGAAACGGTGCGCAGTTCGGCTGTTCCACCAGCGCTCCCGGGGCGAATTTGCGGCAATGGCAGTCATGATGGCTGACTCCTGATGAGCGTTCATGGCGCTTAACTCAGACGGATACGGGGATCGATGATGGCGACAACGATGTCGGCGGCGAGGTTGCACACCACGACAAGGATCGCTGAGAACATGAGCAATCCCATCACCACCGGGTAGTCACTGTAGCCGAGGCTGTCGAGGAACAGGCGTCCCATGCCCGGCCAGGTAAACACCGTCTCGGTGACCAGAGCACCCGTAAGGACGCTGGGAAGCTGCATCCCAAGGAGTGTGATCATCGGCAGGAGAGCATTGCCGATGACATGTTTCATCAGGATGCGACGCTCACTTAATCCTTTGGCGCGGGCGGTCTTGATGAATTCCTGATTGATAACATCGAGAGTAGCCGTTCGCATGTAGCGGCTCCAGATGGCCACATGCACGAGCGCGAGCACGACGCTGGGCAGAATAAGATGGTGGAGATAGTTCAGAAGGGATTCGTCCCCGATCGTGTACATGTTGCCGGCTGGCAGCCAGCCAAGTCTGAGCGAGAAGACGTAGATACCGATTAGCCCGAACCAGAAAGTCGGGATCGAGAGGGCTACCATCGCACCGACCGTCGCCATGTAGTCGAAAATTGAATAGCGCTTTACGGCGCCGCGAACGCCGATCCAGGTACCGATGGCGATTGCGATGACGGTGGACGATCCCATCAGCAACAGCGTTGCCATGAGGTGTCGTCCAATTACCTCGAGAACCGGCGCTCCGTCGCGGAATGAGTGGCCCCAGTCTCCTCTCAACAGGCGCCAAGCCCAGTCCAGATACTGCATCCACAGAGGACGGTTCAGGCCCAACTGCCCCGCCAGTCGGTTCAAGTCGTCCTGCGTCATGCTCGCATCGAGCCCGAATTGTGCCAGGGGCCCGCCCGGAATCAGGTTGAGGACCACGAAGCCGATGACGGAAACGATCAGGAGCAGTACGAGGCTCTGAGCGAACCGGTTAAGTAGGAAGCTACGCATTCAGGCTCTCCCTGTGATAGCGCCAATAGAGGTCGCCGCCGCGAGGCGCGGCGGCGACGGCGGGAGGTTAACTCAGCTCTTCCAGCGCCAGCCGGCAGCATGCCAGGATGCCGTGCGCGTGTTCGTATTCGGCTCCCAGCCTTCAAGGCCTTCCTTCTTGCCAACCACATAGGTGGCGGCAAACAGAGGAAGGAAGGGAAGGTCCTGACGCACGATTTCCTGGATACGGTAGTAGATTTCACGACGTGCATCCGGATCGAAGGTCTGGGCCCCCTTCTTGAGCAGCGCATCCACTTCCGGATTGGAATACTGGCCGACGTTCGATCCCTTTCCACCCTTCGCGGCAATCGCGCTGCTCGCAAGACGATTGGTTGCATCGGGGTCCGCGGCGATCAGATGCGTAACGCCGGAGATCGCCGTGTCGAACTGTGACTTCAGCCAGAATTCGCCAAACATGACGGCAGCCGGCAAATTCGAGATCGTCATCTGGACGCCGATTTCCGCGAACGTCTGCTGCAGGAACTGCTGCACCTGCTCACGGAGATTGTTGCCCGATGTTGTCGAATTGTTGAATGCGAGCTTCACGCCGTTCTTTTCACGGATCCCATCCGACCCCGGGACCCAACCGGCGTCGTCGAGGAGCTTGCGTGCGGCATCGAGATTGAATTCCTGTGCCGGAAGCTTCGGATTGAAGTAGAACGACTCCTTCGGCATGAAGGTTTCGGTCGTTGTCACAACGCCGAAATAGAGCGCGTCGATGATTGCCGCTCTGTCCATTGCAGCATAGAGTGCCTGACGCACCGCAAGTTCCTTGAATTGCGGCCGCTCCAGGTTGAGATAGAACGACTCGACGGAGGCACCTGGCACCAGGCTCACCACACGGCCCGGCAATTTGCTGGCTTCGTCGTAGTGGTCGGGCGTGATGTACGCCTGGTCGGTGAGGTCGATGTCGCCGCTCTTGAATTGGGTGTAGAGCACCGTCTGGTCGGGGATGTATTTGAATACAACCTGTTCGACATAGGGGCCATCCCCAAAATAATCCGGGTTCGCTGCCAGCTCGAGGTGGTCGCCGGCCACGCGCTGGCTCCACTTGAAGGCACCGGTGCCAACGGGCGCCTGGTTGAAGGCTGCTGCGTTCGGATCGGCCTCATTTTCGAGAAGGTGCTTTGGCACGATGAAGGTCTCGGTGAGAAACGACAGGTAAGGGGCGAAGACCTGCTCCATCCGCCAGGTGATTTCAGTTGGCGAAACCACCGTGAGATCACGTACCAGCGAATGGCCGCCTGTGCGCCAGGCGCGGAATTTCGGATTGGTGATCAGTTCAAGGGTGAACTTCACATCCTCAGCCGTAAAGGGCTTGCCGTCATGCCAGCGGACATCATCACGCAGGCGAACGCGCCAGTTCAGGCCATCCGCCGAGATGCCGCCGTTCTTCTGCGTGGGCACTTCTAGCGCAAGATTGGGCTGAAGCACGCCTTGCGGATCCATGCGAAAGAGCGCGTCGAAGAGCGAGAAGTGGACCGCATCGTCAGTTTCGATATGTGCCATGAGCGGATTGAACACGGTCGGTTCCTGCGAAAGCCCGACCACGACGCGACCCGCAGGTTTCTTGTCCGCTGCCCAGGCAATATCAGGCTTGCCGATCAGGTTGGGGGCAGCAAAGCATGCAATGCCGCCGGCTGCCATCAGGCGCAGTGCGTCGCGCCGAGAAATATTTGTTTTGGTCGTAGACTCTTTTGTCATTTCATTCCCTCTCTTTTTGCTCATTAGGAACCTACTGCGGTGAGCCGATTGCACTTTCGCAATTATCTCTGCCTCGTTCTCCCGGGATTGCGGCCACAAGTTCACGCGTGTAGTCGGATTGCGGTTTCAGGAAAATCTGAGACGGCGGGCCACGCTCGACGACCCGGCCCTTCTGCATCACGGCAATTTCGTCGCAGATCTGGCTGGCGACACGAAGATCATGGGTGATGAAGACCATCGATACGCCGGTCTCGCGCTGGATTTGGTCAAGCAGTTTGAGGATCTGGGCCTGGATCGACACGTCGAGCGCGGAGACTGCTTCGTCGGCAATCAGCAGCTTGGGCTTGAACATCAAGGCCCGTGCGATGCCGATGCGCTGGCGCTGACCACCCGAGAATTCGTGCGGGTAGCGGCCGAAGGCGCCTGCATCGAGACCGACGTGGGATAGCAACGCCCGCGCCTCTTCGCGCGCGTGCGCGTAGGGCATACCATGTGCGACGGGCCCGACGGTCAATATCTGACCGATGGTGGAGCGTGGATTGAGCGAGGCAAAGGGATCCTGAAAGATCATCTGAATCCGAGGCCGCAGCGGCCGGAACTCGGATTCAGAGAGCTTGACGATGTCCTTGCCCTCAAACAGGATCTGACCGCTGTCGCTATCCTGAAGCTTGATCAGCAGTCGCCCCAACGACGACTTTCCGGAACCACTTTCGCCGACAATGCCAAGAGTGCGGCCAGAAGCCAAGGTGAATGAGGCGTCCTGCACCGCGGGCACCACACGCTGGCTGCCGAACAGCGCACTGCCGCTGCGATAAGTCTTGCACAAGCCACTGACTGTCAGGATTGTCTCGTCGCTCGTTTGCACCTTGAGCTTCCTGTCCTCGCCCGTGAGGCGCGGAACCGCTGCGATCAAGCGCTGGGTGTAGGGGTGGCTGGGTGATTTCAGAACCTGGTTGGCGGTGCCCTGCTCGACAATCCGCCCTTTCTCCATAACCACGACGCTGTCGGCAATTTCTGCGACGACGCCGAAGTCGTGGGTGATGAACATGACGCTCATATCCTTGCGGCGCTGAATGTCACGGATGAGCTTCAGGATCTGCGCCTGCGTGGTTACGTCAAGGGCTGTCGTCGGTTCGTCTGCGATCAGCACGGTCGGCTCAAGGGCCAGCGCCATGGCGATCATGACGCGCTGGCGCTGACCACCGGAAAGCCTGAACGGATACTGGTAGTACATCAGTGCCGGATCGGGAAGGCCGACTTCCGTCAGCAATTCGAGGGCGCGATCACGGCGTGAGACCTTGGTACCCACTCCATGCGCGGCCATCACTTCAGTAACTTGCTCGCCGACCGTCATCAGCGGGTTGAGCGCCGAAAGCGGATCTTGAAAGATCATGGACACGACACGGCCGCGCAGCTGGCGCAGCTTTTTTGCCGGCGCCCCGACGATCGTCGTTCCATCGAGATTGATCGCACCCGAAGAGACCGGAATAATCTTGGGCAAGAGACCCATGATTGTGTTTGCGGTTACCGACTTGCCCGATCCAGACTCACCGATGATGCAAAGGATTTGGCCACGCTTGAGGTCGAAGGATACATTTTCGACGGCATGAGCCCGTTCCATGCCTTTCGGGAGGTCGACTGTCAGGGCGCGCACCGAAAGCGCTGCGTCGTCTGCTCTAACAGCCTCGGTCATATTGGCCATCGATATAACTCCCTTGTTGCGCAGCTTCTTCATTGAGGTTTGGCCGCTGTTCTAAGCGTGCCGCTCATAACCTCTCGAGCGGTGCGCAGCCCGTTTCTGGGCCTCAGCGCCATTCGCTACCAATCGGCGTTGGTTCTGCGATTAATATAAGATTGGTCTTGCTATTGGTGTCAATATAGATCAAATTGGTTTCGAGAAATTTTTATCGGAGGGCTCATGAGCGTGGTGTTGAAAGATTTCATTGAGGCGGAAGGCCTGGAGCCTGGAGATCGACTGCCTCCTGAGCGCGACTTGGCTCTGAAACTGGGGCTGCCGCGTACCGCCCTCAGACGGATGCTCAGTTCGCTGGAGAAGGAAGGTCGCCTCATCAGACATGTCGGCAGAGGCACCTTCATCGCCGGCAGTGGCGTAGGTTCCAGTGCCCTCCGCCGGCCGGCAAGCAGTGACGGAGAAACATTGCGGACCTATCCAGCGGAAGTCTTCGAGGCGAGGCTGATCATAGAGCCTAAGATAGCGGCACTGGCGGCATTACGCGCGACCAGGCAGGAAGTCGAAGAAATGCAGAAATCAATAGCGCGAGGCAACGCATCGGAATCTTTGGTCGAATTTGAGAAATGGGACGCCGTCTTTCATCGCATTATCGTCCAGGCCGCGCGTAACGGCCTTCTGGCATCGCTCTATGAAGGTATTCACGCGGTGCGCGCCGGGAACCTCTGGGGAAAAATGAAGGAACAGTCGCTGACCTCTGAGCGCATGACGGCCTATATCGTCAGCCATCAGGCGATTCTCGATGCGATAAAGGATCGTGATAGCAGAGAGGCGGAGCGAAACATGTATGATCACATCATTGACGCCAGAACGAACATACTCGGTCCGAGTATCTGAGAACTTGGTCTGAAAATTGGTATTGAGCGTGTTGACGCGTGCCCACCGCCACGGCCCTGATGTCGCCGATTTCAGCCGGCGGGTCTACTTAAACTGCCGACGAAGCCAGGACAGGAAGCTCCGTTTCCTGGCATCGCCTTCGAAAGGAAGGCGACTCAACAGGATGTAGCTGTAGCCGTTGCTGGAGAACCCGTGGGGAGCCACCAATTGCCCATTTTCCACAGCGTCGGCGACCAGCGGCTCCGGGCCGATCGCAGCACCCAGCCCCGCGATTGCCGCCTCGATACTCAAATAGAAATGTTCGAAGACCTGGCTCCCGGGTGGATTTGGATCTGCGATCTGATTGTCGGAGATGTACCGCGTCCACGCATCTCGACGGGTGGCGGAATGAATGCGAGGCAAGGAGAGGATATCATTGCCGCCGGAAGCCAAAAGACCTGGCGCGCAAACGGGGCCGACACGTTCTTCGACCACCGTTTCCATGAAAAGTTCCGGCGGCCAGCTGAAATCGCTTCTCCGGAGCGCCAGATCGATATGGCTCCTGTCGAAGCTTACAGGGCCGCCGGCGGCCAATACATGAACCTCAATCTCCGGATGAAGTGCATTGAATTGCGGCAGGCGCCGGATCAGCCAGCGCTGGGTGAATGTCGGCTCACATGAGAGCACCAGCGGCGCCGAGCCCCCGCCTTTGATTTCATCGCAACACTCACCGATCTGGCGAAACACCTCGCTCATGGTGCCAAGCAGACGCCGTCCTGGGGCGGTTAGAAAAACGGCCCTGTTTCTTCGTTCAAAGAGGGCCACCCCTAAGTCTTCCTCAAGCATGCGGATCTGCTTGCTGACGGCGCTGTGCGTGACGAACAATTCATCGCCGGCGCGCCCGAAATTCAAATGCCGTGCAGCTGCTTCAAACACTCTAAGCGCGGATAAGGATGGGAATCGTGCGGCCATATCTGTGAGATAAAGTGACTGGTTTCCGTCAGAATTGATCGTTTTTTCGGCAAACGCAATAGCGCTAATATCCTCGTCGTCACACAAAAACCGATAGGATAGCGATTTTGAAGGTGGGAATCCTGGCCGATGACTTGACGAGTGCAACGGATGGCGCCTCACCATTTGTGAGCATGGGGCACAGATGCATTGTCTTCAGCAACTACCGGCGATCGTCGCCTGAAGATGTCGCGATCATCTCGATTAATAAAGCAAGTCGGGCCGCATCCGTGAAGGACGCTGCCGATTGGGCGACACAGGCGGCAAAAAGCCTGGCATCCGCGGAAATCCTTTACAATACCGTTGATTCCACCATTCGCGGCCACGTTGGAGCTGAGATAACGGCCGCACTCGCGGCGTCCGGTAAGCCCATCGCAATCGTCGCTCCGGCTTTCCCCGCAGGCGGACGCACTACTGAAGGAGGGCGCCAGCTTCTTCATGGCGTACCGTTGGAGGAAACCGCGTTTGCAAAGGACCCGCTCCACCCGATAGCGGCCTCCCATCTTCGGGCTCTGTTTCCGGATATACCGGAGGCGGAAATCCGTTACCTTGGGCTTGCGGAAATCCGTGCATTGAAGTCCGGAGAATTGGCCGCGGATCACCGGAAGTTGTTGATCGCCGACGCAACAACTCAGGAAGATCTGGCCCGGCTGGTGAAATCGGCGGCGGATCCGAGATCCATCCTTTGGTGCGGTTCTCCAGGACTCGCAATCGCACTCGCAGACTTTGTGGGTCGCGCCGATGACACCACACTGTTGCCCCCCGCGGCGGCGCTCAATCTCTTCGTCATTGGCAGCGTCAACCCCCTGAGCCGCGAGCAATGCTCACGGCTGGTGAGCACTGGCAACGTCCGGCAGATCATCATCGACGCCGAGGTGGCGTCTGCCTCTGCCGACCTCGCGGCCGAAAACGCCGTTGCCCAATACAGACAATCCGGAACGAGCGGTGATGTCATTTTAACCACGTCGGACCGTGGCACTTCCGCCGATCCTCGATCCATCGCCATCGCTCTTGGCAAGGCTGTCCGCGCGATTATGGAGCATCATCCGGTGACCGGACTCTTCTTGACTGGCGGTGACACTGCCGAATCCGTGCTGAACGAACTTGAGATCAGTTCTCTCAATCTTCTCGGCGAGGTCGAGCCCGGCATCCCGGTGGGCCGCGCAACCGGCCCCCACCCTATTCACATCATCACAAAGGCGGGCGGCTTCGGCTCGTCCAATATCCTGCTGAAATCAGCCGAGTTGCTTCGGGGCCTCTGGCTTGGAGTTAAGAAATGAAGAAACCTGTTGGCATAACGATGGGCGATCCCTGTGGAATCGGCCCGGAAATCATTGCGCGCGTTTTCGCGGACGGACTGCCGGAGCAAGCAGTGGTGATCGGCGACGCAAAGGTGATGGAACGCGCGGTGCGGGCCTTGGCCCGTCCTCTCCAAGTGCAGCCCATCGCGTCGGTCGACGAGGCGATCCGAGACACGACGCTCATACCCGTACTCAACGTCTCGGACCTGCCGGACGATATGCCGATCGGTCAGGTGGACGCTCGCGCCGGGCGCGCGAGCTACGACTATGTCGTGAGAGCGATCGACGAAGCGCTGGCAGGAAACATCGGGGCGATCGTGACCGCGCCGATCAACAAGGAAGCAATGAAGAAGGGCGGGCTCAATTATCCCGGCCACACCGAAATCCTTGCTGAACGGTCCGGGACCGACAAGTTCGCGATGATGCTGGCAAACGCCGAGTTGCGCGTCATTCTCGTGACGATCCACGTGTCATTGCGCGACGCAATCGACCTGGTGACGCGTGACTCTGTGCTCAGAACGATCGAATTGGCGCACAAGGCTGGCCTGGCTTATGGCATCGCCTCGCCTCGCGTTGCGGTCGCCGGCCTCAATCCCCATGCCGGTGAAAACGGCATGTTCGGACGCGAAGATCTCGACATCATCGCGCCGGCGATCAGGCGCGCTCAGGAATGTGGAATAAACGCTTCCGGCCCGTGGCCCGGAGACACGATTTTCATGCGGGCCCGCAAGGGCGAGTTCGACATCGTTGTTGCACAATACCACGATCAGGGGCTCATTCCGGTCAAGTATTTCGGCATCGACAACGGCGTCAACGTCACCATCGGCTTGCCCTTCATTCGTACCAGTGTCGATCACGGCACCGCATTCGACATCGCGGGCCACGGCACGGCCGACCATTCCTCTCTTCGCTATGCCTTCGATCAGGCCCTGCTTCTCAACGCAATTTAGGAGCGCTTTCGATGTCCCAGACTCCCAACTTCATTTTCATGCTGACCAACCAGGATCGGACCGTTGCCGACGCCGCCGAGCGCCTCGAGGATGTGCTTGCCGCAGGCATCACGCATGTGGGGTTCAAGGACATTGGCCTCCCGTTCGATGAACTCGTGGGCCTTGCTTCGGCGATCAAAAAGGCGGGTGCGACGCTCTATCTTGAAGTTGTTAGCCTCGACGAGGAGAGCGAGCGCCAGTCCGCGCAGGCTGCGGTCGATCTCGGCGTCGATATCTTGATGGGCGGAACCCGACCGGATGTCGTTCTGCCAATTATCGCTGGGAGGAACATCCAGTACTATCCCTTCCCCGGCAAGATCGTTGGTCATCCGAGCAAGCTCGATGGGACGATCGAAACAATTTTGGAAAGTGCCCGGCAAATGGCTGCGATCGACGGTGTGAGCGGTCTCGATCTGCTCGCCTATCGCTTCAATGGCGATGTCGAAGCGTTGATGACGCGGGTGTGCGAGGCCGTTGAGAAGCCTGTAGTCGTTGCCGGATCGATCGACAACCCTGATAGGATGGCGGCCGTCGTACGATCTGGCGCCGCAGGGTTTACCATCGGCACTGCGGCTTTCAATGGGGCGTTCTCAGGCAGTTCCGATCTGCGGTTGGAGGTCGAGAAGGAGATCGACGTGCTCACGCGAATTCAGGCTGACGCCGGTGATATTACGCTGTCACCGTTAACCGCCAGCTAAATCGAACCTTCACCGACCATTAATTGCTATCTTTATGGTTTAGCGACAAGGTGAATCTCGAATTTGGAGATCAGATTGATGGATCTAACGATGTTCGACCCCTCCACGCGCTTGGCGGCCACAACCACTCTTGACACGCTGGAAACGCCCTGTCTGATTCTGGACGCGGACCGGATGGACCGTAATATCACACGGCTCAGGAACCGGCTCGATGGCATGGGCGTGTCGCTTCGACCGCATCTGAAAACCGCGAAGTCTCTCGACGTGGCCCGGCGGGTCATGAGTGCGCCCGAGGGACCGGCGACGGTTTCCACGCTGAAGGAAGCCGAGAAATTCGCGGCCGATGGTGTTCGCGACATGATCTATGCGGTCGGCATCGCGCCGGCAAAGCTTGCACGTGTCGTTGAGCTGCGCTCCGAGGGCGTCGATCTGGTGGTCGTACTGGATACCCTCGAGCAGGCGCAGGCGGTTGCCGCGGCGTCCCGAGACGCCGGAATGCGGATCCCAGCCATGATCGAGATCGACTGCGATGGCCATCGCTCGGGTGTGGTGCCCGCCGATCACGCTCAGTTGCTGGAGATTGGGAAGATCCTGGCGGCAGGGGCTGAGCTGCGTGGCGTTCTGACCCATGCTGGGGATAGCTATAAGGGTGGGGGCGTCGCGGAGCAGAAGCGTTATGCGGAAGCGGAGCGCTTGGCCGTTGTTGATGCCGGGCGTCTTCTGCGCGATGCGGGTCTGCCGTGCCCCGTCGTCAGTGTCGGTTCGACGCCAACGGCCCACCACGCGAAGGACCTTACTGGAGTGACCGAAGTCCGCGCCGGCGTGTTCGTGTTCTTCGATCTGGTAATGGCAGGCATCGGCATTTGCCAAGTCGACGACATCGCGCTCAGCGTTCTGGCGACGGTTATCGGCCATCAGCGCGAGAAGGGTTGGATCATCACCGATGGCGGATGGATGTCGCTGTCGCGGGACCGTGGCACCGGCAAGCAGGTCGTCGATCAGGGATATGGCCTCGTCTGCGACCTCGAGGGCAACGCCTATCTCGACATCATTGTTGCCGATGCAAATCAGGAGCATGGAATTATAGCCGTGCGACCCGGGTCGGACGCTCGCCTGCCTGACCTGGCGGTCGGAGACAGGGTGCGGATCCTGCCGAACCATGCTTGCGCAACCGCAGCACAGCACTCAGTCTATCATGTTGTCCGCGGTGGCTCGCATGCAGTTGAGACCTGCTGGCCGCGCTTCGGAGGCTGGTGATGTCGGACGTCGTGACCATCTATACCGACCTCGCGCCCCGCCCTGCGGGTCATTATGTCCAGGCCAAACTGGCGGGCGAGCATCTATATATATCAGGGCAGCTCCCGATTCGGCCGGATGGGGCGCCGCTTCCCGACGATGGGTTCGAGACGCAGGCGGGGCAGGCCATCGAGAATATGCTGGCGGTTCTCGAAGCCGCAGGCGGCAGCCCGGACAATCTCGTCAGGGTGACGGCCTACATCGTTGGCGTCAGCAACTGGCCGCGCTTCAACCAGGTTTATGCAGCGCGGCTGGGAGAGGCGCGCCCGGCGCGCACTGTGGTTCCGGTGCCCGAACTGCACTACGGCTATCTCGTTGAGATCGACGCGATCGCCATTATCGCGCGAGACGCTCCGGCGCGGCAGGCAGAAAACAGCTCCGACTAATCAATTCAGGTCAGCCACGATGTCACCACTCCTCAAACGCATACAGAGCGATCAAGAGCTTCCCGCGAAGGCCGACGTCGTCGTCATCGGCGGCGGCATTATCGGCGCATCGGCGGCATTTTTTCTCGCAGAGCGGGGGCTCTCCGTTGCTTTGATTGAAAAGGGATATGTCGGGGGTGAGCAGTCAAGCCGAAACTGGGGCTGGTGCCGGCGGCAGAACCGCGATGAGCGCGAACTGCCGCTCTCGGGGGTTTCCATGCAGGCGTGGGACCAATTTGCTGCGAAAATCGACGAAGACGTCGGCTTCCGCCAATGCGGCCTGTTCTATGCGACAGACAACCCGCAGCAGCTGGCGGAATGGGAACAATGGCTTGCACTTGCCCGGCAATTCAACGTCAATACGAAGATGCTGACTGCTCGGGAGGCGCATGACAGAGTTCCCGCGCAAGGTCGCCGTTGGCTCGGCGGCGTTCATTCGGTCGATGATGGCAAGGGCGAGCCGGCCATTGCGGCGCCGACGATCGCGAATGGTGCCCGCAAGTTCGGAGCGACGATCCACCAGGAATGCGCTGCGCGAGGTCTTGATATCGTCAATGGCGCAGTTGCGGGCGTCATTACCGAAAAGGGGATCATCAGATCGCAGGCCGTTCTCAACGCCGGCGGGGCGTGGGCCTCCCTGTTCTGTCGCCAGTACGGCGTGCAGTTCCCTCAGGCAAGCGTGCGCCAGACCGCAGTTCGTACACACCCCACAACCAATCTCGGCGAGGCGATCTATACACCGGAGTGCTCGCTGACCCGCAGGTTGGATGGCAGTTACACACTTGCTGTCAGCGGCAGGGCGACCTTGGATATCACGCCGCAAGGCCTGCGCTATGCGCGCTGGTTCATGCCGATGTTTCTGAAGCGACTGAAGGCGGTTCAGATCGGCGTCGGCAGATCCATGTTTCATGGGCCCGAAGCCTTGGCAAGCTGGAACGGGGAGACGCTTTCGCCTTTCGAGCGGATCCGTGTTCTTGATCCAAGACCAAGCCGTCGAACGATCGCAGCCATCCTGAAGGGGGTCACCCAGCAGTTCCCGGCGCTTGCAGGTACCGAAATAGCCGACAGTTGGGGCGCCTACGTGGATTGCACACCGGACGCGGTACCGGTCATCTCGGCGTCTGATCATGTGAAAGGCCTTTATTTGGCCGCTGGCGGTTCCGGCCATGGCTTCGGCATTGGCCCGGGCATCGGCCGTCTGGCAGCCGACCTGGTTGCGAACGATAGGCCTTGCGTCGATCCCACGCCGTTCCGGCTGTCGCGCTTCTTTGACGGCTCCAGAGTCGAGGTCGGCGGGCTGTGATCATGGCAGAAGGCCAGTGTAGTTCCTAGCCGACGCTGTCCAGCACCTTGTAATACATGCCGACCAGCGGCAGGAACCAGGGGTTCCGAAGTGCCTCCGGGACGGATGGCCAGTCGAGCCCCTTCATCGGATTGCGGCCGAGGATCGCATCGGCGGCCAGCATTCCGAGATGGGTCGAAAGCTTGGCCCCATGGCCGCAGTAACCCATGGCGTACCAGACGCCATGATGAAAGCCTGCGCGGAACCGGTCCTTTGTTATGTCGACGAGGCCGCAAAGCTCGATCGACACTGGCGAGTCGCGGAAAGATCTCTGTGATGTCCGCCTCTAAGAGCCCCGCAATGTTTGAAGTCGGGCAGCATGCTTCCGAAAAGCAATTGTCGGGATGGAATCCAGGACCACTGTGCCCGACCCCATAAAGGTCGGGCGTTTGCCGCTGGCGCTGGCCCTTTCCGCCTCAGGATGGTTATTTAGGGTCGGACTTTTAAAATCACCTCGCCCCGCGATGTGATCCGTTATCGCTCCGCCGACCCGGCTGAACCGTAACGTTTCTCGGCCTCTCTCCGGTAAACCGAGATGGAAGAGAGATATTCAGACGTATTCAGGATTCTTCAGAGCCCGACGACGCCGGGCAGACCCGAAATCCCGGCAATCTCTGTATAGCCGTAATAGGGATTGGCCGGCTCGTGACCGCGATTGACCCAAACCTTGTTCTTGATCCCGAGGTCATGTGCGGACATCAGATCGTAACGGAACGAGGAGGAGCAATGCAGTATGTCCTCCGGGCCGCAACCAAGCATATCGAGCATATATTCGAACGTCCGGAAATGCGGCTTATAGGCGCCGGCCTGTTCAGCGGTGTAGACGGCGTGGAAAGGCGCGCCGAGCTTCTCGACGTTGGACATGATCTGCGAGTTCATAGCATTTGACAGAATGACTAATGGAATTTCCTTGGCCACCTTGGCAAGACCTGCCGGAACGTCTGGATGCGGACCCCAAGTGGGAACGCGTTCGTAAACCATCTGCGCGTCTTCGTCCTTGAAGTCGATGCCGTTGCGTTTGCAGGTCCTTGCCAGTGCGTTGTGGACCACGTCCGCATAAGGTTTCCAGTCGGCCATGACTTCATCAAGGCGATATGCGGAAAAGTCCGCGATGAACTGCAGCATTTTCTGCTCGCTCATTCGGTCGCCGTAAAGATCGCGTGCGGCCTCCGCCATCTGGAAGTTGATGAGCGTGCCATGGCAGTCGAAGGTGATGTATTTCGGACGGAAAGTGGTCATTCGCTTCCTCCTTGCTTTGCGGGGAGTTGTTCAAGTTATGCCCGATCATAGCCCCGAGCTCGCACTTGAACTGCCCGGATACTGCGGAACTTCAGCACAAAATGCTGAAGGGAAATATCGTTTGCCCTTGTGAGTGCTGGGTCAGAGTGATCCGCGGTCGAGATGCCGGGCGCGTCAGACAGGTACAGCCCGGTCAAGTCGTCACGCCGGAAACGAAAGCGCAGTTGCGAAATATGGGGCTTGCGTTGCAAAGAATTCGCGAGCTGAAAGAATCCAATCCTGGGAAGCTCGTCATTCGGTACCCGTACGCGACAGCGAGTAAGATCGACTGGGTCAGCTCCCAATCACTCGCCGATATTAGCATTGGAAGTGACGGGATCATTCCAGCACTCCCCTCGAGCTCCATGAGACGCCTGCCGGCACTCTCTGCCAAAATCGCCGTGCGATATAAAACAATCTGCCTGAGGTCCCGCGAATATGGCCAATAGAGCCACATTGGCCCTGATACGATCGATGCAGGTCAGGTCCTGATGCCCCGACGCCATTGAATGAGAGAGGTCACGCATGAAAACGCTGTTGCTCAAGAAGCATGACGTAGAGCGGCTCATCAGCATGACCGAGGTCATCGGCGCGGTCGAAGAGGCTTACAGGGCCTTCAGCAGCGATCAGGTGGAACAGCCCGACTATATCGGGATTCATCTGCCCTCGCTGCGTGGCGAGATCGACTTCAAGCTTGGCTACGATAAAGTCGCGGAAATCATCTCCATGAAAGCACATTCCGGAGGGTTCACCAACAATCCGGCAGAACATGGCGTGCCGAACAGCATGGGCACCATCCTGCTATTTGATGCCAGGAGCTGTGCGTTGATTTGCATCATGGATGGCAGCTTGATCACCGGCCTCAGAACCGGGGCGGCGGGAGCTGTCTCCGTCAAAGCACTGGCCAGGAAGAACGCCAGGACGATCGCGTCGATCGGCACAGGCAATCAGGCAAGAATGCAAATCCGGGCGATCAACGAGATCATGAAGATCGAAGAGATCCACGCCTGGGACAGCACCTACGAGACAAGTTCCAAATACAAGGCGGATATCGAGCGCGAATTCGGCATTCCCGTCACCGTCGCAAGCTCGAAGAAGGAGGCGGTCGAGCGGGCCGACATCCTGATCACAACGACCCGAGGGAAAGGGTCGCTTGTGGAAGCGGAATGGGTAAAACCCGGTACGCACATCGTTGCAATCGGCACGGATCAGCGCGGCAAACAGGAGCTGGATCCGGAGCTTTTCCGAAACGCCAAAATCATCGTCGACTCGCTTTCACAATGCACGCAAAAGGGCGAGACCTGGCACCCGCTGGATAAAAACATCATTGCCAGGGACGATATCCACGGCGAAATCGGCGAGGTGTTGTTGGGGAGGAAGCCGGGACGGGAAGGTGATGACGAAATCACCATTTTCGACTCCACTGGCATGGCCATACAAGACAATACGACCGCCAGCAAAATTTATCGCAACGCCATTGCGAACAATGTCGGCACTTTCTTCCAGTTTTTTGAGGAATGACCATGCGCAACTATCCTACCATTCAGGACATCCGCGAAGCTCAGCAGCGGCTAAAGCCGCACGTCAGACACACGCCGCTATTGCGTGCCGACAAAATCGAGAAAGCGGCTGGTTGTCAGCTCTACCTCAAGCCGGAAACCCTGCAGATCACTGGCGCATTCAAGATCCGCGGCGCCCTGAACAAGGCTCTCTCGCTGCCCCGAGAAGAGATGGCAAATGGGATAATTGCGACCTCGTCGGGGAACCACGCCCAGGCGCTCGCTTACGCAGCCAAGATGCTCGGCGTAAAAGTGCTGCTGGTGCTGCCGGTCACCACGCCAAAAATCAAGATCGCCAATACAGAAGCCCTTGGCGCGGAAGTCATTCTTTTTGATGGTGATAATGCTGCTCGATGGAGAAAAGTCTACGAGATCGCGGAAGGACACAATTATGCGGTCATTCACGGCTTCGAGGACCCCGTCGTAATGGCTGGTCAGGGAACGATCGGGTGTGAGATCCTCGAAGACTTGGAAGATGTGGACACGGTCATCGTACCCCTGGGCGGTGGAGGGCTGATCTCGGGCATCGCCACTGCGATTAAGGAAACCAAGCCATCGGTACGTGTTATCGCGGCAGAGCCTGCCTTGACGCCGAAATATTTTTACAGCCGGAAAAACAAGGAGCGCACATCGCTTCCGTTAAAAAACACGATCGCGGATGGTCTGAGGTTAAGCGTTCCGGGTCAAAATCCGTACCCGATTATCGAAAAATATGTCGACGAGATTGTTCTTGTTGAAGACGAACACATCATTACCGGAATGCGTGCCCTCGCCAAGCATGCGAAATTGATCGCGGAACCAGCCGCCTCCATCGGCATAGGAGGACTGCTGGCCGGCGGCATAGACGTCAAGCCAGATGAAAAAGTGTGTGCGGTCTTGTCTGGCGGTAATTGGGATCTTAGCGACCTTGCCGAGATTTACAATCTGGCACCGTGATCGGCCTCAGCTTCGGTCAGTACACCACTCCGATCGCCGGCGACGTCTGCGATTCTCATATCCTCTCCCACAAATGCAGACAGTTGCGACCGCGGGACGGATCGGAATTTCAATCGGCAGGGGGATAGATCAGAGCCATTCAAGGGAGCCACCAATGAAACACGCCCACAGCTTCTATATCGACGGTGAGTGGATCGAGCCCTCGGTTTCGAAAACACTTGAGGTCATCGATCCCTCGACCGAAGAGCCGATGG
>NZ_JAULSE010000044.1:0-18614 GCF_030518245.1 Rhizobium sp. CBN3
GATCGGCAACAAGGTGCCGATCTCGTTGGTGAATTCGGGAGGCGCAACCAGCCCGCCTCCCTGAATGAAGCCGGAAAACTCTAGCATCCGGTGGTCCAACGTTTGGGAGCGTTTCAAAGACCGCCGAGGCTCTAATCGCCGCCGGATGAAAATTCAGTGGCAGGTCATCTGAAATATCTGGCGTTCGGCAGCTTGGTCGCACCGCCACATTAACAGGCATCACAAACTACCGTGTTAGCATCAGTATCGTCCTGGGCTTAAAGAAGCTCGGTTCACGTTCCCGGAAAATTTGTTCATCGGGGCGGTAAACACTCTCGATTGAGGGCTTGTTCCACCATGATGGGAAGAACGGTCCCGGAAATGAGAACTGGTGATCTGGTCATCGCAAATAACCCGTACGCCAGCAATATCTTGAATCGGCTCATAAGTTCTTCCAGGGAACGACGACGCAAGTCCCCCGCCAGTCACGACAACAGGCTCGGTCCGTTAGCAGGAACCGTGGAGCTCGAATTTTATCTATGCTGTGAATGGGTATCATCCAAACAATCGATTTTACGAATTGAATGGCGTGATCCATTAGACGAGCATCTTGACGGAAATCAAGTCGTCGATGGCGCGCCCAGTGGTGTAGAGGGGTCAAATGTGTGGCTTTGGAATGTAATGCTTGCATAAGCGGTCGATCAGCCCATTGCATCACCTTGCAATCGTCGACAGCTCGGGGGTTCACCACCAATCGCACTCGGTACAGTCCGCAACGAGCCGCGGTATTGACAGATTCAGACGAGGCGGCCTGGTGACCGCTATTTTGGGGAAACGGCGTACGCTACACGCTGCCACGCGCGCGTTTCGACCTGCGTCCACGCGCGGCGTCATCATCCTACCCTTTGGTGGCCGGTCTCCGAATGCCACCAGGATAATTTACCGGAAAGGACGAGAGCAATGACGCACCTCGATTGCTCGTGCGAAGTGCACGGTGAGCGCGATGACGGCACTGGTAGTCACAGCGTTTATTTGACGTTCGACGACGGTCCGCATCCATTTTGTACACCGGAGATTCTCGATATTCTGGCTGAACACCGGGTGCCGGCAACATTCTTCGTCATCGGCGAGTTCCTGGCCGATCAATCTAAATTGATCCAGCGAATGATTGCAGAGGGACATGAAGTCGCCAACCACACAATGACGCATCCAGACCTGTCTGACTGCGAACCCGACGAGGTGCAACGTCAGATACTCGAGACAAACAGAGCCATAAAAATGGCGTCGCCTCAGGCGGTGGTGCGGCACATCCGGGCTCCTTACGGCATCTGGACCGAAGAAGTGCTCAAGGTTTCGGCGAATGCGGAACTCACTGCCGTGCACTGGTCGGTAGATCCGCGAGACTGGTCTCTTCCCGGGGCCGACGGCATTGTCAATGATGTGCTGCAGTCTGTCCGGCCGGGGTCAATCGTGCTCTTGCACGACGGTTGTCCCTCCAGTGAAATGCAACAAGGAACTGACCGCAGTCTGCGCCACCAGACTATCATGGCGTTATCTAGCATAATTCCAGCTTTGCATGATCGCGGCTTTGTATTCCGCTCGCTTCCTCGGGAGTTCTGATGGATATGCTTGACACAACCAGCACTGTCGCCGTCTCGCTTTATGCACTTCTCTCGACTGCTTATAAAAGCGTGCAGGCCGTTTATTCTCTGCCGACCGATGTTTCATTGGCGTCCCAGAGCTTGGCCGGCTTTGAGGAGCTGCCCAGCGTAGATGTCATCGTGCCAAGCTTCAACGAGGATCCCCGCACGCTTTCGGAGTGCCTGGCTTCTATTGCGGGTCAGGAATACGGGGGAAGGCTGCAGGTTTACCTAGTTGATGACGGTTCCGAAAATCGCGAGGCTTTGCGACCTGTGCACGAGGCCTTCGCACGAGACCCCAGATTCAATATTCTCCTGCTTCCCCAGAATGTTGGTAAACGGAAGGCACAGATCGCCGCGATACGCCGCTCTGCTGGAGATATGGTGTTAAACGTCGACTCCGACACGATCCTCGCATCTGACGTCATCAGGAAGCTCGTGCCTAAAATGCAAGATCCGGCTGTCGGCGCGGCCATGGGACAGTTGACGGCCCGCAACCGAAACGATAGTTGGCTGACCCGTTTGATCGATATGGAGTACTGGCTGGCTTGCAACGAGGAGCGTGCGGCACAAGCTCGCTTCGGAGCCGTTATGTGCTGCTGCGGTCCATGTGCTATCTACCGTCGCTCTGCGCTCGCTTCGCTGCTTGACCAGTACGAATCACAGTATTTTCGGGGAAAGCCAAGCGATTTCGGTGAGGATCGGCATCTCACCATTCTTATGCTGAAGGCAGGCTTTCGAACGGAGTACGTGCCGAGCGCCATCGCAGCGACAGTCGTTCCGAACAAGCTAGGACCGTATCTGCGCCAACAACTACGCTGGGCGCGGAGCACGTACCGGGACACGTTGCTTGGGCTGCGCCTGCTGCCCAACCTCCATCGCTTCCTTACGCTCGACGTTGTCGGACAGAACCTCGGACCGCTGCTTCTGGCACTATCAGTGCTGACGGGGCTCGCACAGCTTGCATTGACGGGCACCGTGCCTTGGTTGGCATCCCTGATGATCGTGGCCATGACGATGATCCACTGCAGCGTTGTCGCGCTCCGGGCCCGCCAACGACGGTTCCTCGGGTTCTCTCTGCATGCATTCATCAATATTTTTCTGCTACTGCCCTTGAAAGCCTACGCGCTGTGCACGCTGAGCAATAGCGACTGGCTGTCGCGCAGCTCTGCTGGCAACTCGAATCAACATCCGGCGACTGATGCGCGCACTACAGAATGTTCTGGACATGCGACAGCGCCTCGAAGGCTCAACCCCGCCCGCGATTCTGCCAGGCGAACGACGTCTGACTGCATGTGCAGCGACGAGTAAGATCTATTTACCGAGGTGAACGAGTTGACACAGAGCGACAATTATCAATTGCTGAATCGGGAACTGGCTGCACCCGATCCATGGGGACTCGACGCCAATCCATTCGAGCGTGAGCGTCACACGCAAATGCTCCGCTTGGCGCTTGCCCAGGGATCCATCTCAAATGCGCTCGAAGTGGGATGCGCTGCCGGCGCATTTACGGTGCAGCTAGCCCCCCACTGCAAACGGCTCACCGTGATCGATGTTGTGCCTCACGCTATAGAAAGATCGCGTCGACGCATGAGGGATTCTCCGCACATCAGCTGGATAGTCTCTGATGTTCAACAGTTTTCACCTGACGAGAGGTTTGATTTGATCGTTGTGGCGGAAGTGCTCTACTACGTTGGAGGAATAGCCGAGATGAGAGGGGCTGTTCGGAATTTAGTGCGGATGCTTGCGCCAGGTGGATATCTGGTTTTCGGATCGGCGCGCGACGCCAATTGTCGTCGCTGGGGCCACGTTGCTGGTGCTGAGACGGTCCTCGGCATGCTGAACGAAACTTTGCTCGAGCTAGAGCGGCTTGAGTGTCGGGGTGGGTCGGTCAACGAAGATTGCTTACTCGCCTGTTTCCGGAATCCGATTTCTGCCTCTTAACGGCCCCAACCCTCGACGTTCAGACATGGAGACACTATGCGCGTCTGTGGTACAAAATTGACCCGTGACGGAGCGGACGCGCTTGTCGAGGATGGGTGGCTCGCCTCCTGCGTCGAGCAGGAGAAGCGGGGCAACGACCCGCGATATGAAACTCTAGACAATCTCGACGTGATTGGCGCCGCATTGGCGCAACACGGTCCGGATCAACGCGTTATTGATCAAATCATCGATGGAAGGGGTGCAATGCTGACAGTTCTCTCGAATCCGTCGAGGGCCCCGGTCTCGTTCCAATGACAGGGCATTTCCCTGCAAGAACTATTATCGTGATAGGTGCCGCGCGGCCACCGCAGCCCGTGGCTCCGCCTCGTGGCGCCGATCTGCCTGGAGGAGCGTGCGCCTTATATAGTCATCCCTCGAACTCCGGATTGTGAAATGTTGTTTAAGCATCAGACGCGGATGAGATGCCAGGACAGAATTCCGGCTGTTGTCCATCTCGATGAATCTGCACGATTGCAGACCATCCCAGGCACTCTCTCCGTGAAGTCGCCGAGCTACTCTTCGAATGTAACAAGCTCAGGGACATTCGGCTGCTCTGCAACACGAGTGCCAATTACCACGGACGAGGCGTTTTCCCGGATGCTGCTGCGGCCCTTTAATGGAGACGCAATGAACACATACGGTGCGATGGACCAAGAAGAACACAACCAACCGAAGAAATGCCAGTCAACGGCGCCCGACGGTCAGATGAGCGCATGTTCATGTCCGCAATAGATTTTTCCGACGTAAGCAAGACATATGGCGACAAGGCCGTGGTCAACGCGCTATCGTTCCGCGTTTCTCCGGGGCAATGCTTCGGGCTGCTTGGACCGAACGGCGCGGGCAAGAGCACGATCGCACGCATGATCCTTGGCATGACAGCCCCTGATGCGGGGAAGATTACTGTGCTCGGCGTGCCGGTGCCTGCCCAGGCTCGCTTGGCGCGAAAGGGTATCGGCGTGGTGCCGCAATTCGACAACCTTGAGCCTGAATTCACTGTGCGCGAGAATCTGCTGGTCTACGGCCGCTACTTCGGCATGAATACACGCAAAGTCGAGGCGGTCATGCCGTCGCTCCTTGAGTTTGCACGCCTAGAGAGCAAGGTGAATGCGCGTGTGTCTGAACTTTCAGGCGGCATGAAGCGGCGCCTGACGCTAGCGCGTGCGTTGATCAATGACCCGCAGCTACTTGTCATGGACGAGCCGACCACCGGTCTCGACCCGCACGCGCGCCACCTGATCTGGGAGCGCCTGCGTTCCCTGCTTACGCGCGGCAAAACGATCATCTTGACCACCCATTTCATGGAAGAGGCCGAACGGCTATGCGATCGACTCTGCGTACTCGAAAGAGGTCGCAGCATTGCCGAAGGGCGTCCGCATGACCTGATCGATGAACTGATCGGGTGCGAAGTCATTGAGATCTACGGCGGCGATCCGCATGAATTGGAATCGCTGGTCGGGCCATATGCCGATCGCGTCGAAATTAGCGGCGAGACCCTTTTTTGCTATGTGTCCGACCCGGAGCAGGTGCGTGTGCGGTTGCGGGAGCGCGCGGGCTTGCGCATTCTGCAGCGTCCGCCGAATCTTGAGGATGTGTTTTTGCGGTTGACCGGGCGCGAGATGGAGAAGTGAACGATGGGTGAAGGTTGTGCCGCGGCTCTGCCCGCCAACGCTTTTAACTGGATTGCGATATGGCGACGCAACTATCTGGCATGGAAGAAAGTAGCACTTGCGTCAATTGTTGGAAGTCTGGCCGATCCTATGATCTACCTTTTTGGCCTCGGCCTTGGCCTCGGAATTATTGTGGGTCGCGTTGACGGCACAACTTACGTTGCGTTCTTGGCGGGCGGCATGGTGGCGACAAGTGCGATGACCTCTGCGACGTTCGAGACGATTTACGCGGCCTTTACGCGAATGCACGCCCAACGCACCTGGGAAGCCATGCTCTACACACAAATGACACTTGGGGACATCATCCTGGGTGAGTTGGCATGGGCAGCGAGCAAGGCATTTCTTGCCGGTACGGGAATCATAATCGTCGCCACCGTGCTAGGCTATACGACGTGGCCATCAGTCGTCTATGTGCTGCCAGTTATCATGCTCACTGGATTTGCATTCGCGAGCCTTGCGATGGTAGTCACGGCGCTTGCGCCCAGTTACGAGTATTTCATTTTTTACCAGACGCTCGTCCTGACACCAATGCTGTTCTTGTGCGGCGCGGTGTTTCCAATCGCGCAACTGCCCCAGGCCTTTCAGCAGGTAGCGCAGTTCTTGCCTCTAGCGCATGCGATCGACCTCATACGCCCGGCAATGCTTGGGCGCCCCGCGGGCAGCATGGGCATGCATATAGGCGCGCTTTGCATCTACGCGATTTTGCCGTTCTTCCTGTCGGCAGCGCTGTTGCGTCGGCGCCTGATGTCTTGACGCTACTCGCCACCACGCCATGAGGGGTATTGCGATGCAGTATCTTGAAAAGACCCGCAGAGCTCTGAAGATAATCATCATAGTCCGGGAACAAATGAACCCGTGTCGGCGCCGGTGAGACGATGCAGGTTTGTCGCTCTGCAACTGGCCGAACTCGGAAGCAAACACCCTTCAGGAAGATCCGGCGTGTATCAGGAGAAAAGCAAATGAAGGTCATCTCAATCGCTACGGCGCTCTTTGCTCTGGCGTGTCCCGCGAACGCGTTCGAAAACAATGCGGTCGCGGCTACGCCTATCTTAAGGACCGATCGTACGATTGCCGGTCAGCCCATCATCGTTCCACGGAAGGATGTCGAGGTCATCGCTTCGATTTATGAGATTGCGCCCGGTGCGACGTTGCCAATTCATCAGCATCGCTATCAGCGCTATGGCTATGTGCTTTCCGGGGAGATCACGGTCACCAATACAGAATCTGGGAAAGAAAGCATTTTCACGGCAGGGAATTTTATCGTCGAGTCCTGGGGGATATGGCATAAAGGGGCGAACAACGGCACCGAGCCGGTAAAGCTGCTCGTGATCGATCAGGTGGAAAAGGGCAGTGAGAATGTTCTGCCGCAAAAATAAAGACGTTGAGGTATCACCGGAGGGCAATCTGGCGCCACGGCTCGGATGTGGTGAACCCGTCCCATATTAGGGGTTGGTTTGCCGCTCCTTGCTAGAGTCTGTCAGCGCTAATCGGAATCGTGCGGAGATTCCCTTGCCTTCAATTTTGTGATTCAAGGTCATTGCTGGTGTGGAGGCCGGCAATGATGGTGCGACCTCTTTCTCTGGATTTGCGAACGCGCATTGCGACAGCGTTGAGTGATGGCATTACGGTTCGCGCCGCAGCGGAGCGGTTTGGCATATCGGCTGCGACAGCGGTGCGGATCGGACAACTCGATCGTTCAGGTAAAGGCCTGGTGCCGGCGAAGATCGGCGGCTATGTCAAACCGACACTGAGGGGTGCGGCCGCCGATGCAGTGCGTCAGCGGCTACAAGTCAAGTCCGACTGGACGGTGCGCGCACTGTCGGCGGACCTGAAGGCTGCGGGGATCAACGTGTCTCACGACACCGTCTGGCGCTTTCTGCGCAGCGAAGGCAAGACCTTCAAAAAAAACGATGGTGGCAAGCGAGCAAGACCGCCCGAAGGTGGCCCGGTTCCGGATGCGATGGAAGACCCATCAGCACCGGCCTGATCCGGACCGTCTCGTCTTCATCGACGAGACTTGGGTCAAGACCAACATGACGCGCACCTGCGGCTGGTGTCAGCGGGGAGAGCCCCTCATTGCAAAAGTCCCTCATGGTCATTGGAAGACACTGACCTTCCTGGCCGGCTTACGCCGCGATAGCATCGTTGCCCCCTTCGTCCTCGATGGTCCCATCAATGGCATCGCTTTTACCGCATGGGTTCGCCAATGTCTGGTCCCGACACTCAAATCCGGTGACATCGTCATCCTCGACAATCTGGGAAGCCACAAGGGAAAGCCGGCCCGCGATGCGATCCGAGATGTCGGTGCACATCTCTTTTTCCTGCCGCCCTACAGCCCCGACCTCAATCCCATCGAGATGATGTTCGCAAAGCTCAAGACACTCGTCAGAAAGGCAGACGAACGAACCGTTGAAACTACATGGAGACGCATTGGAGAACTCTTGAAGGCGTTCAGTCCCCAGGAGTGCTCCAACTACCTCAGACATGCAGGGTATGGTTCAGAATAACCCTGACAGACTCTAATGTCGATTGGAGCTGCGTGAACCTTCGACTTGCGTCGTCGACAAACTGTCGAGGAGGTTGTTTCATTGGTCGTTGAACGGCGGGCGTAGGAGAGCATCTGTCCAGTTCCTCCATACTTGGTCGTCAGTCAGCGCGGCTGTTGGGCCAGCGGGACAGGATCGATCATCCGTGAGACTGTAGCGGCGACGTCTCAAAGAGGCTCCTCATTCCGACGCCATGAATCACGCCGAACGACAAAACCACGAAAGAATGCTAGGAAATCCTGAGACGTCTCATTACCTCATGGGGCGAGGGCATGCGGGATGCTTCCTGACATAGCACGTCCCGCATCCAGAGGCTTGCCTGACCACTATTGTGAAGCGCGGGCCATTGGAGGGCCTGTGTGAACGCGGGCAGCGGTAGCGGAAGGTCGGCGATCCGCAGGGGTATTGTCTTTTCGAGCTGCTTGACCAGGCGTAAGGGCATTGTCGCTATGCGCTCGGTCCCTGAAAGCATGAACGGAACCATGCTGAAGCCCTGCACGACTACTTCGACATGTCTCTTAAGCCCATGCCCAAGCAAACACCATTCCTCGAAGGAAGCCGTCCTAGCGTTCCCAAACTTCACCACAACGTGTCCCATCGACATATACCTCTCGAGTGTAAGTTGCTCCGAGAGTAGCTTGTTCGAGTGGCAGCCCACGCACACGAGGGTCTCCTCGAATAACGCCACCTTAGGATGTGCGCGCGACATGAGCAATTCCGGAAAGATGAGAAAATCGGCGTCACCGCGCCGCAAGTACTCATCGTAGTTATCGGCGATCGGCAGCAACTCGAAGCTGACGGCGGGCGCTTCTCGGGCGACACGCGTCACGACCTTTTCAAAAAAAACGAGTGCGGCGTAATCGGAAAGAATAACTCTGAAGCAGCGATCCGATTGAGCAGGGCAAAACGGATCCCAAGATATGATCGAGACCTGGATGTGAAGCAGAGCCTCGCGGACCGAAGGCGCGAGCCGCTCCGCACGCGGGGTTGGAACGAGTTCGCGACCGACCATGGTAAAAAGGTCGTCATTGAAATAGGTGCGTAACCTGCCGACGGCCGCGCTCATGGCCGGTTGGCTCAAGTTGATGCTGCGCGCTGCCGCCGTGAGATTACGCTCGGTCATCAGGGCGTCGAGTGCGACGAGGAGATTCAGATCAAGGCCCTTGAACCGCATGTCTTCATCCGTAGCGAGGTGGCGAGATAAAAGGTGAAAAGGCTTGGTGTCGCAATGCGGCGCCACGAGAGATCAGCAAGCAAAGGGTCGCCTAAAATTGAGAAAGTATCGATGTTCCAGCCGCCGTGGCTTTGATGGTCTTACTGCTACCTTCAACCGACACGATTCAGTGGTGCCTGATCATTCTGGCGAGTAGCAGTGTTTTCCGCGGATAAAAGTTTCGGTCTGCGACGTCGATCACTTCGGCGCCTTCAATACGTACTTCGGGGGGTAAGACGCACTCGTAGCACTCACCTTCTTCGGCAGGAGTATCTTGGCAATTGAAGTCTTGAGTGTGCTCCGCTGAATGGGCTTTGTCAGCACCATTCAGGTTTGCGCGGGGGTCACTTGTCGCCGGGCCGCAATCTTGGTTACGATCATCTGCTGCAAGTGACGGCCCGGCCCGCAATGCCAATGCGAGCAACGCTGCAACGATGACGTAGTAACCAGTAACCTTCATGAGACGTTTCCTTTCTTCGGCTAAGGCCAGGCGATACCAGGTAGGATTGATGCCATTCCCGCCGCCAGTGCTTCGGGGCTACAGGCGTTGTTGGATTGGTTGAGAGCCTTTCAACGGATCATACCCGGTGGAGTGGAGACGGCCGTCTATGGAGCATCCGCGAAAATTGGTGAAATCTATTGTTTAAATGCGAGTCATCCATTCGATGCATGTAGACGACGTCTTGCCTGCCCGAACCAACAAGTGTCGCCAAACCCACTGTTTTCAGGGGCGTCTTTTCACCCAGTCCTTCTATCCTCAGTGGGCTTGCGCATGTCGTTGCCGCCATCCCCTTCATCCGGGATAGCAAAGGGCGCCGCATGCGGGAGGGACACCCCTGCGTCTCCCGTCAGGCTACGACATTTTGTTCGATCGGCTGCCTTGTATGGAGAAGACCGGATTCCTGACGTTTCAGTGTCATCGTTTTGCAATGAGATAGAGGTAATGGCCGCAAGCCGGCTGGGTCGACCACGTTTGGCTTCCATCGCGGAACGTCGCCGTTAGCTTTCGACGTTCATTTCGAATGATCGTAGCGTGATGAACAAGTCGGTCCACCGCGGCAAGCGTCATGGCCGGGTCCGGAAAGACGCGGTTCCATTCTCCAAAGGGCTGATTGGCGGTGATGATGATGGAGCGCCGCTCATATCTTGCGGAGATGAGTTCGAAGAGCACGCGGGTTTAGGCCTGGTCCTAGTGACGTAGGCCAGGTCGTCGAGGATAAGCAGATCGAACTTGTCGAGCTTTGCGACGGCGGATTCGAGCTGGAGTTCACGCCGTGCGACCTGCAGTTTCTGGACGAGGTCGGTCGTGCGAGTGAACAGCACCCGCCAACCGTTCTCGATCAGCGCGAGGTCGAGGGCCGCGGCGAGATGGCTCTTTCCGCCGCCCGGCGTACCGAACATGAGGATATTGGCACCTTTCGCGACCCAGCTGTCGCCAGCGGCAATGGCCATGACCTGGGCCTGGAGAGCATAGGGACTGCATCAAAATCAAAGCTGTCGAGCGTCTTTTCCGGTGGCAGGTTTCGCCTGGGCAAAATACGCCGACGCTTTGCGCACAATCGCGTTGGCCTGACGAAGCTCGCGGCTCTCCCGCTCAAGAGCCTTCATATTCTCAGCGACATCGTTCGGCCGGCCTGCTCGCTTACCGCTATCGACCTCGGTCTTCTTCACCCATTCGTGCAGCGTGCGTGGCCGGCAAGAAACCGATCTTGGCCGCGATAGATGAAACGGCAGCCCACCGCGCGGGGTGCTCGGCTTCGTGATCCAGCACCATGCGGAGGACTTCAGGCGAGAAATTGTTCGTTGTCTTGCTCATATCGGCTCCAATCTCTCATGAGTTGAAGCCTCCGGCAAACTCGCGCGGTTCTTGAATCCCAAAAAGGGAACCGGCTATAGGCTTGAGTTTTTAAGCAAAACGTCACCCTCCACTCCTCGGGGATACTCAACTACCACCTGGAAGGAAGGTAAGAGCTCAAGAATGGCGCGCAGGGGAAGCTGACCTTCATAGAGCTCATGATCACTATACTCAGCATATATGTAACGCGTTCTCATCAGGATCTGATTGCCACCGGCAATAACGTCGGCCTCGGCTCCCTGCACATCCATCCAGATGAGATCTATGTTCTCTAGGCCAGCTTCGCTGCACCAGTCATCCAGCCTCCTAGTCTCAACCGAAATCGGAGGGTCAAACCGAACCCACTCGTACTCAGAAAGATGGTTCTTGGGACGGCGTATCGAGCCCGAGAGATCCCATTCCTTAGCGCTGTCATTGCCATTGCTGGGATGAAACTCGATCCTCGCGTTTCGGTCGCTGATCGCAACCTCGGATAGCCTCATCCGATCCCGATCAGAACCCATTTTTCCTTGAAGCGTGCAGCGGCTCTGGGGTCTGGCTCAAAGCAATAGAGCTGGGCGCTCGGAAGAAGGCGCAGAAAGCGTTGAGCATCGCTTCCGTCATTGCACCCAATGTCAAAGATTACAGGGTTAGGCTTATCGAGAAGCGAAACGATCTGTCGATGTACGTCTAACCCACACACCGGATCCATCACATTCTCCTTAAGTTTTCGAAGTGCCACTGCTGAACGAGCTCGGGCAGGATATCACTGAAATACCGAGCCATTTGGCCCTTCTTTCGACATGGTTGTTGACGCTTCGCCGTGCGATAGGTGGGCACGGCGCATTGTCTGTCGCGGGCTTTGTTATTCGCGAGTTTGTTTGGCGTAACGAAGCGACCCCAAGCTATGCTGAAAGCCCACTAGTCACCGAGGCCTCAGCGGGGACGGATACCTGTGATTTGCGGCCACGTACCGGGCTTAAGCATATGCAACGCTGCTCCCAAATCTGCCGAAGTTCATTTAGGAAAGTCTCACGACTACCTGAAACCGGCGCGATTCCATCCAAAATGTCTCCAACCAGGGCTTCTCCCTCAATCCTAATTAGCTGTTCAAACAACTCCGGTGAAATACGCACGGCCTGCAGGCTGGAGGCGCCTGTGCGGATCTCACATACAGTCTCTTGCCGATCCAGGGTGGAATATGCACGCGCCTGATGGAGACTTGCGTAAGGTGGCAAGGAAACTGCTAGTTTATTCCACTCCTCCATCGTTGAGATTCGCTTCTTGACGAGAAATGGACCGATCACAAGTGCATCCAGGTCGGTCGTCAAAAAAGTCGTTACGGCATCCCTAACCGAATCTACTACCGGCTCGGCGTTGTTGTTAAACGACGTGTTGAGCAAGATCGGAACGCCGGTTCGCTTCCCGAAAGCATTGATTAGCTCCCAATATGCGGGATTTGTCTCGCGTGACACTGTCTGCAAACGAGCCGTACCATCTACGTGCGTGATGGCGCCTAGCGAACTACGCTTGGGTTCGCGCACAGACACTACGAAATTCATAAAAGGAAATTTGCGCAAGGTACCTGGCAGATCAAAGAATTCCACGGCGTCCTCCTCCAATACCGAGGGAGCAAATGGGCGGTAGCCTTCCCGCTTCTTGACCATCATATTAATTCGATCCTTGTTTGACGCCGGCCTCGGTTCAGCAAGAATACTCCGGTTGCCTAGCGCCCGTGGACCGAACTCCGAACGCCCCTGCACCCAGGCGATCACGGCGCCATCCGCAATCCATTCGGCTGCTTTGCCTGTCACGTCATCACTGCGTTCAATTTCGAGATGCTGGCCCCAAGCAAAAAGTTCCTCCTCCACGCTTCCTTCGCTCTCCAGGTCGGGTCCCCAATAGACGTTTTGCAAACGCTCACGAGGTGCCGGATGCCCCAGATCATGAGACGCCATCAATGCGGCGCCTAGTGCGCAGCCAGCGTCATGGGCCGCCGGTTGCACGAAGATGTCGTCAAACATCCCCGAGTACAGCAGCTTGCCATTCAAAGTGCAGTTGTGTGCCACTCCTCCGGCCAAACACAGTCGTTCGATGCCCGTAACCTTGGTGTAATGCCGTAGGACGTGGAACACGATCCGTTCCAGTGCTTCCTGCAGTGAAGCACTCACATCTTTATGCTGCTGCGTGAACGGCATGCCTTTCTGGCGTATTTGAATGTTACTGAGCAACGTAGGACCAACTCGGTCGAGATGGACCCGATAACCACCGTCGTCTAGGAGTTCGTAAAATTGTTCGAAGATCTCGCGGTACGAAGCGGGATTGCCGTAAGGTGCCAGACCCATGATCTTATATTCATCGAACGCGCCATAACCTAGGTAGCGGATCGTTTCCAAGTATAGCAGCCCTAGAGAATCATTCTCCGGGAATGTCACGAGTGGCTCAATCTCCGTGCTGGAACCAATCGCCAAAAGCCCCGAAAGAAAGTCTCCACCGCCGTCAATTGAGAGGACCAAACTTCGCTCGAAGCCCGACATGAAAAACGAGCTCACGGCGTGCGACATATGGTGGCTCACGAAGGACACACGTGAGGGATCAATTTCGGCACCAAATTCTTGCCCGAGTAAGCCGCACAAAAACAGTCTCGCATCCGGTATTGGGGTGCTTGGGTAAGAGAGGCGCACGCGCTCGAGCACAGCGTTGCAATAGGCCTCGGTCGCATAATACGCGATGCGGTCGATGTCGCTAAGCTGAACACCTGCAGATGCGAGGCAATATTGAATCGAACGCGTTGGTAACTTGTTGGAGTGCTTGATCCGGTTAAGGCGCTCCTCCTCGACCGCCGCTATCACTCGCCCGTCGCGAACGAGAACCGCAGCCCCATCGTGCATAAAGGTGTTCGGTAGATCGAACGAATTTTCGTAGACTCTGCTTAGACCGCCACTGAGCCCTAGACACAGCATGTTGCTCTCCAGTTCGTTTCGAAAGGTAGGTCGCTCTGGCCTGGCCACCGGCTTTCGTAGTTTCATAGGGTGGCGCTTGACAGTGCAGCTAGAGTTCACGGGTCGAAGCCGAAATCAGATCGTGACCGGATCGGTGAGATTGCCGACAATCGGCGCTAACAGAGCCCCAGACCGAAGCATTTGCGGCAGTAACGCCGCGTAACGTATCCACATTACCCAGTCCTTCATCTTTCCGCCCGACAGCCACAACGACGTTTGGTGGTCGCTACAAAGGTCGCAGACCGTATCCTTGCAGCGGCGAGTGCGCCTGCGTTGGCTCCGAGGCATAGCACACAGAATTCCGCCGCCGGCCTCCGTCATTCGCATATGCGCCAGTACCGAACTCAGCTACCACGCGGTGGGACCGCCATTGATAATCACGTCGAACGGCGCCCACGGCGTGAGAACCGATCTGCAACAACGCTAGAAGGGGAAGCAGTAGAAAGATGACCAGCGCGCGGTGAAGACGAATAGGAGGCGGCATCGACCGGGGCAAAAGTGCGTCCCGTGAGAGCCCACTGAAACGTCGAGAAGCAACGACCAAGATTCTACTCGATCACGTCGAGCGCAAGATAACGATCGAGACCAGGCAGCAGACCGACTGCCTCATCTCGTTTTCCCAGCACAGTCTCCACGGCACCCGAGGACCCATTTTAAGAACTCCGAATTACGGCTTTTACAAAACGCTTCTTCAGCGTCTTCTAATGGCAACCGTTTCGATCAGTAAAATCGATTGTTTGGATGGAATGCATTCACGAAAACGATGGCGTGACTCAGCAGTGAAGCGAGCGGCGACCCCATCCTTCTCTCTATGGCGGCCGTGTGCAAGGCAGATCCGCCTGTGACATTCGACCGACAAACTCCTCGTGTCTTGTCATAAAAGCAACACTCCTTCGCTACTCTTGTTTCAGCCGACAAAGCCAAGCCGCATGTTCGTCTCGGCACATCAATGAGCCTAATGGCGGCGCTAGCTGCAAGGAAACTGCGTTCGGTCTTGGTCAGCACCGCCGCTGCGAGTGCCGCGAAACGTGGGCCAAGCGCTTCAACATTTTCCCCGGCGTGAGTGCGCAGCATCTGGTCTTTGAAGCGCCAGCCGACGAAGGAGAAGCCTGGGTTGGTGCGCGGCTCCTTCACCACTTAGGGACCGGGACGATAAATCGGCAGAGGCCGCGGTAACTCCAAAAAATAACGCGGCGCTAAAAAATTGGCCTCAGGCTAGACCGTGGGTATAGACTGGTAGTCCGGTAGGCGCTATTCGTGCTGTTCCAGCATAACATCAGCCACCCCGTGGATTCTCCAAGGCCTCTTATATTGAAAAAAGTGCAACGCAGTTTTGCCGTCGAGTACAAGAACGGCAGGCGAAAACTTGATGCCAGATCGAACTCGATCTGGGGCAATGTGGATCTAAAGTCAGTCGCGCGCGATCTAGAGGAAGAGGCATTGCCTTTTCTGTCAGGTAGCTCTCAGAGTGGCAAACCCGACAGCGAAATGTCTTTGCCGGAACAAGATCAGGCCGAGCAGTTGTTGACAGCGCCTCTCGGGCCGTCGACAACTGCATCAGATACACAGGAGATGAGCATGGCCGACGAGACTAATACGACAACCAAGGTCGATGGACAGACCGTTGTCGAAACGCCTAATGCGCCGAAGAAACAGCGCAAACCGCGCGCCAAAAAAGTCGCGGCACTCGAGACCGCGTTAGCTGACGCTACGGCAGAGCCGGCAGCTGCGCTGGCCGGGGACGGTGGTGTGAAGAGGAGAGGGCGCAAGACAAAGGCTATCGAAGCCACGGCGAGCGCCAAACGCGCACCTGTGCACCGTGCTCCAAAGGCTGTGCAGGCAGCGCCGGCTGCCCCGATGACGGCGAGCGATGAAATGGCAGACCTTTTGCAGTTGGAAGAGGAAAATCAGCGGCTGCGCAAGCTTCTTGCTGAAAAACTTCGCGCTGAAAATGAAGATCTGCGCAAACGGCTCAAGCTCGATTGATATAAGCAGCCGGTCAATAAGCGACCGTATCTACATTCTTATCGAGACAAACAATTCGGCAACGGTAATGCTGTTGCCGGACCCCAAACTCACTGCCTGCTTGCGGGATAAAACGCGAGGTCGGATAGATGGCGTCTCCCTGGAAACTTCTTGCCCGACTGATCTCACCGGGTCGCGAACAAAAGCGAGAAAACGGTTCGGACCAGAAGGTTACGCCGGACACATTGGCCATTGCCGGTCCGACCGAAACGCCTGCCGAGAAGAGCCTGATAAGCGCCGTTCGACCGGCAAGCGAGGGGCCTCCCCGTCACGGCCATTCTCCTGCAATTTCCACCGAGTTTGTCGTTTCTAAGGAAGTCGGAATCGGTGGCCACGATCAGGTAGAAGGCCAAGATGCCAAAAACGTTGAGGCGGCCGATCCACCTCCATTCGGCGGGCTTAGTACCGACATCGCCGCTGGGCACGATGCTACGAGGCTCGAGCGAACTCTCGAGGTCGCCCCGCGTAAGAAGGCATCAGCCGCGATTGCAAACGCTGCCCCGGCAGTTCACACTGCGGACCAGATGAGCCTCGACGAAGACATCAGGGTGCTCAGGAGGCAACTAGCCAGAAAGCTAAGGCTGCAAAACGCGCAGTTGAGAACAATGCTGGAGCGGTTTGAACGGTGACCTGTCGCAGTGCAACAACCTGTCGCCCCGGGCATGTAGTGGAGCCAGCGGCAGCATCACCTGTGTACGGCAAGGACAAATAATTGGGGTCCGAACACGGTCCCATTTCGTCGAGATCAACGACAAGAGTGTTTAGGCCATGTTCTAGGCATTTAACCGCGCTCGATCGCCACCGTGGACATCGAGCCTGCCGCAGGTTTCCTGGATGCGCGTCTCCGCCGCCTGCGCAATCGAAGCCGCATTGGTGGCGTCAAGCTGAACTGTCCGGGCGTCTGGTCCGTTTTGAACGAAGGTGTCGCCTGCTTCAAGTTGGCGCGCTCAACCGAGCCGGTGAAGCCGTGCTGCGCCAGACCTTTCACGATATTTGACGGCGGATTTCTTTGCCAGTGGCGAGAGCTGAACTGTGACGCGATCGAGACCGACACATGCCATGGACTGCGAATTCAGCGATCGATTTAAAATCGAGCAATTGGGGGCTTGCCTCCTGCCTAACATCTCGACGAACTCGAGCTCGATTATGTGATCACTCCAAGGCCCTCCGTTTGCCAGTCTAGATCGGCTGGCGGCCAAGATAAGCATCGAACGCGGCAGCGACATGGCGAAGGGCAGAGCGACGTTCGTGCCGCACACGGACTAAACCGTTGTCAAACTCAACGATCCCATCCTCAGCCAGAATCTCTAGCTGCTTAGCTGAACTCACTAGATGGGTCTGATCAAATCCCTGAGCCGTACAGATTGCTGATATGTCCGCCTCCAAGTAGCACATGAGCTGTTCGATGATTGCAGCTCTTACGCGATCCTCGGTAGTTAAACGGTAGCCCCTTGAGATCGCCAAGCGGCCGGATGCTATGTGCCGGTTATAACAGCTTTGCGTGAGATCGTTTTGAACGTAACCGTCGCCGCAACGACCAATGGCGGACGCGCCCAAACCGATGACAGTTGAGCAGGTTTCGGCAGAGTAACCAAGCGAATTTCGGCGCAGACGACCAGCTCTCTGTGCTATTGCAAGCTCGTCATCCGGCAAAGCAAAATGGTCGAGACCAATTTGCAGATAGCCTGCTGCAACTAACGTATCGGCCATGGCTGAGGCCTGCTCAGCTCGCGCGGCTATATCGGGCAGTGCTGCTGTGTCAATCAAGCGCTGATTTTTTCGAAAAGATGGAACGTGGGAATAACCGAAAACCGCGAGGCGGTCGGGACGCATCGCAATAGCTAACATAGCGCTCTCGAGACAGGACTGGACGGTTTGGTTCGGCAAACCGAACATCAAGTCGAAATTGATACGCCTGACCCCATACAGGCGGAGGTTTTCGACGGCGGTCATCACTTGCGCCTCGCTCTGAATCCGGTTGATCGCTTTTTGTACGACGGGATCGAAGCTCTGCACACCGACGCTTGCGCGATTCACACCGGTCCTTTCTAGGGCTTCGGCCATATCGGTGGTGAACGTGCGCGGGTCGACCTCAACGGCAATGGTTGCACCTCGCTCAATCGCAAAACGGCCGCGCAGGAGTTCCATTAGCGACAGGAAGTCTGCCGATGGCATAATGGTCGGGGATCCGCCGCCAAAGTGCACGTCACCCACTGAGAGTGCCTGCGGCACTTGCTCGGCGACCAGGCGGATTTCCTCGCGCAGCATTGCTAGATAATTGGTTATCAAAGTGTCCCGACGAGTGATGCTAGTCGGAAAACCACAATACCAGCACATCGAGCGGCAGAATGGAATGTGGAGATAGAGCGAGACAGCGTCATCAGTTCCCTGGCTTCTCAGCCATTGCTCATGAGTGTGGGCGCCGATTTCTGAAGAAAACTCCTGTATTGTTGGGTAGATAGTATACCAAGGCAACTGCACCCCGCTATTTGTGTTCGGAACGAAAATCGACGACGGTGCGCGCAAAGACTTTCGCCTGCAGTCCGTGTCACGTTCACATACAATATTTGACACGTTTTTTTCCTTCGAAAGCTTGGTCCTATTGGGCACATGCCACGCCCGGAATGGACTTGATGTTCGATTTGACGTCGCATTCGGAAAGGGCCTTCGGCTCATCGCCAGGCTCGTCGCCGCTCGTTGCGACGCTGAGGTGCTTCTTGCGGCG
>NZ_JAULSE010000045.1:0-17203 GCF_030518245.1 Rhizobium sp. CBN3
CGACCACCGTCAGCACGCGCAGTTTCTTACCCGTTGCGAGTTGGTCGTGAACGAAGTCCATCGCCCAGACGTCGTTGGGTCCGACGGCCATGTGCCGATCCTCGCGAAGCTTGGCTTTTACCCCCCGCTTCGGTGTCTTGTTCCGCAACTGTAGCCCCAAGTCCCTGTAAATGCGGTAGGTTCGCTTGATGTTGGTGCCCCAACCCTCGCGTTCCAACAGCACATGCACGCGGCGATAGCCGTACCGCACACGGATCTCGCAGATCTCGCGAATACGACGTTCCAGACCGGCCTGATCAGCACGGCGAGAGGTATAGTGGTGAGTTGATCGATCGAAGTTCAACGCTCCACAAGCACGTCGGATCGAGATCGCCCAATCGCAGCACATGCCTTTCACCATCTCCCGCTTCCGAGCAGGCCTTAGAGCTTTCGGCGGATGACATCCTGCAACATCTCGCGGTCCAGCGTCAGATCCGCGACGATCTTCTTCAGGCGCGAATTCTCGTCCTCGAGCTGTTTCAGCCTCTTCATCTCCGGTGGCAGCATGCCCGCGTATTTTTTCTTCCAGTTGAAATAAGTCGCCTGGCTGATCCCCGCCTTCCTGCAGATTTCAGCAACCGACACGCCTTCATCACCTTGCTTCAGAATGAACGCCTTCTGAGCGTCCGAAAACTGCGACGCTTTCATCGTCTTCTGGTCCCTTTCCCAGCCAGGAAAATGCACCGGAAAACTCTAACCAAAATTGGTCCAGTTTGAAGGGTTCAGATCAATGGGCCGGACTCTAATCCATTCTGGAGGAAATTCTCAGTGGCAGGTCAGTGTGCACTGCCATCGAAAAGGCCAAAGCGATACCGCATCGACGCCCTGTGATGGTTTTCTTGTGTACGGACAGCGCGCAGGTACGGGACCATTTACTCGGTGTATTTCCCGATCAATCACTATCCCGAAATGCTTTCAGGCGGCCCAGGCCGGCCATTACACAGTGCATCGCTCGGAGTGGACGGCGGTATCTCTGCTCTTACAGAGATGTACCTTCTCGCCCGATGCGATACGGTAATTCGCTTTCCGCCGGCCAGCGCCTTCACGCGCTATGCCCGTCTCTTCGTGCCACGTGTTATTGAGTTTGACTTGAAAGATCCGACTCGCTTGATCTTGACTGATGAATCGTCCGAGCATGAGCCGGCTTGATGAACCGGCACTCCGCTGAACAAATTCTCGGCGCCCTCGCAGGATTGAGGAGAGGTGTTCACTGGATCGCGATGTGGGCGCAGCACGCGACGAGACAAGGCGGGGGCGCATCCTCTCCTAGCGTCTAGAGCAAATCCTGTTCAATCCGGATCATATCCAGCAGCCTTGAAGCAATTGGCGCATTCTGCGGGGGTGAAGCGGGGTATCAGGGCGCCAACTGCATCCCAGAGGGCGTCAATCTTTCGCTCTGCCCGACCTCGCAGCATCGCCTTCAGTTTGGAGAAGGCGTTCTCGATCGGATTGAAGTCTGGGCTGTAAGGGGGCAGGAACATGAGCGTGGCGCCGACACGTTCGATGGCGTCGCGTACACCCGCTGTCTTGTGAGCCGGTAGGTTGTCCATGACCACCACGTCGCCGATCTCCAGGGTAGGCCCCAATACCTGTTCGACGTAAGCCAGGAAGACAATTACCGTTCATGGCGCCATCGTAGACAAACGGCGCGGTCATCCCAGTGAGGCGCAACGCTCCGGTAAAGGTCGTTGTTTTCCAATGGCCATGTGGCACGCCAGCTCGGCAACGCTCACCTCGAAGTGCACGTCCGCGTAGCCGTGCCATCTTGGTCGAAAGGCCGGTTTCGTCGATGAAGATCAGCTTTTCTGGATCGAGATCCAGTTGGCCGTCGAACCAGACACGCCGGCGCTTTAGGACATCCGGCCGGTCCTGCTCCAGTGCGTGGGCGGTCTTTTTTCAAAGGTCCATCCGCGGCCTCGAAGCCAAGCGCCAAGTGCGCTGCGGCTGATCTTCACCTGCCGCTCGACGGACAAGCGCTCAACCATCTCATCGAGCGTCACATCCCTACGCTCGTTGATCAACGCGACAACGAATTCCTCGTGTGCATCCACTGCCGAAGGTCGTCTCCAGCCCTGTGGCCGAGCAGTTAACTCACCCTCTTTCGCTCTTGCAATCCAGCGGATCGCCGTCGAAATCCCAACTCCGAAACGAGCCGCAGCCTGTCGAGCCGACATGCCGGCCGCAGACGCTTTCAAAACCCGTATTCGAAGATCATCGCTCAGTGCTTGTCCCATCATCCACCTCTTCTCTGTGGATGTTTGAATCAGCATCGATGGACGCCGTCACATCACAATCGATTCATCGATCGCAGGACTTGCTCTAGCGCGTCCAAAGGCTTGCTGGATCATTGTTGTGAAGGGTAGCTATTGGGCGCCTTCGGTGAGTGGAAACGGCACCGCGCGCTCGACCCGCATCATTGGCATAGCAAGCTCGCACGTCGGCGATTCCGATGGGACGAGGACGTTCGCGCGCCACAGCCTCGTCGGCGCCTTAGCCGACGCCCTGCCTGATGCGAGGGCGTTCGTCGGGCTTGGTCGACAGATTGCCATCAAGCTGATGTTCGTGCTCTATGCGGTCGTGGGCGTGGCCGGAGCCGTTCTTTATTCCCGCATCCCGACACGTCTGGCAAACCGCTCGACCACAGAAGCCGCCGCCGCGCTAGGTCCTTAGCGCGCATCGTCCTTGCAACTCGCAACTCCCTCAGCCTCGACGCATTCGCAGGCGTGATAACGCCGGCTGCGAAAGACAGAAGATGCACTGTTGTAGTCTCCGGCTCCCGCCGCTGCTTGCATGACGGCTTGCGCCAGTCGTTGACAAAACTCAATTGGCCAGCCACCATTCCCGTTGCCCGGCCATTTGTAATGAGTAAGTCTGAGGTGGTGCCATGCCTCGCATGATCAGGTTCATGCTCACGCGTTTGGCGACGGGGTTCGCAATTGGATCCGCCGTGGGCTTCTTCGTTTGGCAAAATGGATTTGCCGCGGCAGGCACGGTTGAGAGTTATCTCGCGCAGGGCCTGTTCATCTACCTCTTCGCAAGCACCATCAGCATGGGTTATCTCGCGACGGCCCTGCTCCTCGAAGAATAACGCCGGACGCTCTCCGTCGCATGTTGGTGCTCGTTGCGCCCGTTCGTCTGCACTTCCCTATTAAGCCCGCCAGTCCGACGGTATCCGCATGTGTCGTCAGCGCCACCGTTGATGCGGACAAGGCCTGAAGCAAGCGATGAAAACAGTCGAGATGACAAGAACAATCCCGATGAGCATGACGTCCTGGTACATTTTGCGCCTGGCCATAACGGAGCAAGCGATCGCCACATTGACGGCGGTCGAATTCCGGCGCGGTTATCGCCCTACCCCGAGGTCAGCACGCCTTCCGCAGCAGGTCGACGCTGTCGACCACGACGACCCTGCCTCTGACTTCGACCCCTGCAGGACCGAGGGCAGCGAAAGCCCGCGAAAGGGCTTCGGGCGCAACCCCCAGTTTGCCGGCCAGAATTCTCTTCCGGTAAGGCAGGCGAAAGGTGGCCTGCGATGCTGAGGCCGGGCAGCGGCTGACGAGGTAATTCGCAACACGCTGTGCAGCCGTGTGCAGCCGGTCTCCCGCTATGCAATCCATGGCACCGAGCAGATGCCGGGCCATGATGCGCATCACGTTGCGACGCATGACGGGGTCCCGGTCGGCAAGCGCCCGCAACTCCACAAGGTCGAACAACGCGACCTCTGCGCCGTCGGCGGACCATGCGCTGTAGGTGTAGGAGCCGCCTCCCGACAGGAGATATTCGCCGAACGTCTCGCCCGGTTCGCAGATGCAGATATCTGCCTGGCGCCCCGCGGATTCCGACTTCGAAAGTCGCACGAAGCCGCGCATCACGCAATAGACGAACGACGCCTGCTGGCCCTCGGCGATAATCCGCTCGTCCGGTGCGAAGATCTGGAACTGAGCCGTGTCGGCCAGTTCTTCTATCCTTGCTTTGTCCAGGCCGTGAAACAGGTCAGATCGCAAAAGTATGGGATGTCTCGATAGCATCGATCTTCCTTTCGTTTCGGCCGTGAGCGGTTCAAGGTCTTTTGCAATCGGTTTCGTCCTCGACGAGGATTCGCCAAGCTGCTCCTTCAAGGTCGTCGTACTGGCGGCTCGTCAGCGACCAGAGGAACGCCAGGAGACCCATTCCCCCCATCAGCAGTGCGATCGGCATCAGATAGATCAGCATGTTCATGTGGTTTCAACTTCCGCACGTCCGCCGGCAAGCGGCTCGCTCCGTAGGCCGGGGCGCCTGCCGAAGGCATTTAATCGCAGCGCATTCGTCACGACGATGATCGACGAAGTCGACATGGCCACCGCCGCTATCAGCGGCGTTGCCAGGCCGGCGATTGCGATCGGTACCGCAAGCACGTTGTAACCGATGGCGAGAGCAAAGTTCTGTCGAATGAGGCTGGCGGATCTTCGCGCAACGGCGATTGCCTCAGGAACGGCATCGAGACGATCGTTGAAGAAGATAAGGTCGGCAGCTTGCCTGCCGACGTCGGATGCGGTTGCGGGCGCCATCGAGACCTGCGCGGCGGCCAGCGCCGGTGCGTCGTTGATCCCGTCGCCGACCATGAGCACACGATAGCCCTCGGCGCCCAGCCTCTGGAGTTCCTCGACCTTCTGTTTCGGCGCCAGGTCGCCCAGAGCTTTGCCGATACCGAGAGCCCGCGCTGTGTTGTCGACGACGGCCTGCCTGTCGCCGGATACTATCAGCGTTTCGATACCGGCTGCAGCGAGCTGGCGGAAAGCCTCGGCGGCGCCCGGACGAAGCGTGTCGTCAAACAGGAAACGGGCGAGATCGACGCCGTTTTTCGACAGGACCACCTCCGAAAACGGAGTATCGCCCGCGGGCGTGAGCCCGGTTCCGCAGGCAAAGGCCCGGTTGCCGAGCCGATAGAAGTCCGCTCCTTTCCAGGCTTCCAGCCCCCCGCCGGCGATTTCCGTGACCCTGTCGAAGGCGAAGGGGTAAGAGATGTCTATGTCCCGCACCAGACCCTGGGAAAGCGGATGCCGTGAATGCGCCGCCATTGCGCAAACGATGGCGCTATTGCCCGCGATCGCGTCGCTTCGGACGAGGCGGGGCCGGCCCATCGTCAGGGTGCCGGTCTTGTCGAAGGCCACCATGTCCGCGTCGGCCAGTCTTTCGAGCGCCGAACCGTCCTTCACCACGATGCCCCTGCGGAAAAGTTCGCCGGCGGCGACCACCTGGACCACCGGTACAGCAAGGCCCAATGCGCAGGGGCATGTGATGATCAGCACCGCGACCGCGACCAGCATGGCCTGTTTCCAATCGCCCCCAAGCAAGCCCCAGGCGAGAAAGGAAGCCAGCGCCAACAGGTGCACGGCGGGAGAATAAAGTGCTGCGGCGCGATCGGCGACCCGGCGATAACGAGCCCTGCCGCCCTCGGCCGCTTCCATCAGGCCGATGATCTCGGAAAGAAGCGAATCCCTTGCCACTTTGGTCGCCCGCAGGACGAGCGAACCGGTCAGGTTCATCGCACCCGAATTCAGCGCGCTGCCTGCGGCGACGGCGACCGTGCTGCTTTCACCGGTGACGATGGAGAGGTCAACATCGCTCTCGCCGCTGACGATCATGCCATCGACGGGAATGCGTCGGCCGGCGGCAATCGCGATGTTATCCCCGACGGCGATCTCTTCGACCGGGATGTAGTGCCGCGACCCGTCCGGCATCATCAGCTGCGCCCCGCGCGGCGCCAGTCTGGCAAGCCCGTTGATCGCGGCGCGGGCTTTTTCCCGCATTACATGATCGAGGGTTCTGCCGATCAGCAGGAAGAACAGCAGAGACACCGACGCGTCGAACCAGGCATGTTCGCCATGGTGCATGGTTTCCCATAGGGAGACCGCATAGGACAGCGTCACTGCAAGCGAGATCGGAACATCCATGTTGGTGCGCCTACGCTTGAGCCCGCTCCAGGCCGATTTGAAGAAGAAGCGTCCACCATAAATCAGCGCCGGCGCCGCGATCATCGCCGAGATCCAGTGAAACATGTCGCGCGTGGCCGCATCGGCGCCCGACCATACCGACACCGAGAGCATCATGATGTTGGCGGCCGCAAAGCCGGAAACTCCAATCGCCAGCAGTAGCTGGTTCCGGATCCTGTCGGTTTCGGGTGCTGTCGACGTGATGAGATGGGCGCGGTATCCGGCCAAGGTGATCGCGGCGAGGATTTCGGAGGGATCGGTCGCCTTCGCCTCGATCTCTTCCTGATAGACGCAGGTGACACGCCGGGCGGTGAGATTGACCCGGGCTTTCCTGACGAACGCAAGCGCCGACAGCGCTTTTTCGAGGGTCAATATGCAGCCGCCACAGTGGACGTCGGGTACGCTGAGGTCGATCTGGCGTAACCCTGCCCCGAGCGGGTGGCTTGCAAGGCATACCTCCTCGGCGCTGGCGGATGTCGCGCTGAGGCCGAGAACGCTTTCCGCATCCATCGAGCAGCAGGTCATTGGCGGAACTCCGCGGTGTCGAAGCGTTTGGCCTCATGCATGACGACCGCCCCGTTCATTCTCGATATGGCCTCGACGATCCAGTCGCCGGCGACAACCTGGTGATCGGCTTCGAACCGCCCTTCGCCCGTCTTCCGGAGCGTCACGCGGAAATCCTCATGATCGCCGACGGGCCGTTTGAAGTTCAGCGTGACATCATCGATGATCGCAGGCGTGCCGGCCTTGTCGTGGATGTCGTAACGGATTTGGATGCCCTTAACGACGAGCGCGCCCTCGACGCCGGAGGCGGCCATTGCCTTCATCGCTGCCGCCCTGGTGTTGAATTCCTGGCTGGCCACATAGGTGTTTTCCACGACGATGCCACTCCAGCTGGACGCAGCATAGAAGGCCATGGTGGCGTTTACGGCGATCACTACGGCGAAGAATGCCGAGGTGGCAAGCAGCACGTGCAAGCCGGTAAAGCCCTGAGTAGAAGTCTTCATTTCACGTCTCCCGGCGCGTTGAACGCGGCGCGATAGCTCGCCCGGTCGGCTTGACCTGCGTCTTGACCTATATCTTCGATGACGAAGAGGAATTCGTTGATCTCTGCCCCGTCTGGGGCGCGCGTGACGAAGACCTTGAGCGTCGTGGCCGCGTCGGGTTCGACGTGAGCGGTGAAGCTGCGGGCATCCTGCCTGCCGAACTCGGGAATGCGCATTGTGCCCCCCTCCAGCCCGACGAGGGTGATGGTCACGTCCCGCGGCTTCGGCACCATGTTGAGGACATGCAGCGTGTAGCCGTTTCGGATGGAGCCGTCGCTTTCCAGAACATATTGAGGGTTCCGGTCGTGGATAACGTTGAGCCTGAGCCGATCGCGTAAGGCGAGATGGACGACCATGGCGACGCCGATCGATGCCCAGACGACACCGTAGAAGACAATTCTTCGGCGGAAGATGATGCGCCAGTCGAAATTCCGGACAGCTGGCATGAAGCTTCCGTCGTCGTTTCGGACATTGGAGGGCTGGATGGCTGTCCGTCCTCCGTCAGTAGCAAGCGACATGTTGCTCGAATATTCCTTGAGCGTCGCATAGGCGATCAGGCCGTGTGGCTTCCCGAGCTTGTCCATGACGCCGCCACAGGCGTCGATGCAGAGGGCGCATGTGATGCATTCCATCTGCTGGCCGTCGCGGATGTCGATCCCCATCGGGCAGACGGCGACGCAGGCATTGCAGTCCACGCAATCGCCCACCGGCAGACCCTGAGCCTTCTTGCCATGGCGCGACCGCTGCTCGCCCCGCCAGTCGTTGTAGGTGACAACAAGCGAATTCTCATCCAGCATCGCGCCCTGAATGCGCGGCCACGGACACATATAGGTGCATGTCTGTTCGCGCATGAGGCCGCCAAGCACATAGGTCGTCGCGGTCAGGGTGGCGATCGTGGCATACGCAGCGGCAGGAGCGCTGCCGTCAAACAGTGAAGCCGCCAGGCTCGGCGCGTCGGCAAAATAGAAGATCCATGCTCCGCCCGTGGCGACGGCGATCAGCAACCAGATCGCGTGCTTGATCACCCGCTTCCTGAGCTTGTCGAAAGTGAAGGGGTCGGCATCGAGCTTCATCCGAGCGTTTCGGTCGCCTTCGACGGCGCGTTCGACGACGATAAAGAGATCGACCCAGACGGTCTGCGGACAGGCATAGCCACACCAGGCGCGGCCGACAGCGGCGGTGAGGAGAAAGAGGCCGAAGCCCGCCATGACGAGCAGGCCCGCCACATAGTAGAATTCCTGCGGCCAGATCTCGATGAAGAAAAAGAAGAAGCGCCGCGAGGCGAGGTCGACGAGGATTGCCTGATTGGGCGCATAGGGACCGCGGTCCCAGCGAATCCACGGCGCGAGGTAATATGTGCCAAGCGTGAGCAGCATCAAGACCCATTTGAACCGGCGAAAGGGCCCTTCGGCTCGTTTCGGAAAGATCTTCTTGCGCGGCGCATAGAGAGACTGGCGGTTGCGCCGGGCGTTGACGGGTTCGACGCGAACGTGGTCAATGTCATTTAGATTAGGGCGGGTATAGAGATTCATAGGACCTGTCCGATTTTCACCACTCTTTTCCCAGCCGTGGCGGATCCGTTCCTTGATGCAGATCAAGAACGACCGTGCAGAAGCGAAAAGGCCACGCCCCAGAGTAAGGGCGTGGCCGGAGGACAGCGGCGGAGAAACCGCTGGGACGTCCTCCACAGGAGCTGAAACTATCGGCTCGTCTGCTTGTGGTCTTTGAGGCAGATCAAACTCACCATCGAATTGCCGATTTTTGCCGGGTCGTCCTGCTCCGAAGACGCAGGCATCTGTTGGGCGCGGGCTGAGACACGCGATCGGATAACAGCACGCGGCGCGCCGTAGAGAGGGAGGATCGGATTGCGGTCGTGGGCTGTCATGTCTTTTCTCCTTACGTGCCGCCGCCGAGCGCATGAACGAAAATAGTAAGCTCGTTTACCGTTGTGTCCCCCAGGCGCGCTGCCCAGGCAGGCATTACGCCATGTTTGGGAGAGGCAACCTGACGAAGGATGGCGTCTTCACCCCGCGACTTCAGCCAGATTGCGTCGGCGAGATCCGGCGCACCCATTTCCACCTTTCCTTTGGCGTCCTCGCCGTGACATGGGGCGCAATTGTCGAAGAAAACCTGTTTTCCGGCCGCCGCCAGACCGACATCCGAGGGCGTATTGGTCAGCCCCCAGACAAAGGCGGCGACCTGCTTCATCTGGATGGGCTCCAGAACACCGGCAAAGGGCGGCATTTCGGAGGAATGGCTATCCGTATCGCCGTCGAAGCGGATGCCATGAGAGATCGTGGCCTGGATGGCATTCAGATCCCCGCCCCACAGCCAGTCGTCGTCGTTGAGATTCGGAAACCCCGGACCGCCGCTCGCTCCCGATCCATGGCAGGGCGCGCAGTTCACCTTGAAAGCGGATGCGCCGCCAGCGATCGCGAATTTACGAAGAGCAGGATCCGCGTCGATCTCCTCCACTGTCTTGGCAGCGATCAGGTCATGGAACTCCGTCTGCGATGACTTAGCGAGATTGAGGTCCTGCTGCAGCTCGGCGCGCGTTGAATAACCGAGATAGCCGTTAGTGGCGGAAGTGATCATCGGGATGGCCGGGTAAGCGATGGCGTAGCCGATCGCCCAGAGGATCGTCACGTAGAAGGTCCAGATCCACCAGCGCGGCATGGGATTGTTGAGCTCTTGGATGCCGTCCCATTCATGACCCGTCGTTTCGACGCCGCTCAGTTCATCGATATGCTTTTGCGACATCTCAATCGTCCTTCAAGGGAATATCGGCGGCATCTTTGGCCGTCTGCTTGCTACCTGGGCGAAGGGTGAGCATGACCGCGCCGACGAAGAATGCGGCCATTGCCAGGAGGCCCCAGCTGTCGGAGAAGTGTCTCATTGCAGTGTAAGTTTCCATGGATCACCTCACCGGTAGCCGGTCGCGTCGTCATAGGTCGAGAAATTAACCAGCGTTCCGAGCATCTGCAGGTAGGACACCAGCGCGTCCATCTCGGTCAGCCGGGTTGGATCGCCGTCGAGATCGCCGACATTCGCATTTGGGTAGCGCTTGAGTAGAGCCGCCGTGTCCGCGTTCGGATCGGCCTGGGCTCTCATGTCGGCCTCGGCATTCGCCAGCATGTCGTCGCTGTAAGGCACGCCCACGTCCTCATTGGCCTTGAGGTCCTCTCCGATACTCCTGACCGTCACCTCCTTCTCTTCGAGGAAGGCGTAGCTCGGCATGATTGATTCCGGCACCACGGCCCGCGGATTTGCGAGATGCTGGACGTGCCATTCGTTCGAGTAACGCCCCCCGACGCGGGCCAGATCGGGCCCTGTCCGCTTGGATCCCCATTGGAACGGGTGGTCGTACATCGATTCCGCGGCGAGCGAATAATGGCCGTAACGTTCGACCTCATCACGGAACGGCCGGATCATCTGGCTGTGGCAGAGATAGCAGCCTTCACGGATGTAGATGTTCCGTCCGGCGAGCTCTAGCGGCGTGTAGGGCCGCATGCCTTCCACTTTTTCGATCGTGTTCTGCAGGTAGAACAGCGGTGCGATTTCAACGATGCCGCCAATGCTGACGACCAGCAGCGAGCCGACCAGAAGAAGCGTCGCGTTCTTCTCGAGGGTCTTATGTTTATCAAGTAACGATGCCATGTCTCACCTCACTCGGCAGGCTGTGCCTGGGGCACCAAACTGGTCGGGATTGGCGCTTCGTCGCGCAGGTGGCCGCGGATCGTCATGAACACGTTCCAGGCCATGACGAGGCCACCCGCTAGGTAGAGTGCTCCGCCGACGGCACGCAGCACGTAATAGGGGATCATCGCCGCGACCGTTTCAGCGAAGGAATAGACGAGGAAGCCCTGGGAATTGTATTCTCGCCACATCAGCCCCTGCTGGATGCCCGCGACCCAGAGCACCGCGGCGTAGATCACGATCCCGAGCGTCGCGAGCCAGAAGTGCCAGTTGACCATCCGCAGGCTGTAGAGGCGCTCGCGCCCCCACAGTTTCGGCGTCAGGTAGTATATCGCCCCGAAGGTGATCATACCCACCCAGCCAAGTGCTCCGGAATGCACGTGACCGATCGTCCATTCGGTATAGTGGCTGAGCGAATTGACAGCCTTTATCGACATCATCGGGCCTTCGAAGGTCGACATCCCATAAAATGCGATGGCGACGATCATCATCCGGATGATCGGGTCGGTGCGAATTTTGTCCCAGGCGCCCGAAAGGGTCATCAAACCGTTGATCATGCCGCCCCAGGAGGGCATCCAGAGCATGACGGAGAAGACCATTCCGAGCGTCTGCGCCCAGTCAGGCAGCGCCGTGTAATGCAGATGATGCGGGCCGGCCCAGATATACATGAAGATCAGGGCCCAGAAGTGGATGATCGACAGCCGGTAGGAATAAACCGGCCGGTTGGCCTGCTTCGGCACAAAATAGTACATCATCCCCAGGAAGCCGGCGGTGAGGAAGAAGCCGACGGCGTTGTGGCCGTACCACCATTGGGTGAGTGCATCCTGGACGCCGGAGAAGAGAGAATAGCTCTTGGAGCCGAGGAACGACGCCGGAACAGCGAGGTTGTTGACCACATGCAGCATCGCAATGGTGACTATGAAGCTGAGATAGAACCAGTTTGCCACGTAGATATGCGGCTCTTTGCGCTTCAGGATCGTTCCGAGATAGACGGCCAGATAGGCGACCCAGACGATGGTAAGCCACAGGTCGACGTACCATTCGGGCTCGGCATATTCGCGCGACTGATTGATGCCGATCACGTAGCCGGTCGCAGCCATCACGATGAACAGCTGGTAGCCCCAGAAGACGAACCAGGCGAGTGTTCCTCCGAAGAGACGCGCGCGACAGGTGCGTTGCACCACATAGAAGGATGTCATGATCAGCGCGTTGCCGCCGAAGGCGAAGATCACCGCCGATGTGTGAACCGGCCGCAATCTTCCGAAATTCCAATAGGGCGCGATGTTGAGGTCGGGAAAGGCGAGCTGCAGCGCGATGATCACGCCGACGAGGAAGCCGACGACGCCCCAGAACACCGTAGCGATCAGGCCGTAGCGGATTACCTCGTCGCAATAGCCCGTAAGCTCTGTTTTGCGCTGTTGGCCCGTCGGCGAAAACTCTGCGTTTCTGACAAGCAGCAGCGTTCCCGCAACCAGGCAGAGGCAAAGTATACCCATATGGACTGCAAACAGATGATCGTGCGCGAATGCGGCCGCGAGCAGCGCCAGAAACGCTGCGACCGCGATCACCATCGTTTCTGTCGTGTAATTCATGATGTCGTCTCCAGTGCGCAGACGACCGCCTCGCGGCCGGCTTTCTCGGATTTCGAGGCAGGACTGTCACGAAGACGGGAACGGCTCCTTGATCTACATCAACAAGCGGACTGGAAGCGGTGGACGAACCGACGTTGTTACACTCTGTTGCAAACTTCCCCCTTTGGCACCGCCCGCTTACTCCCGTGTGACGCAGCTGCTTTCTACCGCACCCACTGCCACAAGGGGCGATGAAGATGCTGTGCAGAACAACCACGCGTTCGACAATGGCGCGAAGGGGCGCGAAGCCATACATGCCGGCCAATCCCTCTCTTCGCTGTTCGTAGGCTCGGCGGCCGAGGCCGTCGCAGCCGGTAAGGCGATTTGGTGGGAGGGTGATAAGCAACCATCTTGTCCAGGTGGAAGAAGGTGTCGTGCGCCTGCTTCGTATCATCGGCGAAAGATCGTCGGGTGATAATCGCTCTTCAATTCGCCGGCGATCTCAACGGCGCGTCGCTGCAAAACGATTTCCTATTTACGGCTGAGGCCGTCACGAAATGCAAGATCCGCCGGATATCGCACATGAGTTTCCACGGGGAAGTCGCTCGGTCTAATGCGCTCGCTCGACCTAGCTCTCGTTGCTCTGGCAGGAGGCGGCCGCTTCGCATGAACAGATGGTGCTGTTGCCGAAGAAGAACGCCGAGGAGCGCCCCTGCAGCTTCATCGTGAAGCTTGCATTCCGGCGCAACCCGCGTCCGCCAAGGTCCGTTGCGCGTTTCCATGAATCGTCAAGACATTGCGGATCATCTCGGCCTGACCATTGAGACCCTGGCCCACACCGTTACGAAACTTGCGTCGCGCAACATCGTTATTCCCGAGGGCAGGCACGACCTGCGGAACGTCAATCTTGCCCGCTGGTACGGTTATCGGGCGACACTGATGATTTTTCCGAGGATTTCTGTCAGAGGGTAAACCTCAACACACGCGACAAGCCGCGGGATCGACATTCATGCCCTCCGCGAACTTCTCGACGCGATATGAGCTCAGTCACGGCAATCCTAAGCTGTTCAGCAGCGCCGACGTTCGCCGAGCGTGCTTGTCCTTCGGTGATTCCTACATCGCTTGCAGGCTGCCATGTCCCTCGCAAGGGCGCTGGGCAAGCAGGCAAAAATTGGGACCTTCTGCCTTTTTTCCCCGAATTTGACGGGCGTCAAAGAGCCCAATTCCGGCATCTGCTAAGACACATTCATGAGGCTGATTGGGTCTCGCAGAAAAGGAGCTTGCAAATGCGGTTAAAATTCGGTCTGATCGCTGCAGCGGCAGCCTTGATTGTTTCGGCAGCGCCGTTGATGGCGGCCGACCACCAGGTTCGGATGCTCAACAAAGGCACGGAAGGCGCGATGGTGTTCGAGCCTGGCTTCCTGAAGATCGCCCCCGGCGACACCGTCACCTTCATCCCCACCGACAAGGGCCACAACGTCGAAACCTTCAAAGGCCTCATTCCGGATGGCGTTGCCGACTTCAAGTCAAAGCCGAATGAGCTATATCGCGCGAAATTCGATGTTCCAGGCGTCTATGTCCTGAAATGCACCCCACATTCCGGCATGGGCATGGTTGCCCTGATCCAGGTGGGTGACAGTCCGCCCAATCTCGAAGCGATCAAGACTGCAAAGGTGCCGAACATGGTGCGCAAGCGGCTCGATGCCGACCTCACAAACATCACCCAGTGAGACACAGCAGGTGCGGATGACCGCGCAGCCCATGACGATGGCTTTCGTGGCAGCTGTTTGCCTCGCCAGGAGCAGCTGATGCTCAGTGAGCATCGAGCAGAGCCAGGCGCTGTCAGGCAAGACGTCCAAGGCAGTGGTCGGACACGGTTGTCGGCAAAGCCGATGCCGAAACCTGGTGGGACCGTCGAGAAAGTGAATGTGGCCTGTGAAAAGAGCTATGATCTGCACGGCAGACCTGTGAAGGAACGCGTGGGCAAGATCACTAGCCCGGCGGCAATCTCGCTGACGACGAATATAACGAGGTCGTTTTTTTGCGCGGCAGTCGCGAAGGAGATGCCAGCCAAAACCCGGGGTCTCGTTCTGGTTACCCAAGAATTGCACGGAAGGCGCCGTCGAACGTTTGATCGAAATCCCCGCGGCAGGCAAGTCCTACAACTAGGAGACCCCTGCCTCGTCCTTCGACGTGCTCGAACAACCGCGTTCGTGAGAGGGCGAGAGCCGTCGATCATGTGGCGCTCGGTAGCTCACCTCGCGAAAAGGCTCCTTCAGGCGCCTGCGCGGCCGCCATAATCGCGATGGGCACAACTCTGCGGACCGGCGCTTGCCCACGCCACCTTAAAGGTTCGACGTCAGTCGCCAACGATACCCTGGGCCGGGGCCTGCCGAGATCGAGCTGTATTTGAATGAGCCGAAAAGCTCGACGATAACGACCTCGACGTCCAGGCGGTGATACGGGCGCCCATCTACTTGTGACAGGGCGGCCCGATGACCGTATTTGTGAGTGCGCCCGCCCTGCTTCACACGAACTTGCGACGTCGATCCTCCTCGACGTGCCGTTGTCGACGGGACTCCTGGGAAGATAACTGCAGGGTCCTCGATCGAGAAACGGGAACTCGATGTCTTCTCGCGCGGCCTTTGATGCGTTTCGTGTCGCCGGAACCGATGCACACTTCCGGCGACAAGTACTAGGCTGCCTTGCTGTGCGTGTGCCCGTGCGAGCTAAAATAGGCGTCGAATGCCGCCGCGACTGCACGGACCATGAAGCGCGCCTCCTCGCATACGACAATCCGCTCACCGCTGATCGTCACGACGCCGTCGGCCATGAGCTCGCCGAGACGGTCGTTGCGCTCGACAAGGAAGCCGGTGTCGAAACCCGATCCGCTGCTCAACTGGCCGAGATCGGCTTCGAAATCGCACATCAGCCTCTCGATGACCCTCGCCCGAAGCTTGTCCTCCTCGCTGAGAAGATATCCCTTGGCGGTCGGCAGCACCCCGAAGGCAATTCGCTCGGCATAGAGGCCGAGAGGCACGTGGTTCTGCATATAGCCGGCCGGCAGCCGCCCGATCGCAGATGCGCCGAGGCCGATCAGGCTATCGCAATCATCCGTGGTATAGCCCTGGAAGTTTCTCCTCAGCGTTCTGTTGCGCGCGGCGAGCGCCAACTGATCGTTCGGCAGTGCAAAATGATCGAGCCCAATGCGCAGATATCCGGCCTTCTGGAGCTCCTCGGCGATCACTTCCGCCTGCTCGTTCCGCTGTTTTGCGTCCGGCAGCGATGCTTCGTCGATCAGGCGCTGATGTTTCTTAAAAGCGGGTATGTGAGCGTAACCGAAAACGGCGAAACGTTCGGGACGCAGTTCTGCAGCCAGCCGGACCGTCTCGATGCAAGATTGGACAGTCTGTTTCGGAAGGCCATAAATTAGGTCGAAGTTGATGCTGCTGACGCCTGCTGAGCGCAACCCGGCGACCGCCCTTTCCGTCTGCTCAAAGGATTGCAGCCGCTTGATACCGGCCTGCACGATCGGATCGTAGCTCTGGACGCCGAGGCTTGCGCGGTCGACGCCGTTTTCGGCGAGCGCATCGATCATGGGGGCGACCAATGTGCGAGGGTCGATCTCGACTGCGACGCCGGCTTTCGCTTCAAACGTGAAGGCACTCCTGAGCTTTGCCATTAGAGCCGAAAATTCCTGCGGCTTCATGACCGACGGCGTGCCGCCGCCGAAATGCACGTACTTGACGGGCACGTCGTTTCCGGCCGCAAAAGAGACGAGCTCGATCTCTTCCTTCATCACGTCGAGATAGTCGGCGACCGGAGCGTCTTGCCGGGTGATGGTCGTGTGGCAGCCGCAGTACCAGCATATCGAACGGCAGAACGGGACGTGGAGATAAACCGAAACCGGGCCAGCCGCGGCGATATGGGCGAGATTGCCGGCATATTCATCCGGCCCCACGGCTGCAGAAAAAGCCGCCGCCGTCGGGTAACTCGTATAACGCGGAATCCGCGCATCGCCGTATTTGGCGATCAGATCATCAGACATTTTCGCATCCCTTTTCAAAACAGGATGCTTTATGACCTCCGGCCGCGCCGGCTTCCTTGTCCCAAATCAATGATGACGTCTCAGGCCAGAATCAGCCGGATCTTTGTCCGCTGTGAAAGTCAGCACTTTCGAACCCGCCTAACATCTCGTTCTGACATGGGTCGAGCCGCGGTCCCGGCTGTTCGAAGAGACGTGCCACAAGGAAATGAGCAAGAATGACTGATACGCAAAACGGGTGAAACAAATTGGTGTCCGCGTGCTGTCGCCGGTCGAGCCATCCCACGGTTTCGGCTCGCTCCATGCGCTGGCCCCCGGCGATAGTTTGTTGATCGCCAGTGGAACTGGTGCCGGCCTAACGGCGGGAATCTCGAGCGAAGCCTACCGAAACGCGGAAGTCGTGGTCGTTTTCCAATTCCACAGGCCCTCGCCGCGGCCGCCGACGTGATCGTCAAGGTGCGCCTCGATCAATGAGGTCGCCCTGCTGTCGCCTGAAAAGACGCTAATCGCTTTCTTCTATCCCGCAGCCAACAATGAGTTGCTCAAGCGGGCTCTGCATTCGGGCGCGAATATAAGCGCCATAGACATGGTCCCGCGCATCAGCCGTGCACAGAAGATGAATGGGAAAGATCGGGGTTACCGGGCGGTCATCGAAGCGAGTGCGAACTTCAGGTGTTTCTTCACCGGGCAGATCACCGCGCGGTATTTCTAGGGTCTCCTCAGTTTTACGTCGCCTTGAGGTCCGTCAGCACCTTGTCAAAAGCATCCTTGACCGGCTTTGAGATTTCCTCCACCGCCCTGCTTGAGAGCACCCGGACTTCCTTGGCGTGCTGC
>NZ_JAULSE010000046.1:0-15959 GCF_030518245.1 Rhizobium sp. CBN3
GGTTCATCGACATCTTCACATTGGCAAGCTCGACACCCGTGCCATCCGGCTTAACCCGGATCTTCACGTTGTAGTCGACTACCCGCTTGACGGGCACGAGAATCTTCATGGGGGCCTTCCTTCAAGAGAAACTGGTTTCAGGAGTTTTTTGAAAAATGCGCGTTCAGGCGCCGCTTCGATTGTCGAATGGCGACATGGATACGCGTTTTTCCTCCAAATACAACGCTTGCATGACGCCGGCTGGGAATCGCCCCGGCAATATATGGACGTTTACGTACACGTCAATATATCGATCAGCGCCGGCCTCGGCCCCAGGGAAGACGCTGCTCGCTGCGGCCGCCCGTGGCGGCCGCAACGGCGCCAGCTTCATCCCTTACGGCGCGGGGCGTGACGATTTCCCGGTCGAAGAGCGGCACGCCTGGACGGCGCAAGACGAGGATCAGCAGGGCACCGACAAGGATGCCGCCGACATGGGCGCCCCAGGAAACATCGCCATCCGGCGCAATCGCCAGCATGAAGAATTGCTGTCCGATCCACAAAAGCAGCGGCACGAAGGCCGGCAGGGGCAAGGGCACACGCAGGAACACCAGCACCCAGACCCTGACGCGCGGATGCAGCATGACATAGGCGGCAACGACGCCGGAGATCGCCCCGGAAGCGCCGACCAGCGGCGCTTCCGACGTCGTCGTCAGCAGACCGTGGCAAAGGGCGCCAGCAGCCGCGCAGAGGAGGTAGAAAAGCAGGAAACGCATATGGCCCATCGCATCCTCGACATTGTCGCCGAAAACCCAGAGAAAGACCATATTGGAGGCCAGATGCCAGAAACCCGTATGGACGAAGGCATAGGTAAGATAGGTCAGCGGCTCCGGCACGATTTCCAATCCCTGTGCCAATTGCGCGTGCCCGAAGGCGATCGCCGGGATGAAGCCGAGACCGACCGTCGTCGCCTGGGCTGCCAGTTCGCTCTCCAAACTGGTGAAGAGCCAGACGGCGACGTTCAAGGTGATCAAGGCGAGAGTCACCCACTGAACCTTGATATATTTCAGCGTATTGGCATCGTGAAGTGGTATGAACATAAGGCCCCCCCGGCGATCGTGATCGCGGCAAACCTATCTGTTTTTTCCCGGAACCCAAAGCACATCCGCACGACCGCGGTCATTCGCATGACGGGCCGCGACGAAGAGGAAATCAGAGAGCCGATTGATATACTTCATCGCGGTTTCGCCGATGATCTCCCCGTCCGTGCGCGCAAGCGTGACCATCAGGCGCTCGGCCCGCCGCGCGATCGTGCGGGCCAGATGCAGATGCGCGGCAGCCGGGCTGCCGCCCGGCAGGATGAAGGATTTCAGCGGATCCAGATCGGCGTTCAGCCGGTCGATATCGCGTTCGATCCGCTCGACCTGCGTCTCGACGATCCGCAACGGCTCATAGGCCGAGGGCTCGCCGGTGTCGGGAGTGGCGAGATCGGCGCCGAGGTCGAAGAGATCGTTCTGGATCGACATCAGCATCGCGTCGAGCTCGGGCAAGCCTGTCGTGTGAAGCCGCGCCAAGCCGATCGCGGAATTGGCCTCGTCGATCGTGCCGTAGGCGGCGACGCGCAGGTCGTCCTTCATGCGCCGGGGTCCGGAAACAAGACCGGTCGTGCCGTCGTCGCCTGTTTTGGTGTAGATCTTGTTGAGTTTCACCATGTCGCACCGCTTGGCGGGAGGATTGTCGCTTCACCCCAACCTCCGTTATGCTCGGGCTTGACCCGAGCATCCACGCCGCATCGATCAGCTGCCGTGGCATGGATCCTCGGCTCAAGGCCGAGGATGACGGAGAGTGGAGTTGGCCTTTTCGCCAAACTTGATGCTGCGTGAAGAGACACCTCATCAGGCATCACGGTGTCCTCGGTCATTCCCATTCGTCATCAAAACAACCACTCCATGGTTTCCGTCAGCTCGGACGGCCGCCGCCGGTCAGCCAGAGCGTCAGCATGATCAGGACGACGGCGATCGCCTGCAACAGGACGCGAAGCTGCATCAGCTTGTTGGAAAGGTTGGCATCACCGCCCTTCATCATGTTGAAGAGGCCGCGGATCAGCACGAGGGCGACGATGCCCATGACGATGATCGCAAGGATATAGGTGGCCGTGGACATGGTATTCAACTTTCTCGATCAATCGGTCCAGCGCATCAGATTGTAGAAGAGGTCCGCCGGAAGCAGCCGCTTCAGGAGCATGCCCTGTTTAGCCGGAGTCGTTACAGGATAATGTGGCCTTGGTCTTTTCGAGTTCAATGCGTGTTTCAATACCGAATAAACCGCGTCGGGGCCAAGTTTGTGGCGGTTGACCGGCCCCAAGCCGTCAAGCCTTGCCATCTGTCTGGCATAATCGGCGGCGTGCGGCGAATTCTCGAGGCCGATGTTTTCCCTGAACTTTGCGAGCGCATTGGCGGTGAAACGCGTGGCGATCGGCCCGGGCTCGATCAGGCTCACATGGATGCCGCTGCCGTAGAGTTCCATGCGAAGGGTGATGCTGAGGCCCTCGAGGGCAAATTTCGAGGCGGTGTAGGCACCGCGATAGCGATAGGGAACCAGGCCGAGAATGGAGGAGCATTGCACGATCCGTCCGCGACCATGTTTGCGCATCGACGGAATGAGCTGTCGGGTCAATTCGTGCCAGCCGAAGAAGTTCGCCTCGAATTGCGCGCGCAGCGCCGTCGTCGACAGATCCTCGACGGCGCCAGGCTGGCCATAAGCACCGTTGTTGAAGAGCGCGTCGATGCGGCCGCCGCTGCGATCGAGGACCGCGGCTACCAGGTCGGAGATGGTGTCGGCCCTGGCATAGTCCATCGCGAAAGCTTCGATGCCGTCGGTTTCCAGTGCCGGCAGATCATCGGCCTTGCGCACTGTCGCAAAGACACGCCAGCCATCGGCTTTCAGCGCCCGGGCGCAGTAAGCGCCGATGCCGGAGGAACAGCCGGTGACGACGATTGTGCGCTGTTCCGCCATGGAATGATTCCTGTACAAAATGGGACTCGTTTCCCATATTCGGCCAGAGGATACAATCTGGAAGCCGGGGACGGAATGCGGAAGGCGCTGCGCACGATCTACGACGTGGTCTATGATGCGATCTGTCACATGGTCGAGGATGACGGCTTTGCCATGGCGAGCCACGTGGCGCTGTCGAGCCTGCTTGCGGTTTTCCCCTTCCTGATCTTCGGCACGGCGCTTGCAAGCTTCCTCGGCGCCGATCAGTTTTCCTCCACTGCCATCCACCTGATCTTCGACACCTGGCCGGAGGCGATCGCCAAGCCGCTCGCCGACCAGGTGCTCCAGGTCCTGACCATTCAGCGCGGCGGGCTGCTGACGATCTCGGTGCTGGCGGCGGCCTATTTCGCCTCAAACGGCGTCGAAGCGCTGCGCATCTCGCTCAACCGTGCCTATCGGGTGCAGGAAACGCGGCCGTGGTATTTCACTCGCCTCGCCAGCCTCGGCTATGTGCTGATTGCCGTCATCATCTTCGCGGCGATCAGCATCCTGCTGGTGGCCGTGCCATTGGCTCTCGACTATGCCCGGAAGTGGCTTCCGCTGTTTGCCGATACGCTCGACGTCGTCTTCAGCTGGCGCATCTACGGCACCCTTGTCGTGCTCACCGTCGGGCTGCTGGTCATGCATCTGTGGCTGCCGGCCGGCAAGCGGCGGGTGTTCGACGTCATTCCCGGCGTGCTGCTGACGCTGCTTCTGTGGCTCGCCGGCGCGTTGGTCTTTGCCTATTACCTTGCGACCTTCGCCAATTATACCGCGACCTATGCCGGTCTCGCCTCGGTGATGATCGTGCTGATCTTCCTCTACATGGTCGGCGTCATCTTCATCATCGGCGCAGAGATCAACGCGGCGCTGATCAAGTTCCGCGTCTTCCGGATGTTCTCGCACACACTTTCGATCGTCGGCAGAGAGCGTGTCAAACGGCAGTCAGAGCCCGACAAGGCGGCGAATATCGGCCCCTGACATGCCCTGGGCACGCAATTCGGCAAGGCCGCTGTCACCTTCGCTTTTCGAAAGCTTACGGCCATCGGTGTCGAGAATGAGACGATGGTGGTGATAGAGGGGCTGCGGCAAGCCGAGCAGCACCTGCAGCAGCCGGTGCACCGATGTGGCGTGGAAGAGGTCGAGCCCGCGTACGACATGGGTGACGCCCTGCAGCGCATCGTCGACGACCACCGAAAGATGATAGCTCGAGGGGGCATCCGAGCGAGACAGGATGACATCTCCCCAGACGTCGGGTTCGGCGGCGATCTGGCCCGTCCTGCCGTCGCCGGTTTCGGTCCAGAATAGCAGTTCGCCGATCAGGTCGAGTGCCCTACGCATATCGAGCCGCCAGGCATGTTTTTTCCCGGAGGAAAGGATATCCCGCCATTCGGCCTCGGACCGCTCGCGATCAACCGGCGGGTAATGCGGCGTGCCATCGGGGTCGCGCGGCCAGGATTGGCCGGTTGCCTCGTAGGCGGAGACACGCGCCTTCACCTCACCGCGCGTCAAGAAAGCCGGGTAGACCAGGCCGCGCTCGATCAATGCGTGGAGCGCCGCCTGATATTCCGGGAAATGTTCCGACTGGCGCCGCACCGGGCTTTCCCAATCGATAGCAAGCCAGTCGAGGTCCCTCAGGATGCCGGCCTCGAATTCGGGGGTGCAGCGCGTCTGGTCGATATCCTCGATGCGCAGCAGCAGGCGGCCATTTTCGGCCTCGGCCATATCGCGGTTCAAAAAGGCCGACAGCGCATGGCCGAGATGCAGCGATCCGTTGGGACTCGGCGCAAAACGAAAGACAGGTTTTTGACGCTCGCTCGTGGTCATGCTTTCTTCTGCCACGGATTTTGGTTTCGAACCACTGGGAGGACGCGTGCAGATCATCCGCAACGACGATGACGTCAAGCTGGGGCTCGAATCATTGCTGCGCCTCGACCCACGCCTTGTGCCGATCGCAGCGGATGCAGGGGCTGTTCCACTGCGGCTGCGCGAACCCGGTTTTGCCGGCCTCGCCCATATCATCGTCTCGCAAATGGTCTCGCGCGCCAGCGCCGAGGCGATCTGGCGGCGCATGCTGCCGGCGGACGGACCGTTGACCGCCGAAAGTTACGCGCTGCTTGCGCCTGATGCTTGGCGGGAATTCGGCCTGTCGCGCGCCAAGGCCGATACGCTGTCACGGGTTGCTGAAGCCGTTGCCGCCGGCCGCCTCGATCTTTCGGGGCTGTGTCTGAAGCCGCCGGACGAAGCGCTTGGCGAACTCACCGCCTTCAAGGGCGTCGGTCCATGGACGGCGGAGGTCTATCTGATGTTCTGCGGCGGCCACGCCGATGTCTTTCCGGCCGGCGATGTGGCGCTGCAGAATGCCGTCGGCGCTGCGCTTGGGCTTGCGGCGCGGCCGCAAACAAAGGCGCTTGCCAAGCTTTCGGAGATCTGGTCGCCGTGGCGCTCCGTAGCGGCGCGGCTTTTCTGGGCCTATTACGCCACGAGAATGCGGCGCGACATGGTGCCGATCGGCTGATCGGCCACACTCTTCAAATTGCCTTTATCCTCTGAATTTATTGGACTTCACAATCCTGTAACAACCGGCCTAATATACAGGTGCAGATGCCGAATCGATCAGGAGAGTCCCTTGACGATTGCAGTCTCCCCGCAGGCCCTGCCGGCGCTCGTCCTGAACGCTGACTACCGGCCGCTGAGTTATTATCCCTTGTCGCTCTGGTCCTGGCAGGACGCGATCAAGGCGGTCTTCCTCGACCGTGTGAATATCATCGCGGAATATGAACATTCGGTTTCCTCGCCGAGCTTTTCGATGCGGCTTCCGAGTGTCGTGTGCCTGAAGACTTACGTTCAGCCATCGCGCAATCCGGCTTTCACCCGGTTCAACGTCTTCCTACGCGACCGATTCGAGTGCCAGTATTGCGGCTCTCATGACGACCTGACTTTCGACCACGTCATCCCGCGTGCCCATGGCGGCGAGACGACCTGGGAGAATGTCGTGGCAGCCTGCTCGCCCTGCAATCTGCGCAAGGGCAGCAAGCTTCCGAAGCAGGCGGGCATGTTCCCGGCGCAGAAGCCCTATCAGCCGACGGTGCAGGATCTGCACAATAACGGCCGGCTGTTTCCGCCCAACTATCTGCATGAAAGCTGGCTCGACTATCTCTACTGGGATACCGAACTGCAGCCCTGATAGGCTCGCTCACGCAGATTTGCGGACGCCGACGAAGGCGAAAGCTGCGAGCAGAATGCCGGCGATCACGTTCCAGCCTGCAAAAGACAGGCCAAGCACTCTGAGCGCCGCATCGGTGCAGGATGGGCCTTTGATCGTATTAAGCTCGGTGAGCAGATCGCCGGCATTGCTCGTCATGCTGTTTGCGGTCGTCGAGCAGGTCGCCGGTCCCGGCCAGAAATGCCATTCCACACCGGCGTGATAGACGCCCATGCCGGCCGTCACCAACATCAGGATGCCGGCCGCGAGCAGCATTGCGCGGGAAATCCAGTTCGGCAGACCGGCAAGCTCGCAGATGGCAGCGAGAATGGCGATCGGAATGGCATAATAATAGGGCTGGCGCTGCAGCAGGCAGAGTGCGCAGGGAATGTAGCCGCCGATATATTGGAAGCCGAGCGCCGTGCCGACTGCTGCCGCCATGCCGATGGCGAGCAGCAGGGAATAGGTAAAGCCGGGCCGGGCGAGCGGCGAGGAAATGGTCGTCATGGCGGAACTCCGCAACGTTGGCTCAGTGGGCAAGCAGTTTATACGCGATTCCAAGTGTGATGAGGACGCCGGCACCAATGCCGACGATCTGACCAAGGCGCTTTTCGACGAAGTGGCGGATCGACTCGCCATATCGACGAAGCAGCCACGCCAAAAGCAGGAACCGAGCACCGCGAGCTATGATGGCGGAAATGACGAAGAAGCCTAGATTCATGCCAATGACGCCAGCCAGAATGGTCACGACCTTAATCGGCGGAAGGTGCGCTAAGCCGGAAGTCACCAGCAATAGTAACAGGATTTCCCATTCGCCGTGAATTGCGCTTCGCCATTGCTCGAATTCATCGAATTTGCTGTAGAACTCAAAAATTGGTCTGGCGATTGCGTCATAGGCGTAATATCCGAGCGCCCAGCCGGCGATGCCGCCGAGCACGGAGGCGACGGTCGCAATCAGCGCATAGCGGTAGGAGCGTTCCGGCTTGGCAAGCGCCATTGGCAGGAAAAGCACGTCGGCGGGAACGAGAAAGACGGAGCTTTCGACGAAGGCGATGACGGCGAGCCAGACTTCGGCCGATTTGCGCGAGGCCAGAGACATGGTCCAGTCGTAAAGTCTGCGAAGCATTCCATTCCTTTCCTATTGCGGTGCGAAAAGCTTTAGGGGTCGTATGCGGCGCTGTAAATGCTTGCCCGTGTCCTTCGTGCCACCGCCGTCTAAAAATTTTGTGATGCGGAGGCGTCGCCGCCTTTCCCAAGATTTCATGTGATTGCGAATCGGCCATTCTGCGGCAAGGTTTACGTGGTCGACGTGCAGGGTGGAATGAGAATGTTCAAAGTGATCGAAGGCGGCCTTGGGCGGGCCGTGCAAATAAATGACCGGGCCGAAGCGGGTTCGGGACCGAGCCGGGAAGATGTGCGCCAGGAAGCGAACCGGCGGCTCAAGGAAAGTGGTTATCACCCGTCCCGCATTCGGGAATTTGCCACCGGCGTGCCGATGCTGGCCTCCCTGAAATACCTGTCGCTGCAGATCGATTTCGCAGCCGAGACCTTGTCGCGGCTCGACCCGATCCCGGACGATTTCCGCTCTGACGGCTATTGGCCAGCGGGTTGAGACGAGCGCCGCGCCCTCAGGACAGATCCATCGACTTTTCCCATTGCTGACGCAGGACGTTCATTTCCGTGCGTTTTTGCGCCATTTCGCTGACGATGGCGCGCAAGTTGGGATGATGCGACATGAACATATTGAAATCGCGCCGCTCGAGCACCTCGAACTGACAGAAGTCGACGGCGATGACGTCTGCCGTGCGCCTTCCGCCGCTCAGCAACGCCATTTCCCCGAAGAAGGCGCCCGGTTCCAGGCGGATCGCGCCGCTGGCGAGACGCACTTCGACCGCACCTGAGGAGATGAAATACATGCTGTCGCCGCGATCGCCGCGACGGATGACACGTTCGCCTGGTGGAGCCGACTTCGCCTTGAAGAGCAGCAGCAGCTCTTCCTGCGCATCCTCCCCGACCTGAGAGAACAGCGGAAAGGTTTCGATCAGCTGCTGCATCTTCAGCTGATGCTGGCGTTCGCGTTCCTCGCCGAGCGCCCTGATCTTTTCTAGTTCTTTGCCGAGCGTCTTCTGCCTCTTTCTGCCGAAACTTTCGAAGAGGGAGGGCCATTGCGCATGGATATATTTCTTCAGGCCCTCGGTTGCGACGATCACGATCGGGTTGAGTGTGATCGACAGGATCGCTGCGGCAAGGATCAGATCCTGGCCTTCATGTGGCAGAAGCCCGAGCGAGACGCCGAGGCCGGCGAGGATGAACGAAAATTCGCCGATCTGGGCAAGGCCGCCGGCCAAGGTCAGCCCCATGCCGATCGGATATCGCAGCAGCATGACGATGGCAAAAGTGATGACGGCCTTGCCGAGAATGACAAGCGCCAGAGCGCCGATCACGGCCAGCGGCTGGCGAACCAGGATCGAGGGGTCGAAGAGCATGCCGACCGAGACGAAGAACAGCACGGAGAAGGCGTTCTGCAAGGGCAGTGAATCGGCCGCTGCTCTGTGGCTGAGCTGGGATTCGCTCATGACGACGCCGGCGAAAAAGGCGCCGAGTGCAAAGGAGACGCCGAAAATCGCGGCCGAGCCGAAGGCGATGCCGAGCGCGATCGCCAGCACCGTCAGCGTGAAGAGTTCGCGCGAGCCGGTGCGGGCGATCATCGTCAGCAGCCAGGGCACGATACGGGGGCCAAGGAAGATCGCCATGGCGGCGAAGGCCAGCACCTTGAACAAGGTCAGTCCAATCGTCAGCACCAGCGGCAGCTCACCGAGGCCGTGATTGGTATCGAGGGCGTGGCCGCCGAGAAGCTCTGCCAGCGCCGGCAGCAGCACCAGCGCCAGCACCATCACCAGATCCTCGACGATCAGCCAGCCGACGGCGACGCGCCCGCTCGGCGCATTGACGAGATTGCGTTCCTCCAGCGCCTTCAGGAGCACGACCGTACTCGCAACCGAGAGGCTGAGCCCGAAGACGACACCGGCGCCGAGGCTCCAGCCCCAGAGCATGCAGAGGCCGATGCCCAGCAGAGTGGCCAGGATAATTCGGCCGATCGCGCCCGGCACGGCGATCCCGCGTACGGCAAGCAGGTCGGAAGCGGAAAAATGCAGGCCGACACCGAACATCAGCAGGATGACGCCCATTTCGGCAAGCTGACCGGCAAGGGCGGTATCGGCGACGAAGCCTGGCGTGAGCGGCCCGATCAGGATGCCGGCCATCAGATAGCCGACGAGCGGCGGCAGCCGCAGCCGGTCGGCGCCATAACCGAGGACCGCCGCGAAAACAAAACTGACGGCGACCGTCGCAATGAGTCCCACTTCCTGATGCACGTCTGCCCTCGCCTGATGGTAACGGCCGCCACCTTGGACGAAGCGCAAGCAAAATTAAACAGTTGATTTGCGTTTTGCGGCTGCTCTGGGAGGTGTCGGCTTGGTCGCGAACAATAAATTCCCCGTCCATTCGAGAATGACAGGGTTGCCGCTGATGTCGGAACCACTTCCCTTTTGCTTCGTTGGCCCTTTAGACAAGGAGAAACGACATGAGAAAGATCATTCTGAACTGTGCCGTGACGGCCCTTGCCGCCTGCTCGTTCGCAGCGCCTGTTCTCGCCGACAGCGTCTATGTCAGGGAGCGTTCCTATGACGATGACTATCGTTACGAGCGGGTGCGGCCCGGCATCACCATCAGCGAGCGCGGCGTGACCTTCGGCGTGCGCGAACGCGAGCATCGCCGCTATCGACATGATGGCTGCGAAACCAGGAGCGTCACCCGTCAGACCGATGAAGGCGAAGTTACCAGGACGGTTAGGCGCTGCTATTGACGAAAATTCGCGACAAAGACGAAGCCCGGCTCACAAGAGCCGGGTTTTCGCCTTTCGCGTGGCACGCACGCGTAATGCGGTGGTGGAAGTGATCAGGCGGTGTTATGAGCACCCTTTCGTTCGAAGCGCATTTTCGGCGCACAGAACCCCGCACAGGAATTTTTCAGTATGATTGAGCTTACCCCATCCCAGATCGTTGCACTCAAACTCGCCAAGGCCGGAGATCTCTATCCTCAGCCGGCGAATAAATGGACGCATCAGAACGCGACGGTGACCTACGCAAAGACCGACCGCTGGAAAGAGCGGCCGCAGAAGGTGAAATCGGTCACGGCTAAGACGCTGGGCGAGTTGAAAGAGCCGGGCTTCCTTGAGCGGCGTCACCTCGACGATGATGCGTCAAAAGATGTCTACGGCATCACGATGGCCGGCAAGATGTGGCTGCTGAAGAACAAGTAGTTTTGGGCAGATGTGAATTCGTTCCGTGCTTCCGCGTCAGCTTGATGATGCGAAGGCGCGACACGATTGTATTCGGGATGATGGTGCCGCTAAGCGGAGCATCATCGAACCAGTCCGCCTTCGTTCCTGACGGAACTACGGCGCGACAGCCTCCGCTTGGCTTCTCTCTTCGGCTCGCCGAGCCGAAGCTCTTAGAGCGGAGGCTGGTGCCCCATGCCGGGGTCGAACCAGCACTTCTTTCGAAACTCGATTTTGAGTCGAGCGCGTCTACCAATTCCGCCAATGGGGCAACGGATACGGACGGGCGGCTGTCTAACATGCGAGCGCCCGCGCGCGCAAGACGGGCCGGCGAAGTTATCGCAATGAAGCGTTTGGAGGATCCGGCCTGGTTTCGAGGCCGGATCCTGTTTCATATCAGTGGGCGACGGCGGGTGCCGGGTTGGTCAGGCCGGACTTCTTCAGCGTGATCGCCAGGATCGAAGCCAAGAGGCAGAAGGCGCCGGCGACGAAGAAGGCGGGCAGATAGCTTGACAGCTCCGTGCGCGACAGGCCGGCGCCATAGGCGGCGGTGGCGGCGCCCAGCTGATGGCCGGCAAAGACCCAGCCGAAGACGAGGCCGGCCTTTTCGCGGCCGAACCGGTCGGCGGCAATCTTGACGGTCGGCGGCACGGTGGCGATCCAGTCGAGACCGTAGAAGATCGCGAAGATCGAGAGCCCGTAAAAGCTGAAATCGCTGAAGGGCAGATAAAGCAGCGAGAGACCGCGCAGGCCGTAATACCAGAACAGCAGCCAACGATTGTCGAAGCGGTCGGAGAGCCAGCCGGAGCCGATGGTGCCGAAGAAATCGAAGATGCCCATGACGGCAAGCACGCTGGCGGCTGCTACCGGCACGATCCCGAAATCGCCGCACAGGGTGACGAAATGCGTCTGGATCAGGCCGTTGGTGCTGAGGCCGCAGATGAAGAAGGTGGCAAACAGGATCCAGAAAGTCGAGGTCGTCGAGATTTCGCGGAGCGTGGTGATCGGCGTCATCAGCGCAGTGCCGAGTGTCGTGCGGGTCGGCGCAGGCGCGACATGGGCTTCTCCCAATAATGGCAGGTTCACGTCGGAGGGGCGGTCGCGCATGAAGAGAAGGACGAGAAGGGCCGCCGCCATGATCATGGCGCAGACGAAAAATACGGTGGCGCGCCAGCCGTAACGTTCGGTGAGTTCTGCCATCAACGGCAGGAAGACAAGCTGGCCGGTTGCCGAACTTGCCGAGAGCATGCCGACGACAAGGCCGCGGTGCTTGACGAACCAGCGCGTCGAAACCGTTGCCGCCAGCACCATGGCCGTCAGGCCGGTGCCGAAGCCGACGACGATGCCCCACAGTGCCAGCAGATGCCAAAGCTTGGTCATGAACAGCGAGCCGATGAAGCCTGAGCCGATCAGCGCCATTGCAAAGACGATGACCTTTCGCACGCCGAAATAATTCATGAAGGCAGCGGCGAACGGGCCCATGAAACCGAAAAGAAGCAAGCGAATCGCTAGTGCGGAGGATATCTGCGACGTTTCCCAGCCGAACTCGTCCTGGAGCGGCTTGATGAGGACGCCGGGGGCGCCCATGGCGCCTGCCGTCACCAGCATGGTCAGGAAGGTCGCGGCAACGACGACCCAACCGTAATGAATGTTGCGCCGCGCAAGGGAGGAGGCAAGAACTGCTGAAACCATGAGGGGATTCCATTCGAATTCAGGTGGGGGAAGATAAAGAGCCGATTTACATGATTGGCATCATATTTCTTGCTTATTGATGATGGACATCATATATTTTGTCAAGCGACGATTTCTGGAGATGAAGATGCGGGTCAGCCGCGAAAAATTTGCCGAGAACCGCGAGAAGATCCTCAGTGTTGCCGGCGTGCTCTTTCGCGAGAACGGTTTCGACGGCGTCGGCGTCGCCGATATCATGAAGGCGGCGGGGCTGACGCATGGCGGCTTCTACGGCCACTTCGGTTCGAAGGACGAGTTGGCGCTTGAGGTCAGCCGCAAGCTGATCGACAAGGTCCAGACGCGCTGGAAGGAGCATATTGCCGAGTCTCCCGACCGGCCGCTGCAGGCACTTCTCGACCATTATATTCACTGGCGCACGGTTGACGATCCGGGCGGCAGCTGTGTTTTCGCGACCTTGATTCAGGAGGTGAGCCGCAGCCGCGGCGCGATGCGCGCCGTCTTCAGCGACGGGCTGTCCGTATTGGTTGATACACTTGCCGGTATCGTTCCTGGAAAGACCGAGGAGGAGCGTCGCGCCAATGCAGCGACGACGCTCTCATCGATGATGGGAGCCGTTATTCTTGCCCGCGCCGTCGAGGACCGGGCGCTTGCCGAGCAGTTTCTGGTGACGATGCGCCGGCAGCTCGATCCCGGCAGCCGAGCATAAGCCCGAGCGCGGAAGCCGATGTTCCGACCCCTCCACGCCAGGCGGGAGAGGGAGTTTTCCTTTACAGGTCGGCCGATCGAGATGCCGGCGGCTATTTAAAGCCGGCGATGGCGTGCGGGATGTAGGGCGCTTCGAGTGCCGCGATTTCCTCGGCGGTGAGTTTGACCGATAGCGAGCCAACGGCGTCCGTCAGGTGGTTCGGTTTGGATGCACCGATGATCGGCGCGGTCACCACGCTCTTCTGCAGGATCCAGGCGGTGGCGACCTGGGCGCGGGAAATGCCGCGGGCTCCGGCGATTTCGGCGACGGCATCGACGATGTTGCGGTCGGCATCGATGGACTGCGTGTAGAGCGTCTTGCCGAATTCGTCGGTTTCGCTGCGCGCCGTCGTTTCGTCCCAATCGCGGGTCAGGCGGCCGCGGGCCAGCGGGCTCCAGGGAATGACGGCGATCTTCTGGTCTTCACAGAAGGGCAGCATTTCGCGCTCTTCCTCGCGGTAGAGCAGGTTCAGGTGGTTCTGCATACTGACGAACTCGGTCCAGCCGTTCAGCCGGGAGACATAGAGCGCCTTGGCGAATTGCCAAGCATACATGGATGAGGCGCCGATATAACGCGCCTTGCCCGATTTGACGACGTCATGCAGTGCTTCCAGCGTTTCCTCGATCGGCGTCGTATAGTCGAAACGATGGATCTGGTAGAGGTCGACATAGTCGGTGCCGAGGCGGCGCAGGCTATTGTCGATCTCGTCGAAGATCGCTTTGCGCGACAGACCGGCGCCATTCGGGCCCGGCCGCATGCGATTGAACACCTTGGTCGCCAACACGATGTCCTCGCGTTTGGCGAAGTCTTTGATGGCACGGCCGACGATCTCCTCCGAGGAGCCGTTGGAATAGGTGTTGGCGGTGTCGAGGAAATTGATGCCGAGGTCGATCGCCTGCTTGATCATCGTCCGGCTTTCCTCTTCCCGCAGGCTCCAGGCATGATTGCCGCGGCCGGGATCACCGAAGGTCATACAGCCCAGGCAGATTTTCGAGACTTCGAGCCCGGTCTTTCCGAATTTGACGTATTCCATGAAACGCTCCAAGACTTGAGATAACCCCGCGCGGCGTTTCATGATCTAGTGCGCAACCGCCAAAGTCGCAGGGGCTGAATGAACAATCTGCGGACTACGCGTACTATGGTGCGTGATCTGCGGTTTTTCTCTGCAGCTTGCGCATCCGCGCCGCAAGGTGTTAGCTGCTGCAGCATTTCACCGGAATTCGACTATGCGACTGCCGTCACACGATCGTTACGACGATCTCTATCGCGATTTCTCCTGGCGGATTCCGGAGGATTTCAATATCGGCCGCGCGGTTAGCGACGATTGGGCCGCGAAAGATCCTGAGCGCGTCTGCCTTGAGCATTTCGACCCGGATGGCGAGCATCTTTCGCTGACTTACGGCGAGCTTTCCGGTTGCTCCTCCATGTTCGCCAATGCACTGGCTTCGCTCGACATCCAGCGAGGCGATCGCGTCGCCCTGCTGATGCCTCAGTCCTTCGAAACTGTGGTCGCTCATGTCGCGATCTATAAAATGGGTGCAATCGCCTTGCCGCTAGCGCTGCTCTTCGGCGTCGATGCGCTCGAATATAGGCTGAGGACTTCGGGTGCGGCGGCAATCATCACCAATGATTTCGGCCTCGATCGTATCCGGCAAATTCGCGATCGGCTACCGGAGCTCAGACATGTGATCAGCCTCGATAATGCGCCGGACGCTCTTTCCTTTGCCGATCTGATCGTGTCGTATGAGCCCTTCTTCAAGGGAGAAAAGACGACTCCCGACGACCCGGCGCTGATGATCTTTACGTCAGGCACGACGGGGCCGCCCAAGGGCGCGCTGCACGGCCACCGCGTTCTGCCCGGCCATATCCCCGGCATGCAGTTCGCCCACGAGGGTTTTCCGAAAGTGGGCGACAAGGTCTGGACGCCGTCCGACTGGGCCTGGGCGGGTGGTTTGCTGAATGCGCTGTTGCCAAGCCTTCTTCTCGGGATTCCGGTCGTCTCGTCGCCGGCGCAGAAATTCGATCCCCATATGGCTTTTCGGATCATGGCGGAGATGGATGTGCGCAACGCTTTCATTCCGCCGACAGCGCTCAGGCTGATGCGATCCGTTTCTGATCCGCGCTCGAAGTATGATCTGGTGCTGCGGACCATCGGCTCGGCCGGCGAAGCGCTCGGCCGTGAGACCTATGAATGGGCGCGGCGCGTGCTCGGGATCACCGTCAATGAATTCTACGGCCAGACGGAGTGCAATTTCGTGCTCTCGTCGAGCGCTGCCTATGGCGTGACCAAGGCCGGCGCCATAGGCCGGGCGGTGCCGGGACATCGCGTCGCGATCATCAACGATGCGGGCGACGAAGTGCCGGCAGGCGAATCCGGTCAGATCGCCATCGCCAGTCCCGATCCCGTCATGTTCCTCGGTTATTGGAACGATCAGGCAGCGACAGAGAAAAAATTCGTCAAGGGCTGGCTGCTTACCGGCGATATCGGCCGGCAGGACGAAGACGGCTACGTCACCTTCGAGGGCCGCGACGACGACGTCATCACATCCTCCGGATATCGCATCGGCCCGGCCGAGATCGAGGATTGCCTGATCGGCCACCCCGCCGTGCAGCTTGCCGCGGCCGTCGGCAAACCCGATGCGGTGCGCACCGAGATCGTCAAGGCCTATATCGTGCTGTCACCCGGCCATTCGCCGAACGAGGCGCTGGCGGCCGAAATCAGCGAATGGGTGAAGATGCGGCTTTCGATGCACGAATATCCGCGCGAGGTGGAGTTCGTCGAATCATTGCCGCTGACGACAACCGGCAAGGTCATCCGCCGGCTGCTGCGGGAGAAAGCTGCAGCGGAAGGCTCTAACTGTGGAGCCTCAACAGGTTGTCCTGGGTAAGAGCGAGTCTGCTGATTGGTGGTTTTGAATTTAGGCTTCCGTGAGGCCTGTGCCAATTGTAGCGATGGAGCCATCGTGGCA
>NZ_JAULSE010000047.1:0-15195 GCF_030518245.1 Rhizobium sp. CBN3
CGGGCATTCTTATGAATGTTCATTCGCGGCGATCCCTCCGACTCGAGATGTGGTAGCTCCAGTCTCCTCGATCCGCTCCGAATGGACAACCTCCCGAAAGCTCACATCTAGATATCTTTCCGCCTGAGGAGATAGTCGAGGCCGCCGACCCGATACCAGCGGTAGCCATAGGCATCGAGCATGACCGTATGGCGCCCTTTGTCGTCGGCTTCACTACTTGCCCCATCGGCAATATCGATCAGCAATCGCCCGAGTTCACCAACATCAGGATCGAAGGTCACTTCCGTCGGGTGCGGATGCAGGTTGTGCAGGATCAGCACCGAATTGCCGCGCCAGTCATAACGCAGCGCCAGTACGCCGTCGTCACCTGTGCCGACCGCTGAGAAGTCGCCCCAGCCGATTTCGGGAGCCTCCTTGCGCATCCGGATCATCCGCTCGGTCCAGTTCAAAAGCGAATTCGGATCACGCCGCTGGACGGCGACATTGATATGTTCGAAGCCGTAGGGGCCGTCCTTGATAACAGGCGAAACGGGCTTTGCGCTTTTGGTGAAACCGCCTTCCGGTTCCGTCGACCATTGCATCGGGGTGCGCGCGCAGTTGCGCTCCGGCAGGCACAAATCATCGCCCATTCCGATTTCATCGCCGTAGCGGATGACCGGCGTTCCGGGCAGCGAGAACAGCAGGCTGTATGCCAACTCGATCCTGCGACGGTCGCCCCCAAGCATGGGCGCCAGGCGCCGGCGAATGCCCCTGTCATAAAGCTGCATGCCCTTCTCGGGTCCAAATGCGGCGAATACTGCGTCGCGCTGCTTATCCGTCAGGCGACCGAGATCGAGTTCATCGTGGTTGCGAAGAAACAGCCCCCATTGCGCCGTCGCCGGGCGCGGCTTCGTCGCCTCCATCGCCTTCTTCAGAGGCCGCGTGTCGGCCGTGGCGAGAGCATAAAACAGCGTCTGATTGACCTGGAAATTGAACATCACCTGCATGCGGTCGCCATCGTCGCCGAAATATTCGAAATTGTCCTTCGGCAGGATATTGGCCTCCGCTAGCACGATGGAATCTCCCAGGCGCCATTGCAGGAATTCGCGAAATTTCCTCAGCATGTCGAACTGCTCGACCGGCTTGGTGACCGCGGCGCCCTTGGTGGCGATGATGAAGGGGGCGGCGTCCATGCGGAAGCCCGAGACGCCGAGCTGGATCCAGAAGCCCATGATCTTGAGGATCTCCGCCTGCACCTCGGGATTGGACGTGTTGAGATCGGGCTGATGGTCGTAGAAGCGGTGGAAATAATAGGCCTTGGTTTTTTCGTCATAGGTCCAGGTCGTCTTCTGGACGCCCGGGAAGACCATGCCATGATCTGCGTTTGCAGGCTTTTTGTCCGACCAGACATACCAATCGCGATAGCGTGAATGCGGATCGCTCCTGGCGTCTTCGAACCAGGGATGATCCTTCGAGGTGTGATTGATCACCAGATCGATCAACACCCGGATGCCCCGCTGTTTGGCGCCATGGGTGAACTCGACGAAATCGCCGAGCGAGCCATAGCGCGGGTCGACATTATAGTAATCGGAGACGTCGTAGCCATCGTCGCGACCGGGCGAAGTCTGGAACGGCATGAGCCAGATTGCCGTCACGCCGAGGCCGGAGAGATAGTCGAGACGGCGCATCAGGCCCTGAAAATCACCGACGCCGTCGCCGTTCGCATCCATGAAGGTCTCGACGGACAGGCAGTAGATGACGGCGTTCTTATACCAGAGGTCGTTGATCATGCCGGCGCTCCAAATGCATCTGGTCGCAAATCCCGTCGGGCGGAAAAGGTTCCGGGAAGGCGATATCGTGGCGCGGCCAGTTGGATAATTCCGACCTATAGCGACAGGCTGGTCATTGATACTTTGATTATTTTAGAGAATTCTGATGTAGTGTTGGCGCCAGCTGCGGCAGCGGCCGGCGCAATGTCGGAGGATGCCATGCAGTGCGCCCGGACAGTCTCTTTTCTATCGGCGACCATGATGGCCGTGACAGTTGGCGAGGCTTCGGATTCTGCAGAAAAGGGCGGACGGCTGAAAGCGCTGAAGAGCATCCCCTCCCTCGACGCAAAGATGACGCCGCCGATTTTCTCGATCGTCTGGTGGTCGCGCGTGCGACCCGCTTCGGAGGTCAATCCGCCCGGACCTTTCCTTCGAGAGACGAAACAAGACGAAGCGGAATACCGATCGCGGGCCGACTGATCCCGCGCTAAAGGAAAAAGCCGGCGCGGTGGGCGCCGGCTTCAAGATCCGTTCAGTTTGGAGCCACCTAGGCCGCGCGGCGGATCAGGATGTGCTTCTTCTTGCCGAGCGAGAGCTTGATGACGCCGTCGGCGGTGATTTCGCCGCTGCCGATCAGGCGGCGTTCGTCGCTGACAGCCTCGTCATTGATGCGCACTGCGCCGCCCTGGACGTGGCGACGAGCCTCGCCGTTGGAGCCGGCCAGGCCGGCGCGGACCATCAGCGAGAGCAGGCCGATGCCGCCGTCGAGTTCGGTGGCTGGGATCTCGACCGAAGGCAGGTTTTCGGCGACGCGGCCTTCCTCGAAGGTGGTGCGGGCCGTTTCGGCGGATGCTTCGGCCGCCTCGCGACCGTGGACGATCGCGGTCGCTTCGGTGGCGAGAATCTTCTTCGCCTCGTTGATTTCGGCGCCGCCGAGCGCCTCGAGCCTGGCGATCTCGGCAAGCGGCAGGCGGGTGAAGATCTTCAGGAATCGGCCGACATCGGCGTCCTCGGTGTTGCGCCAGTACTGCCAGAAATCATAGGGGCTGAAGACGTCCTCGTTCAGCCAGACGGCGCCGGAGGCGGTCTTGCCCATCTTGGCGCCCGAGCTCGTCGTCAAAAGCGGCGTCGTCAGCGCGTAGAGCTGCTGCGTGCCCATGCGGTGGCCGAGATCGACGCCGTTGATGATGTTGCCCCACTGATCCGACCCACCCATCTGCAGGCGGCAGCCGTAGCGGCGGCTGAGCTCGACGAAGTCGTAGCCTTGCATGATCATGTAGTTGAATTCGAGGAAGGAAAGCGACTGCTCGCGATCGAGCCGCAGCTTGACGCTGTCGAAGGAGAGCATGCGGTTGACCGAGAAATGCCGGCCGACGTCGCGCAGGAATTCGACATAGTTGAGCTTCATCAGCCAGTCTGCATTGTTGACCATGAAGGCATCGGTCGGACCCTCCCCGAAGCGCAGGATGCGCGAGAAGATCTTTTTGATGCCTTCGATGTTTGTGGAGATCGCCTCCGGCGTCAGAAGCTTGCGCTGCTCGTCACGGAAGGAGGGGTCGCCGACCATCGAGGTGCCGCCGCCCATCAGCGCGATCGGCCGGTGGCCGGTCTCTTGCAGCCAGTAGAGCATGGTGGCGGAGATCAAATTGCCGATATGCAGGCTCGTCGCCGTTGCGTCGTAGCCGACATAGGCCGTCACGACCTCCTTCGCGAACAGGTCGTCGAGGCCGCTTTCATCGGAAACCTGATGAATGAAGCCGCGCTCTTTCAGCGTGCGGAGGAAATCGGACTTGAACTCGGACATGGCTTTCGTCTCTTCGTGCCTGCGCTGTGCCCACGAGGCTTCACGCAACTTCGTTGTTGTTGATCTGTCGCGGCGCGTTTAGCACTGTTTTTACAAAAGTGCATCCGGGAATCGCATGGGAGGCAAGCCTCATGGATGTGGTCAGAACCGCGATCGGCCTGATGAGCGGCACGTCGATGGACGGAATCGATGTCGCGTTGATCAGGACCGACGGCCGCGGCTTCATTGAGCGCGGGCCGTTCCTGGGCATGCCCTATGAGGCCGATTTTCGCGGACGGCTCAAACGGGCGCTGGAACTGGCGCGGCCGCTCCGCGACAGGACCGAACGGCCGGCGGAACTTCGCAAGATCGAGCTCGAACTGACCCTGCGGCATGCAACTGCCGTTAGGGCATTCCTCGAGCGTTTCGGGCTCGCTGCCAATGGCGTCGACGTTCTCGGTTTTCATGGCCAGACGGCGCTTCACCGGCCGGACGAGGGACTGACGATCCAGATCGGCGACGGCCGGGAATTGGCGCGCCGGACGGGCTTATCAGTGGTCTACGACATGCGCGCCAACGACATGGTGCATGGCGGGCAGGGCGCGCCGCTGGTGCCGGCCTATCACGCGGCACTGGCGGGAAAATTCCAGCAGGCGGGAGAGGCGGTATGCTTCGTCAACATCGGCGGCATCTCCAACCTCACCTATATCGGCGCCGACGGCAGGATTGCGGCCTTCGACAGCGGCCCGGGCAATACGCTGATCGACCAATGGATAGAGATGCAGACCGGCAGAACCTATGATCCCGGCGGCGAGATCGGCGGGCGCGGCAGGATCGTCCCCGCCCTGGCGGAACGGTATCTGGACAGCCCATTCTTCCGCGGCAATGTCCGCCGTTCGCTCGACCGCGGCGATTTCGCGCCGCTTCGGCCTGATGAGGCGAGCCTCGAAGACGGTGCCCGGACGCTTGCGCATGTCGCCGCCGCATCGATCGTCAAATCCGCCGGGTTCCTGCCCGAACGTCCCTCGGCCTATATCGTCTGCGGCGGCGGACGGCTGAACGGCACCTTGATGGCCGAACTCTCGGCGATGGCCGAGGGATCGAAAGTGTTGAGCGCCGAGGCCGCGGGCTTCGACGGCGATGCGATGGAGGCCGAGGCCTGGGCCTATCTTGCCGTACGCTCGCTGGACGGGCTGCCGCTGACCTTTCCCGGCACGACGGGAGTTGCGGCTCCCGTCACCGGGGGCGTGCTGGCAACGCCATGACAAGCGAAAAACCCAGCGCGTCGTGAGGATGCCGGTGGGCAGACGCCGGCGCCATGCGGTCAGCGGATCCGCTTGGCCGCCGGCTCGGGCACCAGCTCGCCATTGAGGCGGCGGTCGAGATAGTCCTCACATTCGCCCATCAGCGTCTCCACCTGACCATTGAAGAAGTGGTTGGCGTTGGCGACGGTGCGATGGGTGATGAGGATGCCTTTCTGGGTCTTCAGTTTTTCGACCAGACCATTGACATCCTTTTCCGGCGCCACCTTGTCGGCCTCGCCGTTGATGATCAGGCCGGACGAGGGGCAGGGCGCCAGGAAGGAGAAGTCGTAGGTATTCGGCTGCGGGGCGATCGACATGAAGCCCTCGATCTCCGGCCGGCGCATCAGAAGCTGCATGCCGATCCAGGCGCCGAAGGAATAGCCGGCGACCCAGCAGGTCTTGGAATCGGGGTGCAGGCTCTGCACCCAGTCGAGCGCGGAGGCGGCATCCGACAATTCGCCGGCGCCATGATCGAATTCGCCCTGGCTGCGGCCGATTCCCCGGAAATTGAAGCGCAGCGTCGTGAACCCGCGCTTCTGGAACATGTAGAAGAGCTGGTAGACGATCTGATTGTTCATCGTGCCGCCGAACTGCGGGTGCGGGTGCAGGATGAGCGCGATGGGCGCGCTTTTTTCCTTGGAGGGCTGGTAGCGGCCTTCAAGACGGCCGGCTGGGCCGTTGAAAATAACTTCGGGCATTGGTACTCCGGGTTTTATTTCGCGTTCGCGCTGCGTTGGACGACAACATGACTTGACTAACGTTGTCAGCTTTTCTAAAACGCAGTTTAGAACAATTCGAAACTTGCATGGCAATCCACGCGTCGTGGCACGTGTCATAAGGCAAGCCCGGCGGAAATTTCAAGAAAAATGCACCGCGGCCGCTGAAGCAAGCTCGTCAAGCGCAGGACTGAAGATCATGGCGCCGCCACGCCTTTATCTCGACTGGAACGCCACAGCGCCGCTGCACCCCGCAGCACGCGAGGCGATCATGCGCGCCATCGACATATTCGGCAATCCGAACAGCGTGCATGGGGAGGGGCGTGCCGCCCGCGCCGCCATCGAAGGCGCACGGCGCAAGGTGGCCACTCTTGCCGGCACCGATCCGGGCAACGTGATCTTCACCAGCGGCGCGACGGAAGCCGCCAATCTGGTGCTGACGCCGGATTTTCGTATGGGCCGCACGCCGCTTCAACTCGGACACCTCTATTTTTCCGCCGTCGAGCACCTGGCTGTACGTGAGGGAGGCCGGTTCCCGAAGGACCGCACGACCGAGATCCCGGTGACGGACGCCGGTATCGTCGATCTGCAAGCGCTGGCCGCATTGCTCGATGCCCATGACACATCGACAGGCCTTCCGATGGTGGCGATCATGTTCGTCAACAACGAGACGGGCATCGTCCAGCCGGTCGAAGAAGCGGCCAAGATTGTGCGGGCGCACGGTGGTCTCTTTGTCGTCGACGCCGTGCAGGCGGCCGGTCGTCTGCCGATCGAAATCGAGCGCATCGGCGCGGATTTCATCATCGTCTCCTCTCATAAGATCGGTGGGCCCAAGGGGGCGGGTGCGCTGATCGCGCGTGGCGAGGCGCTGATGCCGAAGGCGCTGATCCGCGGCGGCGGGCAGGAGAAGGGTCACCGCTCGGGGACGCAGAATTCGCTGGCGCTGATCGGCTTCGGAGCTGCGGCGGAAACCGTACTGCAGGATCTTGAGGAACGGAACGCCGCGATTGCTGCGCTGCGCGACAGGCTGGAAGCCGGCATGCGCGCTGCCGCACCCGATGTCATCATTCATGGCGCCAGTGGTCTGCGGGTCGCCAATACGATTTTCTTCACGCTCCCCTGCCTGAAGGCGGAGACCGGGCAGATCGCTTTCGATCTTGAAGGCGTTGCCCTTTCGGCGGGCTCTGCCTGCTCATCCGGCAAGGTCGGCGAAAGCCATGTGCTGACGGCGATGGGGCGCGACACCAAGCTCGGGGCGCTGCGCATCTCGCTCGGCTTTTCCACAACGGAAGAGGATATCGACAGGGCGATTGCCGCCTTCGGGAAGATCGCATGCCGGCGCAGGTCGGCGGGCGAGGCGGCTTGACCGCATCATAAACTTGCGGAAACGCAAATTTCTGCTTGCCAATCGGGCTGAAAAGTCCCTTTTGGCCTCTTACATCAGGGCAAAGAGATTTGCCCTTGCGCTACAAGCTGCCGGACCTTGTATCCGGCGAGATTGGAGAATGAAATGGCTGCCGTGCAGGAAACGATCGACCAGGTCCGCCTGATCGATGTGGACCAGTACAAATACGGTTTCGAGACCGTCATCGAAATGGACAAGGCGCCGAAGGGCCTGTCCGAGGATATCATCCGTTTCATTTCGGCCAAGAAGCAGGAGCCGGAGTGGATGCTGGAATGGCGTCTCGAGGCCTATCGGCGGTGGCTGACGCTGGAAGAGCCAACCTGGGCGCGCGTCAACTATCCGAAGATCGATTTCAACGACATCCACTATTACGCCGCGCCGAAGAGCGCGCCGGGTCCGAAGTCGCTCGACGAGGTCGATCCGGAGCTCTTGAAAGTCTATGAGAAGCTTGGCATTCCGCTGCGTGAGCAGGAGATCCTGGCCGGCGTCGAGAAGCCGAAGATCGCCGTCGACGCCGTTTTCGACAGCGTGTCGGTCGTCACCACCTTCAAGGCGGAGCTGAAGAAGGCCGGCGTGATCTTCATGTCGATCTCGGAAGCCATTCGCGAGCATCCCGATCTCGTTCGCAAATATCTCGGCTCGGTCGTGCCGACCTCGGACAATTATTACGCGACGCTGAATTCGGCTGTCTTCACCGACGGCTCCTTCGTTTTCGTGCCGAAAGGCGTTCGCTGCCCGATGGAGCTTTCCACCTATTTCCGCATCAACGAGAAGGGCACCGGCCAGTTTGAGCGCACCCTGATCATCGCGGAAGAGGGCGCCTACGTCTCCTATCTCGAAGGCTGCACGGCGCCGCAGCGCGATGAAAACCAGCTGCATGCTGCCGTCGTCGAGCTCGTGGCGCTCGACGATGCCGAGATCAAATATTCCACCGTCCAGAACTGGTATCCGGGCGACAAGGAAGGCAAGGGCGGCATCTACAACTTCGTCACCAAGCGCGGCGATTGCCGCGGTCACCGCTCGAAAATCTCCTGGACGCAGGTCGAAACCGGCTCGGCGATCACCTGGAAATATCCTTCCTGCATCCTGCGCGGCGACGACAGCCGCGGCGAGTTCTATTCGATCGCCGTCTCCAACGGCCATCAGCAGATCGATAGCGGCACCAAGATGATCCATCTCGGCAAGAACACGTCGAGCCGCATCGTCTCCAAGGGTATCGCCGCCGGCGTTTCCAACAACACCTATCGCGGTCAGGTCTCGGCCCACCGCAAGGCGTCGAATGCGCGCAACTTCACCCAGTGCGATTCGCTGCTGATCGGCGACAAGTGCGGCGCCCATACGGTACCCTACATCGAGGCCAAGAATTCGACGGCGCAGTTCGAGCACGAAGCGACGACCTCGAAGATCTCCGAGGATCAGCTGTTCTACTGCCTGCAGCGCGGTATCCCCACCGAAGCGGCGATCGCGCTGATCGTCAACGGCTTCGTCAAGGAAGTCCTGCAGGAACTGCCGATGGAATTTGCGGTCGAGGCGCAGAAGCTGATCAGCATCTCGCTGGAAGGCTCGGTCGGTTGATATGAACGAGACGGACAAAAAGCGTATTTTTGGACGTCTGGAGAATATGCGCGGGGAAATATTGGCGAAAATTCGCCCCCGCGAGCAAAGATACGAAACGGAAAAGCCGCCGGAGCAGCCTTACGTGTTTCTCCAGCAGCGCATGGAAAAACCGGCAAAGATCATTGGGGTTATCGGGCGGCCTATGGAGATCCCGGAATTTGTCGAGTGTCTTCGGTTGATCTTAAAGGCAGAAGACGCAGTTTTCGCTGCCATCTGTTTTTGGCGATAACGCCGAGTACAACATGTCGACGCGCCCCCAAAGCGATCCTCGGGACAAGCCCGAGGATTTCGGATCGAGGCCGGTGCGAACGGTCAATCAGGCGGCACTTGAACCCGCTTTATGAACAGGAAGAACGAAATGCTTGAAATCAGAAACCTTCATGCCCGCATCGCCGAAGACGGCACCGAGATCATCCGTGGCCTGAATCTTACGGTGAAGGCCGGCGAAGTGGCGGCGATCATGGGGCCGAACGGCTCCGGCAAGTCGACACTCTCCTACGTGCTGTCCGGCCGCGAAGACTATGAAGTGACCGAGGGTGACATCCTTTATAACGGCGAGAGCATTCTCGAGCTCGATCCATCCGAGCGCGCCGCCAAGGGCATTTTCCTCGCCTTCCAGTATCCCGTCGAAATCCCGGGCGTCGCCACCATGCAGTTCCTGAAGGTGGCGATGAACGAGCAGCGCAAGGCGCGCGGCGAGGACGAGCTGACGACGCCGGATTTCATGCGCCGCGTCAAGGACGCTGCGGCCAAGCTGCAGATCAATACCGAAATGCTGAAGCGGCCGCTCAATGTCGGCTTCTCCGGCGGCGAGAAGAAGCGCGCCGAGATCCTGCAGATGGCGCTGCTGGAGCCGAAGCTCTGCGTGCTCGACGAAACCGATTCGGGCCTCGACATCGACGCGCTGAAGATCGTTGCCGACGGCGTCAACGCGCTGCGTTCGCCCGACCGCGCCGTCGTGGTCATCACCCATTACCAGCGCCTGCTTGACTATATCGTGCCTGACACCGTCCACGTCCTTTACAAGGGCCAGGTGGTCAAGTCCGGCGACAAGACCTTGGCGCATGAGCTGGAAGCCAATGGTTACGCTGACATCATCGGCGCAGCGGCGGCCTGAGTTCGGGTGGAAAGGACAACGTCCATGAACATGCAGACGACGAGCCGTCTCACCGCGGCCGAAACGGCGCTGATCGAGACCTTCAACCAGCAGATCGGCGACCTGCCCGGCAATGGTGCAGTGACGGCGCTGCGTGACCGGCTTCTCGACGACCTTAAGAAGGCCGGCCTGCCGACGCGCCGCATCGAAGCCTGGCACTATACCGATCTCAAGAATCTGCTGCGCGCCGTACCGGTGCAATTGGGTGATGCGGGCTCCAACGCGCTTGAGCCGGTCGTTGCCGGTTCCTCGGTGCTGGCGGTCATCCAGGGCCATGCCAATCAGAAGGCCGCCGTCGATGGTCTTGGCCTTTCGGCCTATTCCGAACGGCTGATCGACGGTTCCGCTGTCGAAAGGCTCGATGCGTTGGGCAGCGACGATGCGGTCGGCCGGATCAACGGCAGCTTCGTGCGCGACGGCTATGTGGTCGACGTGCCTGATGAAACCGAGCTTGAAAATCCGCTGGAAATCCAGTTCATCCATGCCGGCGGGCAGACGCATACGCGTCTTCCGGTTTCCTTCGGGGCCAGCGTCAAGGGAACCGTCATCGAGCGTCACCGCGCGGTGACGGGCGATCCTGCCTTCGTGTCCCACGTCAGTGACATCACCGTCGGCGAGGGCACGGAGTTGACCTGGATCATCCTGCAGCAGCAGGGCGCCGACGACACGCATCTCGGTCAGATCCGCGTCGATCTCGGCGCTAACGCCAAGCTCCGCCTGTTCGTCATTAACGCCGGCGGAAAGCTGGTGCGCCAGGAGCTGAATATCAAGGTGACGGGCGAGGGCGCCGATCTGACGCTGCGCGGCATCAACCTGCTCGGGGCCGAGAGCCATACGGATGTGACGATGGTGCTCGGCCACGACGTCCCGCATACCGGTTCGACCGAAGTGATTCGCAACGTCGTCTTCGACCGCGCCAAGGGTGTCTTTCAGGGCATGATCCGGGTCGCACCCGATGCGCAGAAGACCGATGCCAAGATGGCCTGCAACACGCTCTTGATGTCCGACGACGCCGAGTTCTCGGTCAAGCCGGAGCTTGAGATCTTTGCCGACGACGTGCAATGCGGCCATGGCGCGACGGTAACCGATATCGATGCCAATCATCTCTATTACATGATGGCGCGCGGCATTCCGGAGAACAAGGCGCGGGCGATGCTCGTCAACGCCTTCGTCGCCGAGATCGTCGAGGAACTGGAAGACGAGGGCCTGGTCGAGGCGCTGGAAAGCGTGATTTCGGCCTGGCTCGAAAAGCACGCCTGATCGGATAAATGCCATGGACAAGATAGTGCCGGCCACTGAGTACGACGTTGAAGCCATCCGCCGGGATTTCCCGATCCTGGCGGAGAAGGTGCACGGCAAGCCGCTGGTCTATCTCGACAATGGCGCGTCGGCGCAAAAACCGCAGGCAGTCATCGACGCCATCTCGCATACCTACGCCCATGAATATGCCAATGTGCATCGCGGCCTGCACTATCTCTCCAATGTCGCGACCGATGCCTATGAGGCAGCGCGCGAGAAGGTCCGTCGCTTCCTCAACGCGCCCTCGGTCAACGACATCGTTTTCACCAAAAATTCGACGGAAGCGATCAACACTGTCGCCTATGGCTGGGGCATGCCGGAGATCGGCGAAGGCGACGAGATCGTCCTGACGATCATGGAGCACCATTCCAACATCGTGCCCTGGCACTTCATCCGCGAGCGTCAGGGCGCCAAGCTGGTCTGGGTTCCGGTCGATGACGAAGGCGCCTTCCATATCGAGGATTTCGAGAAGAGCCTGACGGAGCGCACCAAGCTCGTCGCCATCACCCATATGTCGAATGCGCTCGGCACGATCGTTCCCGTCAAGGAAGTCTGCCGCATTGCCCATCAACGCGGCATCCCGGTGCTGATCGACGGCAGCCAGGGTGCGGTGCACCTGCCGGTCGACGTGCAGGACATTGATTGCGACTGGTATGTCATGACCGGCCACAAGCTCTACGGCCCGTCTGGCATCGGCGTACTCTACGGCAAGAAGGAGCGGCTGCAGGAGATGCGCCCCTTCCAGGGCGGCGGCGAGATGATCTTCGAAGTCGCCGAGGACGCGGTCACCTACAACGATCCGCCGCATCGCTTCGAAGCCGGCACGCCGCCGATCGTGCAGGCGATCGGGCTCGGTTACGCCCTCGACTATATGGAGAAGGTCGGGCGCGAGGCAATCGCCCGGCATGAGGCCGATCTTGCTGCTTACGCAGCCGAGCGCCTCAGATCGGTCAATTCGCTGCGGATGTTCGGGACGGCGCCCGGCAAGGGCAGCATCTTCTCCTTCGAGCTCGCCGGTATCCATGCCCATGACGTCTCCATGGTGATCGACCGGCAGGGCATTGCCGTGCGGGCCGGCACGCATTGCGCCATGCCGCTCTTGAAACGCTTCGGCGTCACCTCCACATGCCGTGCATCGTTCGGCATGTATAATACCCGCGCCGAGGTCGATGCCCTGGCCGATGCGCTGGATTATGCGCGCAAGTTCTTTGCCTGAGGAGTGTCCGTGATGAGCCTGGACGAAAGCGAACAGAAGATCGACGTGCGCGAAGGCATCGTGCATTCCAGCATCCCGGCCGATGAACTGGCGCGGCTCAGTGATGACGTCATCGCCGCGCTGAAGACCGTCTACGACCCGGAAATCCCCGCCGACATCTTCGAACTCGGTCTGGTCTACAAGATCGACATCGAGGACGACCGGATGGTGAAGATCATGATGACCTTGACCGCCCCAGGCTGCCCGGTTGCCGGCGAAATGCCCGGCTGGGTGGAGAATGCCGTTGGCGCCGTCGAAGGTGTGTCGGGCGTCGAGGTCGATATGACCTTTGATCCGCCATGGACGCCGGACCGCATGTCCGAGGAGGCGCAGGTCGCCGTCGGCTGGTACTGAGTTGCGCTAGTACGCAGTACGGCGCGGTATTGATCCGTTTACCTCGGGCGACTACATTTGATTCACGAAGCACCGGATCTTGACCCCGGTTGTGGAAGGAGATGAAGCCGATGGGCTTTGCAGTGATGAGCATGACGGACGGGGCTGCAGCCCGCGTCAAGGCGATCGTCGAGAATTCCGGGCCGGAGGCCAAGGGTGTCCGCGTGGGCATCAAGAAGGGCGGCTGCGCCGGGATGGAATATACCATCGACCTGGTGACCGAGCCGAATGCCAAGGACGATCTGATCGAGCGCGACGGCGCCAAGGTCTGGGTCGAACCCTCAGCCGTGCTTTACCTGCTTGGAACCGAAATGGGCTTCGAACAGACGACGCTGCGCTCCGGCTTCACCTTCACCAATCCCAACCAGACATCGGCCTGCGGCTGCGGTGAATCCGTCGAGCTGAAACCCGCCGATCTCGCGGCCCTTGCCGCACAGCGTCAGAGTGAGTCGGCGCATTCCTAAGCCGTTCACGCTGGCGAGAATTCTCAGCCGGCTAGCTCCCGGTGAAATACGGGCGCTCAGTCGCGCTTGATGCTCATCAGCATTTCCCACATACCAGCGCCGGTCTCGAAGACCACGGCGTTTGCCTTGTAGCTCTGTTCGGCTTCGATCAGGTCGGTCAGTTCTGTGGCGGGATCGACGTCCGAATCCGTCGGATTGACGCTCGCCTGGACGCCGCCTGGTTCGACGGAGGTGAAGCTGGTGCTCAGCTTGGCATAAGCTGATGTGCTGCTGTTTGCGATATTGCTGGCAATCGCGCCGAGCCGTGCCGTCTGTGCCCGCATTCCCGAAAGCGCCGTGCTCGTAATACCCGATATGCTCATCGCTGTTTGGACTGGATGAAATTCTTGTACATGCAAGGGCTTAGGGAATGCTGAAGCCGTTGCGTTAGCAAAGACCTGCAGACGAGCACGTTCTGCCGCTGCATCTGCTCCGAGTTGGCACAGAGCGGGATCTGGAGGCGTTCCTTCGCTACCGCGACGCCACCCAGTCGTGCCAATCGCTTTCGTTGCCGTTGAACACATTGAGGTCGATCTTGCCGTCGACGCCGTCGGAGAGGCCCGAGCCGGAATATTGCCAGAAGAGCCACTTCCTGCCGGGATAGACCTTGGACGGGTGGGCGGCGACCGAGCGCAGCCAGAAGGGATAATCGAGCATTTCACCCTTCAGATTGTCGCGATAGAAATCGGGCGCCGTGTAGATGATCGGGCGCTGGCCGTAATGACGCTCGAGCTTGTCCATGAAGACCTGCATCTTTTCCCGGACGCGGGCCGGGGAGATGCGGCGCTTGCAGCTCGACTCACCGTTCCACTCGACGTCGATGACGGGCGGAAGCGCGTTGGCTTCCTTCGGAACGTTGCGGATGAACCAGTCGGCCTGTTCGCCGGCTGTCCGGCACCAGTAGAAGAAGTGATAGGCACCGTGTTTCAGGCCGGCCTCCCTGGCGCGGCGCCAATTTTTCTTGAACATCGGATCGAGGTGATCGCCGCCATCCGTTGCCTTGATGTAGACGAAGTTGGCCCCCTGCTGGCGCAAAGTTTCCCAGTCGATCTCGCCCTGCCAGCGCGAGACGTCGACGCCATGCACGGCAAGCTTTCTCGGCGAAGTCCTGCCGAAATTGATCGGTTTGGCATCGCGGAAGCGGTGGCCGTAAATTCGCGAGCGCGTCGGTGATTTCGGGCCGGCATCCGGATCGATCCCCGGGTCGGCGGGCATGAGCATCGCCACCGGCCTTTCCGTCGGCATCGGCATGCCGACCGGCCTGTCTGCGGGCACGAGCGCCTGGGGCTCGGGAACCGGCCCTGTCCAGCTCAGCGCCTGTTGCGGCGCGCTGCCCTGCGGGGCAGCATCGCCCACGACCGCAGCCGGTATCGGGCCGCTTGGTTTGGTGATAGCATTGGTCGTTTCTGCCGACGGCACAGGGGTGAGCACATCTTCGGCGCCGGAGCTTGCGGCGCATCCCGACAGGATTAGGGTGGCGAGGAGGATTGCTGGCAAAGCCGATGGACGCATGAGAACCTGCACGCAAAACAAGGTCGACGGCAACATTCCCGCTGGAGAAAAATCGCCCATTTCGAATTGCTAACAGAGACTTGCTAAGAAAGGTTAAATTTGATCCTTGTGCCGCGAAAACGGGGAATGTCGTGTCGTTCAGGCCCCGCTTGACGGCCAAGGGACATATGCCGCAGCCTTGCGACTCCCTCTTCTCCCCATCGCAGCGGGGAGAAGGTAGCCCGAAGGGTCGGATGAGGGGGCCGAAAATGCCGGTATTTCCTCACAATATTCATGCGGGCTTCGATCGCACTAATATGGTCTCGCCCATATATCGGACACTTCGCGGTGCGCGCGGGACAGGCGTGCCGCGTGGCCCCCTCATCCGCCTGCCGGCACCTTCTCCCCGATGATGCAGGGCTGTCCGGGGAAAGTTCTGGGTGAATCGAAATGCCGCAGGCGCATGCCCCGTCAGACGGAGGTTTTCCGTCTATTTTCTGGTTGTCGAGACTCAGAAAAAGGAAC
>NZ_JAULSE010000048.1:0-14099 GCF_030518245.1 Rhizobium sp. CBN3
TCGCAGCAATCGACAAGCCGCCTCCCGTCAATCCAAGCCGGCCAAAACCCAAAACATCGCCAAACCAAATGGCTTTCTTTTATGCCTGACAATTTCCCCGGACAGCCCTGCCGATGATGGGGAGAAGAGAATATGCCGCGTCGTCTCCGTTCCTCGCTGGCTCTTGCAGGGCGAACCGGGCAGCCCTGGCTCGAGGGCGAGAGTAACACGGGAGTAAAGACGAGGTTTGTCACGAGCTGAGCCCCTCCCAATTCGCTGAAGGGGCTCGCCGGATGTTACTCCGCAGCCTCCGCATAACTCTCCACCGGCGGGCAGGTGCAGATGAGGTTGCGGTCGCCGTAGACATTGTCGACGCGGTTGACCGGGGACCAATATTTGTCGACGCGGAAGGCGCCGGGCGGGAAGCAGGCCTGCTCACGGCTGTAGGGGCGATCCCATTCCCCGACGAGGTCTTCGACCGTGTGCGGGGCGTTCTTCAGCGGGTTGTTGGTCTTATCCATGCGGCCTTCCTCGATAGCGCGGGCTTCCTCGCGGATCGCCAGCATCGCCTCGCAGAAGCGGTCGAGCTCGGCCTTGGTCTCGCTTTCCGTCGGCTCGATCATCAGCGTGCCTGATACCGGCCAGCTCATAGTCGGTGCGTGGAAGCCGCAGTCGATCAGGCGCTTGGCGACATCGTCGACGGTCACACCCGCGCTGTCGACAAGGGGACGCGTGTCGATGATGCATTCATGCGCGACACGGCCGGTCTTCGACTTGTAGAGCACGTCGTAAGCGCCCTTCAGCCGGGTGGCGATGTAGTTGGCGTTGAGGATCGCCACCTTGGTCGCCTGGGTCAGACCTTCGCCACCCATCATCAGGCAGTAGCTCCAGGAGATCGGCAGGATCGAGGCCGAGCCGAAGGCGGCTGCCGAAACCGCGCCCGGACGGCCGTCGGTCTCCGGGTGGCCCGGCAGGTGCGGCGCCAGATGTGCCTTGACGCCGATCGGGCCCATGCCGGGGCCGCCGCCGCCATGCGGGATGCAGAAGGTCTTGTGCAGGTTGAGGTGCGACACGTCGGAGCCGATGTCACCGGGGCGGGACAGGCCGACCATGGCGTTCATGTTGGCGCCGTCGAGATAGACCTGGCCACCATGCTGATGCACCAGTTCGCAGATTTCCTTGACCGTCTCCTCGAATACGCCGTGCGTCGAGGGATAGGTGATCATGCAGCAGGAGAGATTGGCAGCATGTTCCTCAGCCTTGGCGCGGAAATCCTCCATGTCGATGTCGCCGTTTTCGCGCACCTTGACGACGACAACCTTCATGGCGGCCATCTGGGCCGAGGCCGGGTTGGTTCCATGCGCCGAGGTCGGGATCAGGCAGACGTCGCGATGACCCTCGCCATTGGCGATATGGTAGTTGCGGATCGTCAGCAGGCCGGCATATTCGCCTTGAGCCCCGGAATTTGGCTGCATCGAGAAAGCGTCGTAGCCGGTGACGGCGCAGAGCTTTTCGATGAGATCGTCGATCATTTCGCGATAGCCGAGCGCCTGATCGGCGGGTGCGAAGGGATGGATATCGGAAAATTCCGGCCAGGTGATCGGCAGCATTTCCGCCGTCGCATTGAGCTTCATCGTGCAGGAGCCGAGCGGGATCATGGCGCGGTCGAGCGCGAGGTCACGGTCGGAGAGCCGGCGGATGTAACGCGTCATCTCGCTTTCGGCCCGGTTCATGTGAAAGATCGGGTGAGTGAGATAATCGCTGGTCCTGAGCAGGTTCTTCGGCAGGCGGTAAGAAGGCTCGAAATCGGCAATGGTGAAATTGCCGCCGAATGCGCGCCAGACTGCTTCGAGCGTCGCCGGTCGCGTGCGTTCGTCGAGGCTCATGCCGATTCCGGTCTCGCCGATCTTGCGCAGATTGACGCCCTCGGCGACGGCGGCGCGCAGGATCAAGCCCTGCATATGGCCGACATCGACGGTGATCGTGTCGAAGAAGCTTTCGGGCTCGACCTTGTAGCCGAGCTTCTCCAGGCCCTTGGCCATCAGCACGGCTTTCTGGTGCACCTGCTGGGCGATCGCCTTGATGCCCTTCGGACCGTGGAAGACGGCGTACATCGAGGCCATGACGGCGAGCAGCACCTGGGCGGTGCAGATGTTCGACGTCGCCTTCTCGCGGCGGATATGCTGTTCGCGGGTCTGCAGCGACAAGCGGTAGGCGCGGTTGCCGCGGGCATCGACGGACACGCCGACGAGGCGGCCGGGCATGGAACGCTTGATGGCGTCCTTGACCGCCATATAGGCCGCATGCGGACCGCCATAACCGACGGGAACGCCGAAACGCTGCGAGGAGCCGATGGCGATGTCGGCACCCATTTCGCCGGGCGATTTCAGCAGCGTCAGCGCCAGAATATCGGCTGCGACGACCGCGATGGCGCCGGTCTGGTGCAGCCGCGCAATCAGGCCTGTGAAGTCATGCACATGGCCGTGCGTGCCCGGATACTGGAAAATCGCGCCGAAGACATCGACCGGATCGAGATCGGTGAAGGGATTGCCAACGATGACCTGCCAGCCAAGCGGCTCGGCGCGGGTGCGGATGAGGGCGATGGTCTGCGGATGGCAGTCGGCGTCGACGAAGAAAGCCTTCGCCTTCGACTTGGAGACGCGCTCGGCCATCGCCATGCCTTCGGCGGCGGCGGTCGCCTCGTCGAGCAGCGAAGCGTTGGCGACGTCGAGGCCGGTCAAGTCGCAGATCATCGTCTGGTAGTTCAGCAGCGCTTCCAGGCGCCCCTGGCTGATCTCCGGCTGGTAAGGCGTGTAGGCCGTATACCAGGCAGGATTTTCCAGGATGTTGCGCTGGATGACCGGCGGCGTGATCGTGCCGTAGTACCCCTGGCCGATCAGCGAAACGAGCACCTTGTTCTTGTTGGCGGTCTCGCGCAGCTTGTCGAGCGCCTCGCGCTCGGTCATCGGCGCGCCCCAGACGAGCGGCGCCTTCTGGCGGATGGCGGGCGGCAGTGTCGCGTCGATCAATCCGTCGAGGCTGCTATAACCGATCACCTTCAGCATCTCGGTCATCTCGGTCGGCGAAGGGCCGATGTGACGGCGATTGGCGAAATCGTAGGGCTGATAGTCGGTGAACTGGAATTCGGTCGGCGTCGTCATTACGCGGTGAGCTCCTTGTAGGCGGCCTCGTCGAGCAGGCCGTCGGCATCGGCGGGGTTCTTGAGCTTGAGCTTGAAGAACCAGCCGGCGCCTTGAGGATCGGAGTTGATGAGCGAGGGATCGGCAACGATTGCCTCGTTGACCGCGGTGATCTCGCCATCGAGCGGACAATAGACCTCTGAGGCTGCCTTGACGGATTCGACGGTTGCCGCATCGTCGTTCTTCGCAAAGCTCTTGCCGACTTCCGGCAGTTCGACGAAGACGAGATCGCCCAGCTGTTCGACGGCATAGGTGGTGATGCCGACGGTTGCGACATCGCCGTCGAGCTCGAGCCATTCATGTTCAGCGGTAAATTTCAGCATGGAAAAATCCTTTCGGAAAACAGGGTTTCAGCGTTTGTAGGTCGGCGTAACGAAGGGCAGGGCGGAGACAGCGACGGGCAGGAACTTGCCGCGCACCTCGGCATAGACCTGGGTGCCCACCGCAGCATGGGAGATTGGCAGATAGCCCATGGCGACGGGACCTTCGACGCTGGGGCCGAAGCCGCCCGACGTGACTTCGCCGATTTCGGTCTTACCCTCGGCATCGGCGTAAAGCTTGGCATGGCCGCGCACCGGCGCCTTGCCCTCCGGCTTCAGGCCTACCCGGCGGCGGGCGGCGCCGTTTTCGAGTTCGGAGAGGATGCGGCCGGAGCCCGGAAAGCCTCCGGCGCGTGCGCCGCCGGCCCGCCGCGCCTTCTGCATCGCCCATTCGAGTGCGGCCTCGACCGGCGAGGTGGTGGTGTCGATGTCGTTGCCATAAAGGCAAAGGCCGGCTTCCAGACGCAGAGAATCGCGCGCGCCCAAGCCGATCGCCTGGACGTCCGGATGTTCGAGCAACCGCATGGCGACGTCTTCGGCCTTGTCCACCGGGACTGAGATTTCGAAGCCGTCTTCGCCGCTATAGCCCGAGCGCGAAACCAGGCAGGAAACGTCGTGCAGCCGGCAGTGGCGCACATCCATGAATTTCATCGCCGCGACATCGGCCCAGAGCTCGGCGAGAACCTCGACCGCGCGCGGTCCCTGCAGCGCGATCAGCGCGCGGTTCAGGAGCGTGATGTCGCACTGGTCGCCGATGTGGGTCTGCAGATGGGCGAGATCGGCCTCCTTGCAGGCGGCGTTGACGACGAGGAAAAGGTGGTCGTCGACATGGGTGATCATCAGATCGTCGAGGATTCCGCCAGTGTCGTCGGTAAAGAAGCCGTAGCGCTGGCGGCCTGCCGGGAGCCCGAGAATATCGACCGGCACCAGGCTTTCGAGCGCCAGCGCCGCATCCTCATAGCTGCCCGATTTCGCCTTCACGATGACCTGGCCCATGTGGGAGACGTCGAAGAGGCCAGCCTCGGCGCGGGTATGAAGATGTTCCTTCATGACGCCCGCCGGATATTGCACTGGCATGTCATAACCTGCAAAGGGCACCATGCGGGCGCCGAGCGAAAGATGCAGGGCATGCAGCGGGGTTTTCTTGAGGGCAGCAGTATCGTCCAAACGACGCCTCCGGGGTTTGCGCCTTTTGTTAAGGCGCGGGCTCAAATCTGAAGGCGCGGCTGCGCGCCTCTCTCCTGAGCCCCCTCTGTCCCTTTGCCTGAGATTGTTATCCCTTCGGCGAGCGTTTCGAGAACGCTTCTCTCCAGAGTTCCGTCTGCCCCCTTGCTGGTCCTTTGGCCTGAGAGTTTCCGGGGCGGTTGCTCCTTCGGCACCGGTGGCACAAGCACCGGATTCTCCCAACAGGGTCGGCCGCAATTATCCGGCGGGCGCAGCGCTTGGCAAGGCCAAATGTCGTGACCTGACAAATTTTTGTCGCCATAGTCAGGGAAGGGCGCGATCTGCGGCAAATCTGCTTTTGCATTCGGCTGGGAAAACGGCTATCGCGGCATGCTGTTAAAGGGGATCTCATGCGGCAGACAGGACTGAAAGCGACGCTCTTCCTGCGCATGCTTTGCGCCTTGGGCCTGCTTTTGCTCGGATTCGCCCATCAAGCGCCGCAGGCTGTCGCTTCCGATGGTTATGATGCCGGGGCCTACGTGCTGCCCGACGGCAGCTTTGCCTCGCTCTGCGTCACCGTGAAGGAGGCCGAAGGCAAGACTGTCGGCTTCAAGCCGAATTGCGAAGCCTGCCGGCTGTCTGCATCGGTGATCCTGCCGACGCCGGATGCGGGTTCGTGGCTGGAGCGAAAGCTCGCCTCGCTGATCAACCCGCCGATCGGGACTGCAGCCGTTGCCGCTGTCAGTACTGTAGACCGGCCGAATTCGCGCGGGCCTCCGGCCCTCATCTGATCTGCCTCCGCAACCTATACGCAAAATGCCGGTTCGCCCGAAGAAGTTCGCGGCCGGCGAGGAGATATCCGATGAGAACAATCAAGACTTTCGCGCTTGCCGCCCTTCTGTCCGCAACCGCCTTTGCCGACGCCGAGGCGCATGTCAGCTTCCTCGACAAGGAGGCGAAGCTCGACAGCACCATCCTTGCAACGCTGCAGGTGCCGCATGGCTGCGACGGCAAGGCGACCACCGAAGTGCAGGTCAAGCTGCCGGAAGGCTTCGTCTTTGCCAAGCCGCAGCCGAAGGCCGGCTGGGAACTCGAGGTGATCAAGGGCGATTACCAGAAGAGCTACGACAATCACGGCGACAAGGTGAAGACGGGCGCCATCGAGATCCGCTGGAAGAACGGCAATCTCTCCGATGATTTCTACGATACCTTCGTCATCCAGGGCAAGGTGTCGGGCGTCGAAGCCGGCAGCTCGCTTGCCTTTCCGGTGACGCAGCTGTGCGGCGATAAGGTCACGGCCTGGGATCAGGTGGCCGGAGAAGGCGGCGATCCGCACGCGCTTAAAAGCCCGGCGCCGCTGCTGAAAATCGTTGCCGGTGATGATCATGGCCACGACCATGACGATATGGCCGGGATGAACATGTCCGGAATGTCCCCCATGCCCGGCATGGACATGTCGGCAGCAATGCCAGCCGGCGACACAGTCAAGGCCGGCGACCTCGAAATCTCCGGCGCCTTCGCCAAAGCGATGCTGCCCGGCCAGCCGGTCGGCGGCGGCTTTTTCACGGTGAAGAACAACGGCAAGACGGATGATCGCCTGCTCTTCATCAGCTCGCCCGCGGCGGGCGAGGTTCAGATCCACGAGATGGCTACCAAGGACAATGTCATGCGGATGCGCCAGCTGAAGGATGGCATCGCCATTACCGCGGGCGAAACGGTCAAGCTCGAGCCCGGCGGCCTGCATCTGATGTTTCAGAAGGTGAAGACGCCATTTAAACAGGGTGACACGGTGCCGGTGACGCTGAGCTTCGAGAAAGCCGGCAAGGTCGATCTGGTGCTGCAGGTGCTGTCGGCCCAGGGCAAGTAGTGCCGGCCGATTCAGACAGAGAGCCTGCGGTTGCGATTACAGCCGCGGGCTTTCTATTGGAAGCGGCTTGTCTGTTAGACATCCTCGTAGGATTGCAGCGCCTGCCGCAGGCCTGTCTGTGGTTGCTGGTTGCCCTTTGCCATCAGGTCGAGCGCCACCTCCGTCGACTGGATGATGCTGGAGGGCTCCTCGGCCTGATCGGACGCCCCGCCGTTCAATTGCCGGTCGGCGATGCGCTTTGCATCACGCGCCGCCGTGCTCGTAGCGACGCGCTGGGGGATCCTCAGCGATTCGAAGGCAATGGCGGCGGTGTTGGCCGATATGGACAGGAGCTGCGTCATGCCGTCACGATATTCGCATGGTCTTGGTGCTATCGTAACAAAATCATTGGCATTTTACCGAGTGGCAAGAATTCGCGCGGTTCCATTGGAGTCGTCGCCGAACTGAGGTAAATCCGGCTTATGATTCAGGCTCTCCTTGTCGCGCTGGGCGGCGCAATCGGTTCCGTCCTCAGATATTATGTCGGCCAGTGGGCGCTAAAGCTCATGGGGCCGGCCTTTCCCTGGGGCACTCTCGCCGTCAACGTCGTCGGCTGCTTCGTCATCGGTGTCTTCGCCGAACTGGTCGCGCGGAAGTTCAACGCATCGGTGGAACTGCGCCTGCTGCTCATCACCGGTTTTCTCGGCGGCTTCACCACCTTCTCGGCTTTCTCGCTCGACGCCATCTCGCTCTTCGAACGCGGCGAGGCGGTCGCCGGCGGCATCTACATAGCAGCCAGCGTCGGCCTTTCGATGGCGGCAGTGTTTGCGGGCCTCGCCATCATGCGCGCTTTGGTCTGATTCCGGTTTCCGTTTTGCATGAAAATGCTCTAAGGCTGCGGCAAGAACGCCGGCTTGGCCCGCGCTGCAATTTCCGAAAGACTATTCATGGCTGGCATAGAACTTATCAAGGTTGAACTCGACGAGGCGGGCATGCGGCTCGATCGATGGTTCAAGGTGCATTTTCCCGGACTGGGCTTCGGGCCGCTGCAGAAGCTGCTGCGCTCCGGCCAGATACGCGTGGACGGCGGACGCGTTAAATCGGATGCGCGCGTGCAGCCCGGCCAGACGGTGCGCGTGCCGCCGCTCGATGTCGACGCCAGGCTGAAAACCGGGCCGATCGCCGGCAAGGATCTCAAACATTCCACGGATTTCGACCTCTTGTCACGCATGGTGCTGCATGAGGACGACAAGGTGATTGTCCTCAACAAACCGGCCGGCCTTGCCGTGCAGGGCGGCTCCGGCGTCGCCAGGCATATCGATCAGATGCTCGAGGCATGGACCAGTCCGAAGGGCGAGAAGCCGCGCCTCGTCCACCGCCTCGACCGCGACACGTCAGGGGTGCTCGTCATCGCCCGCACCCGGGGTGCGGCACAGAAGCTGACGGCCGCCTTCCGCGAGCGCGACACGAAGAAGACCTATTGGTCTCTGGTGAAAGGCGTTCCGCGCAAGCGCGAGGACAAGATTTCGACCTGGCTCGTCAAGGAGCCGACGGCCGACGGCGACCGCATGCGCATCGCCAAGCATGGCGAAGAGGGCGCCGATCATGCCGTGTCCTACTACCGCATCGTCGAGACGGCGGCGCAACGTCTCGCCTGGCTGGAGATGGAGCCCTATACGGGGCGCACGCACCAGCTTCGTGTCCATGCCTTGCACATCGGCCATCCGATCATCGGCGATCCCAAATATTTCGACGATGATCCGAACTGGGATTTTCCCGGCGGTATCCAGAAGCGGCTGCATCTGCACGCCCGCCATATCGATATCCCGCATCCCTCCGGCGGCCGGCTGCGCGTCACCGCGCCTTTGCCGCCGCATATGGTGCAGAGCTGGAACCTGCTCGGCTTCGATGAAAATTCGGCCCCCATCCTGGACGGTGAAGCATGAAACTTGCGCTTTTTGATTGCGACGGCACGTTGGTCGACAGTGCCGGGCTGATCCATGAAACCATGCGCCGCACCTTCGCGAAGTTCGGGAAGGCGGAGCCTCGATTTGACGACACCAAGGCCATTATCGGCCTGTCGCTGGATCTCGCGATCGCCCGCATGCAGGGCAGGCCGCATGTCGAGCAGGAAGACATCGACATGACGGCGCATTATAAATCGCTGTTTACGATTGTGCGTAGGGATCTCGACCACAGAGAGCCGCTGTTTGCCGGCATCCGCGAGATGATCGACGCGATCAGCGGCCGCGAGGATCTGCTGATCGGGGCGGTGACCGGCAAATCCCGGCGCGGGCTGAACCTCGTGATGGAGACGCACGGCTTCGACAAGCATTTTGTCGTTGCGCGCACCGCCGACGACTGCCCCTCCAAGCCGCATCCGGCCATGGTGACGGAATGTTGCGACGAAACCGGGATGAATGCCGCCGATACCATTGTCATTGGCGACGCGGTTTACGATATGCAGATGGCAAAGGCTGCCGGCGCCAAGGCGATCGGTGTTGCCTGGGGCTATGCCAGCGTGGATGAGCTGATCGCCAACGGCGCCGATGCGATCGCCTACCATCCGAACGAGATATTGCGCCATTTTTCCTGAGGTGAGCCCATGCGCGATCTGCTGAACGATCTGTCCGAGGGACTGAGCCATCCCGATCCCATCCGTCGGGCCCAGATCCAGATGAAGAAGCCGCTGCCGAAGCGTTTCTACACCGACGTGGCGGTCGCCGAGGACGAGGGCAGTTTCGCGATCACGCTCGACGGCAAGTCGGTGCGCACGCCGGCACGGCAGGTTCTTGCCGTTCCCACAGAGGCGCTCGCACAGCTTGTCGCCGCCGAATGGCGTCGACAGGGCGAGGAAATCGACCCGGTCACCATGCCGGTGACCCGGCTGGTCAACACTGCGCTCGACGGCGTGGCAACCAATACGCAGGCCATCTTCGAAGACATTCTCCGCTTTTCCTCGAGTGACCTCATCTGCTACCGCGCCGACGGGCCGGAGCTGCTGGTCGAGCGCCAGAGGGAACGTTGGGACCCGATCATCGACTGGGCGGCCCACGATCTCGGTGCCCGTTTCATTCTCGTCGAAGGGGTGATGCCTCACGAACAGCCGCGAGAGGCGACCGCGGCCTTCGCCGTGACGCTGGCGCGGCATCAGAGTCCGATGGCGCTCGCTGCCCTTCATACGATCACGACGTTGACCGGCTCGGCGATCCTGGCGCTTGCTTTGGCCGAGGGCCGGGTGATGGTGGAGGAGGCATGGTCGCTTGCGCATCTCGACGAGGACTGGACGATCGAGCATTGGGGGCGCGACGAGGAAGCCGAGGAGCGACGGGCCAAGCGCTTTGCCGAGTTCAAGGCGGCAGCGGACGTTTTTTTCGCCCTAAGCGCCTGAAACATATTGCCTTCCCAGACATTATGACGAAATCTGCGACTCCAACGGGGTGGTGCGGGATTTGCGATGAATTGGCTGAGGTCGTGTTTTTGCCGGACCGTGCTCGTGTGTATCGCGCTCACGGCCTGCGTCAGCCTCTCGGCCAACAAGCCGAAGGCGCCGCTCTATGATGTGCGCAGCGCCGTCGTTTTCTCAGGCCCGAACATCCCGGCCGAGCTGCTTGCCGGGATCAACGACCGCGTCAATGCCGCGATCAATGCAACGATGCGCGACACCGTGCTGCCGCGGGTGGTGCTGACAATCCGCGTGGTTTCGATTGAGAAGGGACTCGGTTTCCAAAAGGACCGCAACGTCGCCAAAATCCGCGTCGACGCGGCTTCGGTCGACGACGGCTCGGTGATTGCCGTCAGCGCCTTCGACGTGACCAGTATCGCCGCCGACCCGAAACTTGCCGACGACATCATGGCCGAGGACGTCGCTGCACGGATTCGCTCGGTTTTCTCGCTCAGCGGACGCAGCCGCTAGCGCATATCGACCGCGAGAGCGGCGAGAGGAGATCGCATGAAGGAAATTCTCGAGGAACTGGAACGCCGCCGCGGCATCGCCCGCCTCGGCGGCGGCAAGGAGCGCATCAGCGCCCAGCACAAGCGCGGCAAGCTGACGGCGCGCGAGCGCATCGACCTATTCCTCGACGAGGGCTCCTTCGAAGAGTTCGACATGTTCGTGGAGCACCGCTCCACCGATTTCGGCATGGATAAGAGCCGTATCGCCGGCGACGGCGTCGTCACCGGCTGGGGTACGGTCAACGGCCGCACGGTCTTCGTCTTCGCAAAGGACTTCACCGTCTTCGGCGGCTCGCTTTCGGAAGCGCATGCGGAGAAGATCATGAAGGTGCAGGACATGGCGCTGAAGAACCGTGCGCCAATCGTCGGCATCTACGATGCAGGCGGCGCCCGCATCCAGGAAGGAGTCGCCGCGCTTGGCGGTTATGCCGAAGTCTTCCAGCGCAATGTGCTTGCCTCCGGCGTCATTCCGCAGATCTCGGTGATCATGGGCCCCTGCGCCGGTGGCGACGTCTATTCGCCTGCCATGACCGATTTCATCTTCATGGTGCGCGACACCTCCTATATGTTCGTCACCGGCCCCGACGTGGTGAAAACGGTGACCAACGAGACGGTTACGGCCGAAGAGCTCGGCGGCGCCGTGGTGCATACGGTGCGCTCGTCGATTGCCGACGGCGCCTATGAGAATGATGTCGATGCGCTGTTGCAGGTGCGCCGGCTGATCGATTTCCTGCCGCTTTCGAACACCGCGCCGCTGCCGGAGATCGAATGTTACCAGTCAGTGACCGAGACCGATGCGTCGCTCGACACGCTGGTGCCGGCGAGCGCCAACAAGCCTTACGATATCAAGGAGCTGATCCGGAAGGTGGCGGACGAGGGGGATTTTTTCGAGATCCAGGAGAGCTTCGCCAAAAATATCGTCTGCGGCTTCGGCCGCGTCGAAGGCTCTACCGTCGGTTTCGTCGCCAACCAGCCGATGGTGCTGGCCGGCGTGCTCGACAGCGACGCCTCGCGCAAGGCGGCGCGCTTCGTGCGCTTCTGCGACTGCTTCAATATTCCGATCGTCACTTTCGTCGACGTGCCGGGCTTTCTGCCGGGCACGGCGCAGGAATATGGCGGCCTAATCAAGCATGGCGCCAAGCTGCTCTTCGCCTATGCGGAGGCAACGGTGCCGAAGCTCACGGTCATCACGCGCAAGGCCTTTGGCGGTGCCTATGACGTGATGGCGTCCAAGCATCTGCGCGGCGATTTGAATTATGCCTGGCCGACGGCGCAGATCGCCGTCATGGGAGCCAAGGGTGCCGTCGAGATCATTTTCCGCAAGGATATTGCCGATCCGGAGAAGATCGCCGCCCACACGAAAATGTACGAGGACAGGTTCCTGTCGCCTTTCGTCGCCGCTGAGCGCGGTTATATCGACGAGGTGATCATGCCGCATTCGACCCGGCGGCGGCTGGCGCGCGGACTGAAGATGCTGCGCAACAAGGATCTCGCCAATCCCTGGAAGAAACACGACAACATCCCGCTCTGATATCTGGCCGCGTGTTGCCTGCTGTCGAAAAAGTGAACGGCCGTCAGCGATCCGTGTGTTCAATCAGGGCCGGGGACGGGCTAACGCTCGGCTGCAATTTCTTTAATGGAGAGGTTTAATGTCAACTTTCGAGCGTCTTTCCGCCTATCGCCCCTATGGGTTGGCCGCTCTCAGAATCATGACTGCCCTGCTGTTCATCGAACACGGCACCATGAAGCTGTTCGCTTTCCCGGCTGCACAGATGCCAGGCCCGCTGCCGCCATTGATGCTTTTTGCGGCTCTTCTGGAGCTTGTCGGCGGTCTCCTCATTCTGGTCGGCCTGCTGACGCGTCCGGTCGCCTTCCTGCTGGCTGGCCAAATGGCGGTTGCCTATTTCATGGCGCATGCCCCGAACAGCTTCTTCCCGGCCGTCAACCAGGGCGACGCGGCAATCCTGTTCTGCTTCGTCTTCCTTTACCTGTTCTTCTCCGGTCCCGGCGCTCTTGCCGTCGATAACCGGAAGACGGCTTGAAATGGACATTGATTGCGGGGCGTTTCGGCGCCCCGCAGCATCTCGGAATCAGGCGGTGAGCTTGAGGCCGGCGATACCGGCGACGATCAACGCGATGCAGGCAAGGCGGGAGACACTTGCCCCATCACCAAGCAGCCAAATGCCGAGGAGCACGGTGCCGACCGTGCCGATGCCGGTCCAGACCGCGTAGGCGGTGCCGATCGGCAGATACTTCACCGCCAGGCCGAGCAGGACGACGCTCACCACCATTGAAACGACGGTCAGCGCCGTCGGCAGCGGCCGCGTGAAACCCTCGGTGTATTTAAGGCCGATCGCCCAGCCACATTCGAAAAGACCAGCGAGAAATAGCAGAAACCAGGCCATACGCCTCTCCTTGTTCAAGAGCGAGGCCGTCCCCGCGACGGTTGCATCCTCAGGACGCCGCAGTCGTCTGCGATCGTGCTTATATCAGTGAGGGAACGGCCGTCTTCAAGGTAGGAATCGGCATGGCCGCCATTCCACCCGTTTCTTGCTGGCTTGCGGAGGAGATCATGACTGGCGGTCGGCCTCGGCGGAAAAGTTCTTGGCGCGGCGGCAGAGGCGGTCGAAGGTTTCGAGGAAACGCGAGCGGTCTTTCGGGCTGAACGCGGCGTTGTAGCCCTTGCTTTCGCCGGTTTCGCGCAAATGCGCGCCAAGATCGCGCATGGCGCTCGCCATGCCGATATTGCTCTCGTCGAAGACACGTCCGGTCGGACCGCTGACGAAAGCGCCGGTCGCGACGCAGCGCACGGCGAGCGGCACGTCGGCAGTAACGACGACGTCGCCCGCGCCGGCGCGCTCGGCGATCCAGTTATCGGCGGCATCGAAGGCGTTGGAAACGATGACGTTGTGGATCATCGGATCGCGGGACGGGCGCAGGCCGGAATTGGCTACGAAGGTGACTTCGAGGCCGTGGCGTTCAGCAACCTTCAGGATTTCCGGCTTCACCGGGCAGGCATCGGCGTCGACATAGATCATGGCGATATCCTCATGCCGGTTGCGTGGCCGGCTGTCTGATCATATCGATATGGGGAATGCCGTCTTCCAGATATTCCTGCGACGTCCCGACAAAGCCGAAGGATTCATAGAAGCGGCGCAGATGGGCCTGCGCCGACAAGGCTATCGGATTGGCAGGATAAAGCCGCTCACAGGCGGTGATCGATTCGCGCATTAATGCATCGCCCAGACGTTTGCCGCGATGGGCAGGCGAGACGACGACGCGGCCGATCTTTGACGGGTCCTGTGGCGCATGTGGTTTCAGGATCCGCACCGCCGCCAGGAGGTCACCGCCCTCCAGCAGTCTGAGATGCAGGGCATCGATGTCCTTGCCGTCGAGTTCCGGATAGGGACAGTTCTGCTCGACGACGAAGACATCGACACGCATTCGAAGGAGATCGTAGAGCTCTCGCGCGGGGAGCTCATCGAAATGCCTGAGATCGACCTGGTAGTTGGCTGCCACCATCAATAGACCACCACGCCGCGGATGCTTTCGCCCTTGTGCATCAGGTCGAAGCCCTTGTTGATGTCTTCGAGCGGCATGGTGTGGGTGATCATCGGATCGATCTGGATCTTGCCC
>NZ_JAULSE010000049.1:0-13910 GCF_030518245.1 Rhizobium sp. CBN3
TCAGTCGGGCATTCTTATGAATGTTCATTCGCGGCGATCCTTCCGACTCGAGGTGTGATAGCTCCAGTCTCCTAAATCCGCTTTGAATGGACAACCTCCCGAAAGCTCACATCTAGAGCCTGCGCGCTCCGAGTACGCCAAGTGGCGGAAACGCGAAGCTTTCATCTCGCGCAGCGTTGGAGCCGGTTGCGGCAATGGTATCTGCATCACGTGCCCGGGTCTGGTCCGAGCGATGAGTGCGGCCGGAAGTGGTTGTAATCGTCGGCCCAGCAATGGCGCTTCGGGCATAATCGCAGCCGAGGAACAGGCTTTGGTTGACCATCTCGTCCCGCATCCGGCCGTTGAAGCTCTCGACATTAGCGTTTTGCATCGGCTTCCCGGCGTGATGCCGTGCGACTCGACACTATGATCCTTCGACCTGGCAAGGATGGCATTCGAGGTGAATTCCGTGCCGTTGTCGGAGACGATCATCCCCGATTTGCCGCGCCGTTCGATGAGGACCGACAGTTCGCGAGCGACGCGACGACGCAAGATCGAGGTGCACGGGATCGCCGCCAGGCATTCGCGGGTCACGTCTTCGACGAAGTTGAGCACGCGAAACCGCCTTCCGCAAGCGAACTGGTCGTGAACGAGATTCAGCGAGCTTCGGGCATTGGCCTTCGCTTCGACCAGGATCGGGCCACGCGTGCCGACAGCGTGCCGCCCCGGCTTTTCTGCTTGCGAACGGAAAGTCCTTCTTCGCGATAGAGCCCGTAGATGCGGTCGACCCCAACGTCGCTCCCCCCCCCGCCGAAGCCGCCGGTCGCCGGTCGCCGGTCGCCGGTCGCCGGTCGCCGGTCGCCGAAACGCCATCGCTCATTGGCGAGGTCGCGCAATAGGGCGACTTCTTTATGATGTGGGCGCACCTGCCCGACCAACGCTTCGATCTTTTGTCGCGCGTCATGCATGACCATGCACTCATCGGCGGCTCTAAACTGCGTGATGTCGTAGAGACAGTTCGGTTCTGCGACACCCAAACGATCGAGCTGCGCGAGCGCGCCGACCGTCCGGCGCGGCAGGCAACGTTGTGCCTGCGCTTCGGCCAGGCGACGATCAGGCAACCGCAAAACCTGCGCGAAGAAGGGCTGCCCGACGGGGTTAGGCTCAGTTGGGTCGAGGTCGTCGAACCGGACGCACCCGACGGTGTCGAGCCCTTGCATTGGCTGCTCTTGACCACCCATGCGCTCTCCAGTGCGACTGACGCCTGGCAGATCGTCGCTTGGTACAAGCAGCGCTGGATGATCGAGCAGTTCTTCCGGGTGATGAAGACGCAGGGCTTCAAGATCGAGGACAGCCAATTGCAGTTAGCGCCGCGGCTGGAAAAGCTCGTCGCCATCGCCGCCAAGGCCGCGGCAATCGTCCTCCAACTCGTGCAGGACCGCAGTGGCGGCGATCCTCACCCGGCAAGCCTGGCAGTCAGTCCCCACGAGATCAACACGCTCGCCGCCCTCGAAAGCCGCTTCAAGGGCAAGACCAAGCTGCAATCCAATCCCCATCCCAAAGCTTCGCTCGCCTGGGCCGCTTGGATCATCGCCAAACTCGGCGGCTGGAACGGCTATGCCTCCTCCAAGCCGTCTGGACCCATCACCTTCTTCAACGGACTCAAATACTGTGCCGATGGCTGGGCCTTGCGAGATAGGTATATGCCTCAGTCGTTCGGTGGAGAAATGTTCCACTGGATCATTTGCTTTTGGTCACGAACAAAATCCAGCGACCAGCGGGCAGAGCCTTCGCGTTGGCCAGGATCGGTGCGCGCGTGCCTGCAAGTTCGCTTACGGAAGGGGGTTTCGCGTGCTCAACATCGTCGATGACGCGACGCGAGAATGCCTCGCGGCGATCCCCGGACACCTCGATCTCCGGTCGTCGCCTCGCTCGAAACTCGCAATGATCTCTCCGACAACGGCACCAAACTCACCTCGAATGCCATTCTTGCCTGGTCAAAAGACCATAGGGTCGAGTGGCTCATTGCGTCACCTCGCCCAAGATAGCGGTTGATGAATTCTCCCAGTGTTGTGGAAGTGCCGCCGCGAATCAGCCCCGTAGATTCCGGGGCTGCGGATGGCAGCAGGTACTTGTTCCTATTGCGTCCTATCCATGCGGCGCCATCGCCCACTCGCGATTAGCCGGCACAGCCGGCCGCCTTGCGATTTGCCGCGCCGGTGCCAATGAATTGATGAAAGGCGGCTGCCATTTCGTGCGAAGACTTCGCTCCTGGTCTTGTTCGTGCGCGACCTTGGGCGCGTTCGTATTGAGATCACGGTCTACTGTTCCCCTAAGAGGCGTCATTTGGCTCGGGAGCCAGACGGTAACCGGCACAATGCCTGCGACAAGCCGCCTTTGAAAGTTGGTGTTTTCCAAGGGGTTAGCTTGGTGGTCAGCTGACCACAACCGAAATCCTCAACGGCAGGAATAACGATCAGCCGCACTTACCCAGCCCTCAAACCGCCTTGCCCGTTGGCCTTCAACAACGCCATTATCATCGGGCCAAGCGAGAATTCACCGCGCTCACTTCGGCGCGTTAGATCCCGCAGATAGCCTCCAGGAGAGTTGATGAAGTTAGCCCTTTCCAGGATGCACGCAATTGCCACCGCAGCATTCTCCGGTCCTAGCGCCTCGCAGGCATCCTGGTAGGCGGAAGGGCTTACCCCCAGCATAGATCGAACCACCACAGCGGCAGACATCAGATCTCGCCAGCTCCCCACGCCGCGCGGTGCATAGTCGCTGATCATCGGGCACGCCTTGAGCACCAATCCCAAGGGGAACGCCCTTTGCGATTCATTCTTCGGCTGATGGCTCAAGCTCGCCTTTGCCCCCAGCTCCTTTTCGGAGCGTGGTTCAGATTCATTTACGGATTCGGGTTTTGAATTCTGTATGTGCTGCTCGATATGAGCAGCATTGGTGCTAATTTTTTCAGCATTCTCGAGGTTTTCCAAACGATTAAGCACTTCCTCACGGAGCATCTCCATTTCATTGAGAACGCTAGTGACCCCTTCAAGGGTCGGAACGCGCGGAATTCTGCTCGCGAGCGCAATGTAGATGTCCTCGGTCGTCTTCCAATCGCCGTCGGCGCCCTCGACCATTGCAGCAGTAATAAGTTTGCGAACATCCCGCCGGCAAATTGTAAGGCTCTCTTTGGCTTTCCTGAGCGAGGCTCTCTCGGCCGCCACTCTTTGCGCCAACATCGCCAACTCTTCCGATCGCGCCAGGAGGGGCGACAGGTCGAAGCCAAAAGCATTCTCGATCTGGCCATCGTCGCCCTTGCGGGCGAAGCGCTTGCCATTGGCGCTATCCTTACGGGCGATCAACCCCGACTCCACCAGAATGGCAATATGCCGCCGCAACGTTGCGCCCGCCATTGCATGCGCCCGAAGCGCCAGTTGGGCATTCGAGGGGAAGACAATCAATTGTGCATCCTGACGCAACTCATTGTCAGGATAAAAACTCAAAAGTGCGTCAAGAACAGCCAGACTGTTCGACTGGATCTTGAGCAGTTCCATCGCGGCGGAAGCGTCTCTCAACACTTTCCACTTATCGGCAGCTTTTCCATGCTTGATTTCCATTGCCGCCTGGCGCCGCACGAGCGCAAGCGTCATTGGCCGCCGCCCGAACGGCGTCGCTACATTCCCCGACTGCATTGTCTCTCACCTTTCAGCAGGCAAAGGAAATTCGCTCACCAAAACGGCGCCAAAGACTCTTGACGAGGATTCGAGGAAATGCGATTCTGTTCTTGCTACAGAGACAGAAGGGCTTCCACGACGGCGACGTTGAGGGAGCTCTTTTCTTTTGCGGGTTACACTCCCTGTTTCCGTTGATGCTTTGCGCGATGCTCCTGGTAAAGCGCCGGCAAATGCTCGAGTACGAAAGCCGCGAAATCCGGCGTGGCTTTCCTGTCAATGGTAATTTCTAGCTTGCTCTTGCTCTGCGTGACCTGCGCAAGCCTGTCGCCATCGGGGGTCGACAGGACGTCTGGCAACCCGCGCGCAGTCCGACGCGGTTTCAGATGGTCGATCACTGCCTTGAACCGTTCCGACGACGGCAGCGCCTGCACCTCCTCCGAGGCAGCATATTTCGCAGCGCCTGCCGGAGGCGATGCTTTCTCAACCAGCTCTGCCAATTGCTGCCAACTTGGGCGTCCAACGCCTGGAGCGGCGCCGATGGCATCGATCAATTCAGAGGGGAGGGCGTCAACAAGCAGGAGCATCTTCGACAAGTTGCTTTTATCGATTGACATAGCCGCGATGACGATTTCTCGTGGAAACTGCTTGTTTAGCTTGTGTGCGAAACGTGCCTTTTCGATGAAGGTGAGGTCTTCGCGCTCATTGTTTTCCTGACCCTGTGCGACAACCAACTGCTCGTCCGTCAAGTCTCGAACAACCGCCTTGACCGGCAGTCCTAGCTCCGAAACGGCGCGCAGCCGGCGATGTCCAAAGGCAACTTGGTAGTGCGCGGGTTTAACGGGATGAGGTCTCACAAGGATTGGGACCTGCTGTCCTTGCTCGCGGATGGATGCAAGAAGTCCTTCGATATCACCTTGCATGCGATCCTGAACGAAGGACGGCTCGATTGACGACGCGTTCAGTTCAACCACGGCCTGACCTTCGGCGAGACGCCGCTCGATCTCCTCGGCACGACCAAGACGATCATTTTGCTCGCGCAACGCGTTACCGATGTTTGCAGTCAGCTTCGTCGCTGGATCTCGTTCTTTTCTGGTCACGCCGAGAAGCGGCATGGAGCGAGTCTTTGCCGCTCTGTGTTCAGCAGCTGATGAGCTGTCGGGCGCGTCCGTGGTGACGTCAAGGAGGTGCTTCCGACTCATGTGGTTCTACCCCATGCTTTTTTGATTAGAGTTTCGATCTCGTCGTTGACGGCGTTCATCGCCTCTAAGGCCCGATCATAGGTCGAGCGCGTGAACTGTCCGCGCTCAACCTCAAAGAGGGTTTGATTCGTCAGGCCAGCGTCCGAAACGGCGGTCGTCTTGAGCATCGGAAAATTGAGGACATTTTCGCCAAAGATCGAACGCAGATAGCCCACCATCTGGTTCTGCGGGCCATCGCTCGGTTCAAAACGAGTGACGAGGTAGCGCATCCAATTGAACTTGAACTGGGCGCCTGCGTTCTCGATTTCCCGAAGGAGATTCGAGGTCATCGCCAGAAACTGGTTCATCGACATTACATCCAACATCTGGGGATGGACGGTGACGAGGATCGAGGTTGCGGCGGTCAGAGCTGAAAGCGTGAGATAGCCAAGTTGGGGAGGGCAATCGATAACGACGACATCGTAGTTGTCCGCGATGTCTTCGATGACCTGACTGATCCGACCGTAAAAAAGCGTGTCACCTTCCTTCCGGTTCATAAGCGCGCGCGGGGTATCGTGCTCAAACTCCATCAGTTCAAGATTGCCAGGAATTAGATGAAGATCCGGGATGTACGTTCCTCGGACAACCTGCTCGATTGGGACCTGCTCGTCATCATACCGGATGGCGCCATAGAGTGTTTCGTTCGGACCAACGTCAGTTTCTGGCTGACTGCCGAAGAGTGCGGAAAGGCTTGCTTGGGGATCAAGATCAATCGCGAGAACCCGGTAGCCACGCATTGCCAGGTACTGTGCCAGATGCGCGGCTGTCGTCGTCTTGCCCGAGCCGCCTTTGAAATTCATCACCGAGACGACTTGAAGCTGCTCCCCCGTGCGACGATGGGGCAGGTAGCGCCGGTTCCCGCGGCCAATCAGGTCCAGGTGCTTACGGATTGAATGAATATCTTCGATCGTGAACGTGCGTCGACCGCCAGGGCTCATACTAACGTGCAGTTCAGGCATTTCCGAAGCAGTTTGTCTAAGATAAGACTCACCGATGCCAAGCAATTTTGAGGCTTCTGACGGTGCAAAGGATCGAATGCCCTTTTCGGACGTCGGCGGGAAGACCTTGAGATGATGTGCTTGAAGTTGGCTGGAGAGAGCGTCAGCATGACGCTCCATCAATGCGGTCAACCCTTCGACGACCGGCGCTGGTTTTGCTGCGGTTTTCGCCATCTCAAAATCCATTTCCTGCAAGTGGCGGAACTTTTCGCGAAACCGCTAAAGTTCCGCCACTAGCTATTAGAGCCGATTCTGCATTTTGAGCAAGGGGTTTTAGGTTAACGAAAGGCTAACGTGGATAAACCCGGAACGTAGAGTAAATGGATTTTTCCGTTTATATCCTGCAGCTTAGCAAGACCGCGGTACCGATTGGTCATGGTGTGTTTTATTGTGAATCCTACAAATGTGCCCCGGCGATTTAGACGAAAAGCAGAAGACCTCGGCAAAGTCGGTGATCCCCTTGCCGCGACTCACTCGCACAAAACCGTAAGCATTCGACAACGGACGCCCGATTCCAATTCGTGCAGAGTTCCCGGCGCCTAACGGCGGCGGAGAAATTCATGCAGGTATTCGCGATCTCGACACCAAAAATTTACTACGAAGCGTAGCTGCTTCAGGACGATCATAGGCTACGTGCGAGGATCTTTTCCACTCGCACTTGGGATGTAGAAGTAGTCGACGAGTGCGAGGCAGATGGGGTTGACGCTCTCGCCCCGACTGCCATCCTGGATGTCACCGCGGCTGGACCACTTGCAGGATGTGCACGCGATTTGTCTGCGATGGGACCGACCATGCTGGTAGACGTATTTCCGTCTCTGCTCCCGAAGGGTCGCCTGAACGCCAATCCCCTGATGGTCTAGAGTTCTCGCTTTTGCGTCGACACCTCGAAGAGTGGAGGGGAGGGGAGGGGAGATGGTTCCGTTCACGAGGCAACGCTGACCTTGTTCGCCGGCATCGTAGAATGGTGCCTGGGAGGTGGTCTCAGCGAAGTCGTTGCGGTAACGGATATCAGGTTCGAGCGAACTCTTGCTAGCGTCGAATGGCCTCTCCCGCGCTTGGGGCAGCCAGAGAAGATCGTTGCCACCACCGCCATCGCAGGCACGCGTCCAGCAAACGCTGAGACCTTTCTGATGTTGCGGCCGCCCAACTACCGATCTAGTTGCCGTCATCCTTCTCGGTGCGACTCGGATTGTTGGTCTGTTCGGTTCGAACCGGTGCGCCACGAAGGATGAAGCTTTGGACGATGTGGCGATAGGCTCTTAGGAGGGTTCGCGCGGGCAGATGAGGGAAGGCGACATGGCATCTTCGCAGAGATGAGGATGGCATCGAAGAACGGGCTGGTAAACCGCGGCTCGTGTTTGAGGCTGGTGGCATTGACGCGGCCCAAGCGCTCCACTCTACCTTCAATAGTTTCGTCGCTCCTTGCGCAAGGGAACACTTCTGCCGCTTGAAACGTCCTTTGCCGTTTGCGCCGACGATATCTCCGAGAAGCTTGTCAAGACCCAGGACATAAGCAAGCCCGCCAGCAAGGCACGTGATTTCATCAGCTTTCTGACTGCCGCCTGTGGTTGTTGGCTAGATTCTGGATGCAAGTAAGTGTACATATTAGGATAGTCGGTGTGTCGGGGAGCGAGAGGTCTCGTATGGAGGTTCGTGGACTCGTAATTACTTGCCCCCGCAAGGTTGAAGAATGGACATTGTCGGTTCCACTCGCCGTATCGTCCGAAGTCGGTGTGCGGATAGAGTTGTGTGGACTCTGCACACCGGAGCAACGCGTTTATCGGGGCGCCAAGCCGACTTACCCCTATTGGGGCGGGCACGAGTTGTCAGGCACGATCGTGTCTCTGCCGGACGATGTACCGGATGGCCTGCGCGTAGGAGACCGCGTTGCGGTGCTTTTAATGCGCAGATGCGGCCAATGTCGTGCCTGCCGCCTCGGACTGGACAACCACTGTGCATATTTAAATCCTAAAGCGAGAGGAGGGGTGCCGCAGGGGCCGGGGGGATTGGCCAATTTTGTGGGCGTACCCGCCTATCAGGTTTTTTCCGTACCTTCCTTTTTGGCTCCCGAGCGTGCCGCGTTAGTTGAACCTGTCGCCTGCGTGGCACGCGGCATAAATAGGGCGCGTGCAAAGGCTGGAGACACTGTGGCCGTCATCGGCGGAGGCACGATGGGCCTTCTCCATTCGATACTTCTGACAACCAAAGGATGCGACGTTTACCTTTTCGATGACGACGTGGCAACGCATGGGCCTGTGATGTCGACCGGCGCCCATGCAACGGGGTCAGTTCATTCTCTGTCTGATCCGAAACTCGTCGAGAAATTAACGGATGGCTGGGGCTTCGACTGCATCTTTTGCACGCGCTTCGGTGTCAGAGGCATTCAGGGGGCCATAGCTGCGGCGTCACGCGGTGCCAGGATTGTACTCTACCAATCGATTCCGACGTCCGATTTGTTATCGGTAGGCCCTAACTTTCTGCATTACCGGGAAATTGAACTGATCGGCACCATAGCCCAAAGCGCGGACGACGTGAGAAATGCCATCCGAACCATCGTTGAACACGCCGCACGCTTCGACGTGCTGCAGGTCAATCTTTGGCCCTCGTCAAACGCCCAAGAGGCATTCGAGCAGGCGCTCGATCCACGTGTTAATCGCGTGATGCTAGATTTCAGGTAATGCTTCTCAGCGTGCCTGCAGCGCGCCTGCAATTTCGTTGCCGATCGAGACTACTTCGACACTGTCGGGGAAATTGTCGGTACGTCCGACGCTGTCGGTCACAACGATGCGGTCGATCTGAGACCGTCCCCAGTTTTCGTTCAGCGACGGCGTGAATATGGCATGGGCTGCGGCAAGGGTTATCTTGCGAGCGCCTGCCGCTTTGAGATGTGCGGCGGCTGAAAAAGCCGTCTGACCACTGTTGATTTCGTCGTCAATCAGGATGATCGTCCGGCCAGCAACGTCCCCCAGAATCTCGACGCTCTCCCGAAAGTCATCATCGTCTCTGCGGTGCTTGCGCATGACAGCGAATGGGCAGCCGAGCAGGGCCGCCAAGTGCTCAGCTCGCTTCGCTCCGCCGAAATCCGGTGAAACGACCATGTCGCCATCGACGGCCGCAGAACCGAGATGGCGAACTAGGGCGGGAGCGAACTGAAGATTGACGACAGGACAGGCAAATGCGGCGCACAGCTGAGGAACATGGAGTTCGAAAGTTATCAGCCGATCTATACCGAGAGTTTCGATAATCCCCGCAAGGATTCGCACCGGTACAGGTCCGCCGTCGAAGGCAGGGCGATCCGAACGCGAATATGGGAGGTAGGGAAGAACAGCGGTAATCGTGCGGGGACCCCGCGCCCGCACGGCACCAAGCGCTAGGAACAACTCGAAAAGACGATCATGAACGCTGTCAGGAAATGTTTGCACGACCACCACATTTCCGCCAAGCCCGCCGTCGCGCGGAGTGACAGCCATCTGGCCATTGCTGAACACCTGCGTGTTTAGGATCGTTATTCCTGACCGCGTGAGGGCCCGATGGACTGTTGACGCAAACTTTGCAGAGGTTTCGGTTGCTGCGATACGAAGGTCGTTCGCCGCAGGATCTGTACGATATGGTGACTCGGGCGCCATATTTACGCCAGCTCAAGATCGTTAACAGTGGGAATAGACAGCAGTTTGGGCAACACGTCGCCCCAATCATGTTGAAGTGGTACCTCGGTTTGATCAGGTCGAATGAGCTCTAGGAACTCGGACGGTATGTCTATCCCACAGATGCGCTTCATCTGCGTCAGGACGAAATATAACGCCGGCCTCATCTCGTATTTGTAACCTATCGCAGCGACCTCCGCCCAGCTAATATTCGCCATTTCTTTGTGTAGAACCGCATGAAGATCGCCGAACATCAATAGTCGAAGCGAATTATAAAGGAAGGCCTCGTGATAAAGCCTGGCCGAAAGGAACCAGACGGCGCCAGTCGCGGATTGGACCTGCAATATGCGGCCTAGACCGTTTGCAAGACGCACGCCTGACCATATGTCTTCGACATCGATGCCGACGGAGAGATTTACATGCATATCAATGAAGATGGGCATGTGCAGCTTCTTCGCGGAATCGATGTATCCCTTTACGTGGCGGTAGCGCAGCTGGCGTGGCACCGCGGGACCAGGGAACGGAGATTCAACGGATTCTATCCTTACAAACACCGGCAAGGAATAACTTTCGCGGAAGGTTTCGTCATCGAGTTCCTTTCGTTCCGGATGCCAGTTGCCATTTGAAGGGTCGAAAATACCGTGCCGGTAGCCGAGATCGAACATGAGCCGCTGCACGCGCTGCGCGTCAGCGGGCTTGACCATGATGTCGAGATCGGTCATCGGCCGTAGGAGTGGATCGGGATAGTGGAGAAGCGCGAGATCTGGTCCCTTCACCAGGAACCAGGCGATGCCGGCCCGATCCAGCGCATCCATGATTTCTGGCAGATTGCGAAATTCGAGTGCGGACCTGACCTTTGACATGACAGTCCAGCACTGAACGTAATGCGCCGCCTCAGTAGGCAATAGTGTCAACAAATCGAGGCGGCGCAAGTGATTCTCAAGCAGCGGCACCGTCCGATTATGCTCGGCGCGCCATACCACATAGGGCCAGTTGACAGGCTCCTTGCAGAGACGGACCAAACGCTCTTCATCCTCGGGTCGTAGGTAGGCCCGGCAGGTGATCAGCAAAATAGAGTCTTCTGGTGACAACCGAAGCATCGCGGAGACTCCTGCGGCTGCGTGATTTATTTCGAACTTTCCGGGCTGCCGAATTCGGCTAGTGTCTGCCTCAGGTCGGCGAACTGTTGTTCGAAGGAAGCGAAACTCTGGTCGACGTTTTGTCCAAGCAACTGTTCAAGGCTGAGCGTTTCTTCAGCGCGTTCCTCTTGTCCAGACATAAGCTTGTAAACCGAACTTACCGGCAGCAATCGCGACAAGAGTTCACCACCGCGGCCCGTCTGGGCGCTGTCCCGAATTTGCCGGATGCAACTTTCGGCAAGCAATCCGTCAATCACGATTACCAGCTTGCCATCCTCTTCGTCAACGGCGTAGCCAAACAGTCGGGAACTAGCCATTGCCGCTACCTCTGAACCTTCTTGAGGTCTTCCACTTCACTGCGTATCTGCAGCAATTGTGCCTGAGCCGAGAGAAGTTTGGCGAATGCGGCGGTAACCGCCTTTGCCGATTGTGTGTCGGAACCAGTCATCCTAACCGGTCCTCGCCCAATGCGGCGTCCTACAAGACCTGAATCGGCGGCGCGCGGCCAATTGGCTTTGCCAAATTTCTTCGAGGCGGTTATATCAACGTAGTAGTCTTGTAGTTCGCCGTTAGCAGCGAGTGAGCCGGATTTCGACCGTTGCGATCTGCGTGACACCTTTAGCGATTGCTCTAATTTTACAAGGCCAGCCGTCAATTGCTGAGCTTGGTCATCCAAACCCGCCTGCAGCCGGGCGAGTCCTTCCGCGAGACGAGAAATCACCTGGGCTTGCTGGGCGGCTGCTTTGTTGCCGGATCGTATCGCGTTGTTCGCAAGTGTGTGCGCCACACCCGCCGCACCTCGGAAAGCTCTGCTCATCCTCAATCCTCCACGTTATTTTTGTTGACCTGGTTAAATTACGTCGTCGACACAGCAATTATTACGTCGCGCCTCCTGCGTTAGTGAGTGTGTTGCGCAGCAGCCGCGATTTCCTCCGAGAAGTTATAGACAGGAGCTTCGGCGGCGGGCCGACGCTCTTTCGCTATAACTCCGCGGCGGTAGGTGGAATCTTTCGTCGGGTCCACCAGGGCGTACTCCGGAAAACCTCCGTTATTGTAAAGTTCCTGGCACAGCGGATAGGGCGCGTCCTTTTCACCATAGTGCGACCAGCTACTCATCTTGCAGACGCCGCGACAGACTGGATAAAACACGCAGTTGCCGCAGACGCCCTTAACCTCGCCACTCACCACCTCGCGTAGCTCATGGAAGAACGGGCTGTTGCGCCAGATTTCCATCAAGGGCATTTCGAAGGCATTGCCGGCGATCATTTCCGGATCATCGTAGGAGGCACTGCACATCGAAACTTGTCCGTTCGACAGTATGCCCAGTACGTTGTCGCCCCAACCGCAAGTATGCACGCCGTTCAGATACTTGAGAGGCATCAGAGCCGGCGGCAGAGTCATGTATGCAGCGCCACTCTCAAAATGGGGAGATTTCAAAAGATCGCCTATCAGTAGCTTGCATTCCTCCAAGCTTATCGCATTGTCCTCATGGCTGCGCGCGTTGCCCATCGGATGTATGTTGAGCAGCGTCCGATGCTTCTTGATGCCCCAGCCGAGCACCAAATCTATAATCGAAATCACCTTGTCATAGTTGTTGCGATAGGCAGTCGTCGTTACCACCGTAGAGATGTCAGTTTTTCCAAGCCGCTGCAGGACAATCGCAGTCTTGGCGAACGCACCCGATTTTGCTCTGAAAGCGTCGTGCGCCTCTGGGTCGAAATGGTCGAGGCTGATGAAGACCGTCAAATTGGGGAGCCTACTTAGCTGCTCGATCGTGAACTCGTCAAAGAGGGTTCCATTCGTCTCGAAAACCAGCTCCTTCAGCCCACAGGATGCGAGATATTCCATGACTGCCATGAATTCCTTGTGAACCATCGGTTCACCCCCGGAAACCTTAACCTTGCGCAGCCCATTGGGTAGTGCTTGCTCGATCAGTCCTTGGATCGCCTCCAGGTTGAAATCAATGCCCTTGGCCTTGGGCCCGACGCCTGCGATATAACAGTGGTGGCATCCCAAATTGCACTTGCGGGTTAGAAACAGATAGATCGTTTTAATTTCGTTTTCCGAGACGACTCGTTTCGAAAGTTCACTTGTGACGAGGGCCTGTAGCGTCTGACTGGCTACATGCACGTCCTGCGGTGTCGAAAGCCAATCAGGGGTATTCATGCGCTTGCCTCCTTACGTCTATGTTGCTGCGCTAGCACGTCATCGCACTGATCACTGGTGCGTCGTCCAATTGACGCCTGCCTTTCAAAACTTCGATTTCGAGTATGAATGCGTATCCGGCGATCTCTCCGCCTTGGGACTTGACAAAATTCCCAGTCGCCCGAGCAGTGCCACCCGTCGCTAGAAGGTCATCAGCAATCAGGCATCGCAGGCCGTCACCGATGAGGCCGGCAGTTACCTCCAGGGTTCCGGAGCAGTATTCACAGCTGTATTCAAATGAGAGGACGTCCCCCGGCAGTTTACCGGGTTTCCTTACCATGATGAAACCGCAACCGAGCCTATCAGCCAATGAGGCGCCCAAGATGAAACCACGCGCATCAACCGCCAAAATGGCATCGATTTCTGTTCCCGACACTTGGCTTGCGACGGTAGAAACGACTTCGCCCAATGCACCTCTACCAGCCAGCATAGGCGCTATATCCTTGAACAAGATCCCGCCTATCGGAAAGTTAGGAAATTCTCGTAATGCTTCTACACCGGATTGGTTAATCCGTGACGCCCCGCTATTTGGAACAGCTACAATCATTTTACTATCCCCCACATGTAACCATCTAAGAGCCTCGTAAGGTGCGATGGCCTCGCGCACTTTGTGGCCAGCCACCAGATGAGGCCCTGGCAAGCTTATCTGCGGCGGCCGCCGCCGCGCCTACCACGTTCCTCCGGGCCGGCACGGGTCCGCTCTCTGACCAGATCACGCCGGAATTCGCCAGCGCCGCGAACAGATGAAACATCAGTCGGCCGCATAATGTTGTCTCCTCGAAAGCGGCTCCGATCATGATTCGTCCAGCCCTGATCTTAGTGCCGAGTCAACTTTACGTCGCTTTGGGGTTCGTCAGGACCTTGTCAAAAGCATCCTTGACCGGCTTTGAGATTTCCTCCACCGCCCTGCTTGAGAGCTCCCGGACTTCCTTGGCGTGCTGCAAACTTGTCTCAACGCGCTTGCGGAAAAAGGTCGACTGCTGTTCGAGGATCTGCGACGGCGAATTCGCGCCCAGCAAAGCTTGCAAAT
>NZ_JAULSE010000050.1:0-13406 GCF_030518245.1 Rhizobium sp. CBN3
GATCGGCAACAAGGTGCCGATCTCGTTGGTGAATTCGGGAGGCGCAACCAGCCCGCCTCCCTGAATGAAGCCGGAAAACTCTAGCATCCGGTGGTCCAACGTTTGGGAGCGGTTCAGAAATTCTCAGTGGCAGGTCAGACGCCGGATGAAAATTCAGTGGCAGGTCACACTGTCTCGACCAAGAGATGGAGGACCGCGTCAGCGGTTTCCGCCTCGCCTAAAAAGATAGCGTAAATGCCAAGGTGATAAGGCTGAGGATGCCGCCGAACTTCCCGCGCAGTTTCTTGGCCGAAACGACGATACAGCCGCTCCCCCTAGCAGCGCCTGCACCGGCCGTCAGGCCGGTTAAGCGAAGCGGGTTACCTCGATGAAGCTTGTTTACGGAGGAAACATTTGATTGATGAAAGGATAAACGCGCGCGAGACCGGCTTCTTACTTTTGCTTTCCCACAATAAAACTCGCTAAAATTTCCTGGCTTTTCGATCGACTCTCTTTTGAGAGGAACCCACAGGTGCCCCAGAAGACGCTGGCGATTTATCAATAGATGAAGAACTTGCCGTTGCCATCCCTTCCTCAGGAAGCGTAGCTACTTGAGCGGCACTGTCAATCGCTCTACGGCAGTCATCAAGGAAGTCAGCTATATATTCATTGACATAGACAACCAACGGCTCCTTTGGAACAACAATCAGACGCCGTTTGTCCGTTTTATCCCGAGTGATGTCGATGAACCCACGCAAATGCGCTGCCTCGACATACTTTTGGCAAACAGTCTGGTTTTTGAAAGGCAGATAGCGACACGCCTGCATCTTCGTCATGGGTTTGTTATTGGCGTCCATATGATATACTTTAAGCATCAATCCAAGAATATTCCTCAGGAATAGTTTTTCTTCGGAATTTTCGCTAACGAGATCTGACAAAAACGAGTCAATTTTCTCAAGCTTATGCTTTACGCCGACGTCGATCTGTTCTGGCGTATATATTTCTCTTCGTGTTGTCTTCGCCACGGCCACGCCTCTGCGCAATGGGTCGTTCTGTTTTCACCAAAAGCCTGTTACCGGATCCCATCGCGGCGACATTTATCATATGTATGTCTTCATAACTATGACGAATATAAGAATTTGCGGGCGGTCGTGAGACTAACCTTCATCGTGCACGAGCCCCCGCTCTTGTTTTCACATCCATTTAAAAAAACAGTTACACAAGTGTAACTACGAGTGCTACCAAAAATTCGGGAGCTTCGCTTCCGATGGAAGGTCGGTCTCTTGATTGGCCCCCGACCAGCTCGCCCGCCGCCCGAGCTGGCATGCAAGAGCCCGACCTTCCGTTTTGCACGTGGCTTTTCGAACCAGGGATCCGAAATGAATAAAGAAATTTGGAAAGATTACAGCCAACCTTTCGGGACGATTGGTCCATTGATGACAGTGGGCGAAATTCTGGAAAAGAATATTGATGCGGGATACAACGCCTATGATGAGTATGCAAACGCAGCTCTTCAGAAATTTGCTCGGTATGCCTCAGAATTCCTCTCCAATCCACATCCTCATTTAGGTCGGGACGGGAGCGTTTGCCCTTTCGTTCCCGAGGCTCTGACGAAGGGGCTTTTACGGGTTGCCGCGTCGCAAGCTGTTGCAGTTGACGAAATCGAAAACGATTTGGCGCGTATGCTCGCCGTCTTCAGCCAGATGAAACCCGTAAAGTCCTTCAACGATCGAACGGGCGACTGGATCTATAAGGCCATTATCATTGCCCTTCCTGGAATACAGGATGAAGGAGAGATTATCAGGATTGGTCAACTGCAAAAACGGCTGAAGCCCGACTTCATTCAGGAAGGTTTCATGATCGGTGAATTTTATCCAGGTTGCCCGGAGCCCGGTTTGCACAACAGGATGTTTCGACCGCTCGACACAACGGTTCCAGCCTTGGCTATTCGGCATATCACCAAATATGATGCTCCTTTCATGCTCGATAGCGATAAGTGCCTGGAGGCTTACTTCAGTATTTTTGGGAACGAGGGTCGCCGCCGCATTAGGCAGCTTTTGGAGCGAACCGCCTGAAACTTACTCGCAAGAGGGCTGTACTCGCAGTCGCTGAAACAGCTATCCTCGATCGTCCTACCAGGTGAACCGGAAGGAAACGACTATGTTGGACGTTCATCCGAACGTACTTGCTGAACTGCACCAGATCGGAGCGTCGACGGTACGATTGTGGCGCTATAGTGAGTTCGCCACCCCTATTACATCTCCTTCCGATTTAGCCTCCGCTATCGGCGTTCCCGTGGGGCGCGTTGCAAAGACGATGATTATTGCCGAGCAGAAAGCGAACGATGTGATGCGCCGGTCTCATCCTGCGCGCCACCTTTGTGCCGTTTTGCTGCCATCACCTTCAAAGATTGACATGAAAGCGGTTGCTGGCACGTATGGATGGAAACGAGCCGAGCTTGCTCAGAAAGAACAGGTACTCGATCTCTTCGGCTACCCGTCAGGAAGCGTATCACCATTCGGTCTCCAGAAGATCGCTGTACTGATCGACACCGCCCTTTTTTCTTATCCTACCGTAGTCACAGGTGCGGGCAAGGTTGGAGTCGAGCTTGAGATCGACACAAGCATGCTTTGGAAGATCGGGCAGCCGTTACAGACGCGTGGACGGGCCAGTCAAACCTAACGCCTCGTCACCTTTCATAGAGATGCCGTGAGGTAGGTTATTTCTTCGGGAAAGGAAATGCGGTTCCACGTAACGGCGCCTCGATTAGAGAATGAGGGTTCAATACGTATGTTGCGTAATCGGACTCATAGTGCGCACTATAACGAAAATCGTCACACCCGTCCCAACGTCTGCACGACATCTTCACCTCGATAGCTGTGAGGCGGATCAAGCGCGGGAACATAGCGTGAGAAGGTGGCGACCACCGTCAGGACCCGCAGTTTCTTTCCGGTTGCGAGCTGGTCGTGCACGAAGTCCATCGCCCACACGTCATTTGGTCCGACAGCCATTTGCCGATCCTCGCGAAGTTTCGCCTTAACACGGCGCTTCCGAGTCTTATTCCGCAGCTGCAGTCCCAAGTCCCTGTAAATGCGATAGGTTCGCTTGATGTTGGTGCCCCAACCCTCGCGTTCCAAAAGCACATGCACGCGACGATAGCCGTAGCGCACCCGCGCTCACAGGTCTAGACCGGCCTCGGCGCGGCGAGAGATGTAGTGATCGGTCGACCGATCGAAGTTCAACGCGCCACAGGCACGCCGGATCGAGATCGCCCAATCGCGGCACATGACACCACCTCCCGCTACCCCTCAGGCCTTAGAGCTTTCGGCGGATGGCGTCCTGCAGCATCTCACGGTCCAACGTCAGATCCGCGACGATCTTCTTCAATCGCGAATTCCCGTCCTCAAGCTGCTTGCGCCTCTTCATCTCTGGCGGCAACATGCCGGCGTACTTTTTCTTCCAGTTGAAGTAAGTCGTCTGACTGATCCCCGCCTTGCGACAAATCTCCGCGATCGAGACGCCCTCATCACCCTGCTTCAAAATGAACGCCTTCTGAGCGTCCGAAAACTGCGATGCCTTCATCGTGTTCCGTTCCTTTTCCCAGCCAGGAAAATGCACCGGAAAACTCTAACCAAAATTGGTCCAGTTTGAAGGGTTGAGAGCAATTTCCCTATCGTAAAACCTGTGATCCTATGAAGTTAAGATGGGGAATGTTAAGGACATACAACAGCGTGCACGAAAGACGCGGAAGCCAACTGCGTCACATCTATTTCTGGTATCGGCGCTGTTGCGCTGCGGCCAAAACCGCACTGGCTCCTGATCCTTCCACCTTCGGAAGGGGCCGTGATCTCGCCTGGGTCGACCGTATGCTAGTTCGATCAGCAACCCTTTGACGGTGAAGATTCCTGGTTATTCACCTGGTGGATCAATGCCATACAAACAATCAATTTTACGAAGCCATGGGATGTTATTAAACACCTCGATTATGAATTGGGGACCCCATGATGTTGCTCCACCGAGAGCAGCCGAGGGCAAGGTCACAGACCTGGCCGGTAAATGGAGACGAACATGGCCAACGTGGAACTGCAGAAGGCGCTCTCGTCTGCCAATCAAGCGCCGAGACATAGCTCTGGGTCCTTTCTTCGCCTACTGCAGGAGCCTCGTCGCATTAAACCGAATACCAGCTTTAACACATTTGGGTCGCCACAAAAGCTGAACAACCACTATCCGATCTTGCCAATCCTTGGCTTCTCAAAAGTGAACGGAGCTGTGGGTATGCGAGATGGGGTGTTACCCACCGCGAAGTCATACATGAATACGAATGATTCAATGTCATTTCAACGTGAGCATTATGATTAGCTCATCGGCGTCAGCATCGTTTTTTAGAACCAGCAGCTTTTCGATGATTCCTGGCGAAAGACATCGGGGCCACCCTCCGGTCTTGGTCACCGAAAATTCGCCGCCAAACTTGGAGACATTTAAATGACAAACTCTCTTCCCGCAAAGCTGATGGTTGGTATCTTCGACCATTTGGACGAAGACGGAAGGGAGATTGGGCGCCAGTATGAAGATCGGATGAAGTTGGCAGAGGTCTGCGATCGCCTTGGCTTTTATGGATATCACGTCGCAGAGCACCACTGTACTCCCCACGGCAGAGGACCTTCGCCGAATCTATTTCTAGCAAGCGTAGCTCAGCGCACGCAGCATCTTCGTCTCGGTCCTTTGGTTATGCTGTTGAACCTTTATCATCCGTTACGTGCGTTTGAAGAAATTTGCATGCTGGATCATCTGAGCGGTGGCAGGCTCGAGTTGGGCATGGGGCGCGGCTCCTTACCAATCGAATGGAGCTTTTTCGGTATTGATGAGGAGGTGGCGACATCGCGCTATCTCGAAGCCAGCGAGATCGTCATCCAAGCGATGAAGGAAGGAGCTCAGGCTCTTTCCTACAAAGGCGACCACTTTGAACTAGACAAAGTCCCGTTGATGTTGCGGCCACACCAACGTCCTCAGCCTCCGACATGGATTACAACCAGTCGTCCTGAGGTTGCGCGCTGGGCGGCTGAGAACGATACAAATCTTGCCTGCGGGGGCCCTGCTTCTGCTGTTCGCCAGATCACTGATGCCTACCGAGCACACGAGAGACGTACCGCCGGGGGCAGGAAACGGGCGCCGTTCCTTGGGTTGGTCCGAATGGTGGTGGCCGGCAGCACGACGAAGCATGCCATTTCGCTCGCGGCCCCGGCTTATCAACGGTGGCTTCGGAGCTTTAGGTTTCTGTACGAGATTAACGGGATACAGACTCCTCAGAACCTCCCGCCGGATTTTGATGCAGCAGTAGACTGTCAGTTGTGCGTAGTTGGTACTGCTGCTTCAGTTAGGCAAGATCTTCTCGATCATGTCGAGGAAGCAGGTGCTAATTATCTTCTTTGCCAGCTGGCGTTTGGTGATTTGCCATTGGAGGCTTCCTATTACACTGCAACGAGCGTTCACTCTGGAGTTATGGCTTAATCTGGACTGGCCTCAGGTTGCTTTCCGATCACAGAGATTAAGTCTCTGTGGCCGCGCCCTCAAATCGATTGAGGAGCGTCAAGGCGAATTCAGCCATCGCCGTAGGAACAGCCATTGTGGAATGGGCTGCACTATTGGATAGTTAAAAGATATGCGATTTAAGGGCCTCGATCTAAATCTCCTTGTCGCGCTCGATGCACTAATGATTGAGCGCAACCTTACTGCGGCGGCACGTAGCATTAATCTGAGCCAGCCCGCAATGAGTGCAGCTGTCCGCCGGCTCCGCTCCTATTTCCGCGATGAACTATTTACGATGCGTGGTCGTGAGTTCGTTCCAACTCCGCGTGCGGAAGACCTCGCGCCTGCGATTCGTGAGGCTTTACAGCATATTCGGCTCAATATCATACCCTGGGATAAATTTACTCCTGATCAATCAGATCGTCATTTCCGAGTAAGCTTATGCGATTTCGTTACAGTTGTTCTTTTTCAGAAGATACTGGAGCGTCTTGCGCGGGAAGCACCCGGCATTAGTTTTGACTTGCTGCCTCTTACTGACAATCCAGACGAGCTTTTGCGACGCGGCGACGTAGACTTCCTTATTAGCCCACCGCTATTCATGTCGAGCGCGCACCCTAAGATAGATCTATTTCAGGAACGACTGACTTGCGTCGGCTGCAGTAATAACAAACAACTTGAGGAAGCCCTTACTGCCGAGGAGTATTCTTCAATGGGGCACGCGGTAGTTAGGTTCGGTCGGACGCAGCAGCCTACCATAGAAGATTGCTTCTTGCAGGAGCATGGCCTCAAGAGGCGGGTCGAAGTCGTTGTTTCAAGCTTTAGCATGATCCCCGCCGCCCTAATGGGCACCGATCGCATCGCAACCGTTCCGTTACGACTAGTTGGGCTTTTTGAGGACACGATACCATTGCGGATGACTGCGCCCCCGATAGCGCTGCCGACATTCACCGAGGCAGTCCAATGGCCGGTACTTCACGACAAAGATCCGGCAAATATCTGGATGCGAGATATAATGGTTCAGGAGGCAGCGCGATTGCCGTGACCATCCTGAAACCTAGGAAGCTGGGCTGCATTGGGAGCGACGACCCGCGACGCGGCCGATTAGCTGAAGACGGCACCACCTGTGAGTGACCCGCAGGCCATTTTATCGACGAAGCTGAGCGCTACGCCCGTCGCCGATCGGCCGCCCTTCGGACGATTGCGCGACGTGCTGTCTAGCACCTTCGGCGGCAAATCGAAGGGTGCTGGGGGACCACAATTGCTCCGCACCGCAACCCGCCGCTACCGCCGCAAATACAGCAACCCAAAACCGTCGGAGCGAACTCAAAACTGGATAAAACTTGGGGGCAAGGTCAGCGGGCCTTCCCCGGATGGATACCTTTGAAAAGCCTCTTTGGTGGCTGTTGAACTTATTCGGGCTCGGGCGGATCTTACTCAAGCAGGAACCTTGGTCAGGAACCGGATTGTTGTAGCAACCCATGTATTTTAGGTGCGTTGGAGGACATCATACGGGAAGCTTCCTCAACCAATATCTCCCTGAACCAGATGCTCCCTGGATCGGCATTATGGAGCGCTGGCCATTGAACAGCTTCTGTGAAGACGGGGAGCGGTAACGGAAGGTTGATGATCCGCAAAGGGAAAGTACTTTCGTAATGCTCGACTAAGCGAAGCGGTAGGTTAGCTATGCGGTTCGTGCCACGCAGGACTGGTGGTATTAAGCTAAACCCTTGCACGACGACCTCCACCCGCCTCTGAATACCATTCTCGAGCAAGAACCAGCCCTCGACCGATGGCTTCAAAAAGCGCCCAAACGCGGCAGCGACGTGTCCCGTGGAGACATATTGCTCGATCGTCAGCGCTGAAGGTAGGTCCACATTTGTCGAACAGGCTACACATACAAACTTCTCTGTGAACAGTTTTGCGCTCGGGTGTGCGCCCGAGAGAAAAAATTCAGGCACGATGAGGAAGTCGACGTCACCGCGGCTAAGCATCTCGTACGGATCACTATCCAAAGGCAGCAACTCAAAGCTGACTGCGGGCGCTTCTCGAGCAACTCGCTCAATGATTTTATTGAAGTATATCAGCATCATGAAATCGGACAGAACTATTCTAAAGCATCTGTCAGACTTCGACGGGTTAAACGGCTCCCAAGAGATGATTGAGCATTGTACCTGCAAGAGAGTTTCACGCACTGCCGAGGCAAGTCCTTCGGCACGGGGCGTCAGCCGAAGTTCTCGACCATTCATTGTAAACAATTCGTCGCGGAAATAGTCCCGAAGCCTACCAATGGCGGCACTCATTGCTGGTTGACTTAGATTGATACTACGTGCGGCAGCCGTTAGGTTGCGCTCGGTCGTGAGCGCATCCAATGCAACGAGCAGGTTTAGATCAAGGCCCTTGAAACGCATCTTTAGTCACATCCAAACAACGGATATTTTATATCCAAACAATCGATTTTTCCAGTACAGAACCTTCCAGCATAGATCCAATGAAGGTTCGTCGAAAAGGCTTAGGTTAGTTTGGTGATCAATTAAGTAGGCCGCATAGTTACGATAGACGTTATAGTTGCAGATAATCCACTTTAAATATCGAATGGCACCTTAGCAATAGGCGATGTGGAGCGGCGTCACCGAGCGACATGAAATGCTAGTGAACGGATGGGCGGAAGTAGGTTCATCATATCGCGATACCGGAGAGGCTTTGCCGTACGCTGGCTATCGACTGGCGGGCTCCTTCTGTTTGGAAGCATGTTCAAGATATTGGTGGCGTGCCAGTAATTTGTGATGAAAAGATCAACGCGCCTGAAGGCGCTTGAGGAAGAGAACGCCACACTGAAGAGACTGCTCGCCGAGCAGATCCTGGATACGGCCCCACTTCCCGAGCTCCTTAAAAAAATAGAAAGGCCCGCCGCCAAGCGCGACGCCGTCGCACGCCAGAAAGCCGTCGTGGGCCTTTCGGAACGAAGTAGGTCGCCCGACTGCCGCCTTGCGTTCTCCGCTATCGAGATGCCGTCATCCGGTCGGCGTCCGCGTTACTCGCCTCGGGATCGTCAAAGCGGTTGCCGTCATTAAAAGCTAAGAATTCGGCCGGACTTGCCTAAATCGTCTTTCATAAGCCTCTATGAAGGCTTCCGGAATCGGGTCGCTAAACAATGGGAAATCAACCGGTTTGCGTAAGCCGGTGCTTGGCCGGATAGTGCCGCCATCGAGCCCCGGCCGCCATCCGGCTCCGAAAAAGAAAGCACCATACCGCGCCGCAAGCATCGGGGTCACAGGATTAAGAAGGCTTAGAAATACGGAAACTTCCGCTGCGCTGACTGAGGTATCTGCCCTTGAAAAAGACGCAACGTCGAAAAAGGCGTCTATGGCGTCCATGGCATCCCAGACGCGCAAGTCCTGCACCGCTTCGGAATATCGTTTAACATTGTGGTTCTGCTCGACTGTCAGCTTGTCGGCCGTCAGCGTCTCGTTACATCCGGCGTACTTGCGCAAAGCCGTTTCGAAAGCACGAATTCTAGCCGCGGTCTGAAGCAGCCCCTCGATCAGAAAATCGTTGTCGTTTGCGCCAAATGGCTTGGCGATGCTAGCCAAATAGTAGCGCAGCACGTTCGTGTCGATATCTGCTGCCACCTCGTCAGCCCACACAGCGTGGTCACGGCTAGTAGAAAATTTCGCCCCTTCGAGCTTATAAAAGTCCTGAATTGCATGGTTGTATGGAATCGCATAACCGCGCGAGAACAAACTAGCAGTAACGCCGATCGTGTAATAAAACCGGTTATCCTGACCCATGAAGAATACGAGTCTCGTGCTCGCGTTGCGCATAGTGTCATCGAGATCTGCGCCATTTTGCTTGCAGAGGCGTTCGATTCCTGTCTCATAGCACCACAATCCTTCAAACCAAGTCATTAAAGTTTGGCCTGCCACCTCCACCGGGGAGTTCAAAGTCACACCACGGTCGAAATGCCGCGACATCGGCAATGCCATCAGTTTTGACCGTAGCCAGTCAAGTTCTTTGCGCTTTATGGATTCCGGCCATCCGCTCGCCTCAATGGCGTGATCGAGCCCCGGAGCAAATTTTTCAAGCTGAAAATGAACCTGTCGAATCGGGCGCAAGATAAGGCTCTGGCCGCATGTCGTGTGAATCGGGTTGCGTAGTAGATTGTGTTGCAGCGCCGAGCCGCAATCTTCGCAAAGGTTACTATCTGTTGGCGCGTTACAAGCTGGACACTCTCCGACCGCGAGTGAGTCTGCGGCGAACTCTTCGCACGTCCCGCAATACAGTTGCTCTCCGTCGCGCAGCTCAACGTAGCCGGACGCTCTTAGTTGGTCGTAGATCGCCAAGCTGCGGTCTTTGTGGTCTTCGCTTGAAGTCCTTACAAATACGTCCGGTTCAATATCAACTGACCGCAGACACTGCAGAATTTCTTCAATGTGCATGTGTGCGACGTCATCAACCGGCCTGCCAAGCTTTCGGGCTTTCACCAGCGTGTAAGTGCCATGTTCGTCCGCACCTGTCACGTGATAGGCCGCGTTGCCTACCATGCGGTGGTAGCGTACGAACACGTCGGCGAGAAGGTACACGCCACCTATATGCCCAAGATGCAGCTTGCCGTTCGGGCACGGCGGCGCCGAGCAGGCAAAAAAAGTATGTTGGTTTGCTCTCAATTCAATCCCACCATATCGAAAGGAACTTTAAGCTGGTTTGAGGGCTGCTATTTTTGATCGCGTGTTTTTGGTGCGGCGCTATATAGACCATCGTGTCCCCACTGACTGCGGAGGTTTCTCCATCGGATTGAAACACGCCGCTGCCCGAGATCAATACCCAGAGTTCGTGCTCTGGGTGCGAATGAAGATCGACCGCATCGCCAGGTACCACCTCCACAATCGATGTGCCGAAAGCCGTTGCGACTGCCTGCGGTAGATGCTCAAGTAACCGGCACACCAGAACGCCATACTCCTGGCGCATGATTGAGCGGTCGATCTGTTTCGTATACATGTTTGCCTCTGTCCTCTGCCTTCAATCGCGATAGAAAATGCCGTTCGGCGGCTTGAGCTCGTCGATGTTGGAGACCTTGCCCTCGGGAGGGTTGTAGGCGCGTTTCAGTTTGTTGTATTCGGCCCTCGTTGGCCCACCAGTTGAGGCACGCTGGAACACGAGATAAATCACCCTTCGAGAATTTTCACTTTTGTTGGGCTTTGAGTAATGTGGGGCATAGTCGTCAAAGATGAAAATGTCACCGGCCTTCCACGTTACGGGCTCCCAGGCCAGCCTGTCCGCGACCTCGGGGTACATTACGCCGCCGGCGTCCATTGGGAACACGCCCTTTTTGTGGTTCCCGGGGCTGAAGAAAAGCCCTCCGTTGTCTGGGCCGGAATCGTCGATGCCTATTGCAACAATCGCGTGCACCATCCGGTCTGGTAGCTTATGTGGGATATGGTAGATGTCCTGATGCGGGCGATAGCCGCCGCTGTCGGAGTACTTAAAGATCAGCAACTCTTTGAGCATGCGGGCATCTTCCCCCAGTAACTCTTCGACGATCGACTCGATACGGTGGTCAGCCAGCAGTAAATCACGCAGGGGGGCGTTAAATTCGAGGAAGTTCTCGACCTTCGAAATGATCCTCCTACCGTCAGTTGTTTTTTCGAACCATATCAGCCATTTGTCTTCACTTGTCTCCCAGCACGAAACATCAGCCACAAGAGCTGAAAGTTTATCTCGGCTTTCTAGATCGAGAAATGACTCAATCCTAATGTATCCAACGTCATCCCATGTTGATTTTTGTTCTTTGGTTAACATGTGTAACTCCTTTTTAGATTTAAAGCCGCCTGGTAAAGCTGCGTCGTGAGCAGGCGCCCCGAGCTGCACTGCACTGGAGTGTTATCTTGCGTTTTGTGTCTCTTGAGCGGGAAGTAAACCTAGGCACCCAAGGATCGGCCGATCTGGGACGTTCAGATAGTATTCACGCCGAAGCAGGCTATTGATGATGCGACCGTTTCGGTAGGCGACGAGCGATAGATTCACACTCTGCAAGCCACTTTGGACTGGGGATCGGTTTTGCAGATATACCTGGCCGGCGGCGTTGTCCTCGAATTGAACGGAGTAATCGTCCTTCACGACCGGCAGACCGCCTTCCATAGAAGCGGAAGCCAATAGGCGATCGATAAACGCTAGCGGGCGAGGCTCGAAACCGGTGGCGAGTACGACCCGATCAGCCACTACAGTCGGTCGCTGACAGGTGCCGTGCGAAGCCAACAGCGCGTGCCAACCGTCCGCATGAGGAGACAACTCCTTCATGACGACTGCGGGTAGCAGTTGAATGACATCGTCAATATTGCCAGTCGCGCTGCGGTGATAGATAGTTTCGTAAATGCGGTTGCTCAATTCTGCTGAAATGCCGTCACTGGTGAGTTTTTCGTCGTCGACAATAGTGCGACGTTTTTTAAGTGGCAGCGAATGAAAGCGCTGGCTGTAAGACGGCGTGTATGACACGTTGATAAAAGAGCTGTCATCCCTCGTGAACAGGTTCCCGCGTGACGTCACCCATGTAATTTTACCGATACCCGGACTGCCCAATAGGTGTTCAACAACCTCCGCACCGCTCTGCCCCCCACCAACGACTAATACGCGTTCACCGATGTCGATTTGTGGCCGATCCAGATAGCTCGCCACATGGTAGACCTTCTCGCCCAGCCAAGGTTTGGCGCATTCGGGAATTGTTGCAACGACACCGACGCCAATCGCAACTGAGCGTGCATGGTAGTGATCTCGAGTCGTCGTCACGCGGTAACCCTCGTCTAATCTGGTTACGTCGGTAACCTCCTCCCCAAACCGGAGTTGTGGCAACTGATGCGCAACCCATTGGAAATACTGTGTGAACTCTCTTCGCGACGTGGTCGCGTCGCACCGGTTTACGAAGCTGTACAGCCGTCCATGCACCGCGAGGTAGTTGAGAAACGAAAACGGACTGGTCGGATCTGCAAGTGTCACACAGTCCTTCAGCGGAGATACCTGCAGGCGACTGTTGGGCAGCAGCAGCCCAGGATGCCAATCGAAGCCGCTTTCCTTTTCGAAAAAGGCAGTGCGCAGCGGCGTCGGACACGCGAGTGCTGCAAGACTAAGATTAAAGGGTCCGATGCCTATACCGATGAGATCCAGCACTTGCATAAACACACTTCCTTTGGTTGGGCGGGCACGTGGGCAGCGATACGGAAATCATTATCGAAGGACGTCTGTCTCCTACACCGCCCTCCACAATGTCTGACTGGCGATTGCGATGTTGAAACGAACCCACGAAAATAAGCGAGTGTAAAGACTTGGGAGGCCGTTGAGATTGACAGACCACGTTCGCCAGCGAGGTTCACCACCATCGCATTCAAGGTCGAATAAGTGAGACCGTAGCCTATCGCAAAGAGAACGGTGGCGACGACGTACAGCAGCTCGCTTCCCGGGTTCAAAACCAAAAGTCCGATCCCAATCAGTGTCGTCACGAAGAGGGTGAGTGCTAGGCGCCCAAGCGGCAACTTACCGATCATACCCGCGACGGAGAATCGCAATGTGACAGTCGTGACGGTGAATGTCAGAAAGAAGACATTCGGTGAGAGTCCGCGCGTTTCGGCATATATGCTTTGAAACGTGGACAGGCCTGCGAACGTACAAGCACCGATCGCCAACATGACCACCGGCAACACCGTTCTCCCCCACAAAATAGACATGGTCGTCGGATCGGATAAGCGACGGCGCTGGTAGAAAGTTGCGGCTGATGCTGATCTGAACCCTTCAAACTGGACCAGTTTTGGTTAGAGTTTTCCGGTGCATTTTCCTGGCTGGGAAAGGGACCAGAAGACGATGAAAGCGTCGCAGTTTTCGGACGCTCAGAAGGCGTTCATTCTGAAGCAAGGTGA
>NZ_JAULSE010000051.1:0-9553 GCF_030518245.1 Rhizobium sp. CBN3
CGAACGGCCGTCCAGACCGGCCGGTTCCCGGCCACTTGCCTGCTCAGGGGACAACCCCGACGCTGCGTTCGCCTCAACGACTTGCTGGTACTGCCGAAGCCGCTTGAAAGAGATAGTGTGTTTTCCCATGTCTTCGGTGAAGTCTTGGTAATCTTTTTTCAACGACCATTGCTGCTGATCACTGCCGTTGAGCCGGCTCGCTATGCTCTCCCTACCCCTGGTTTGCAGCCAATCACTAAACTTTCGTTGATTGCTGGCCAGTCTCCAGACGACTCTCCTCTGCGAAGTCGAGTCCGGTCGGAGCTTACTCAGCTCTTCGTTGGCGAAGCTATCAATCATGAGGGCGTCGTCGGGATGGGGATCATGCTGTTTCAACTGCGACTCAGCGCCTAGATACTGCCGCAGCCGATCGAGACTCACGTTTATTTTTACTTCAACGTTAGTAGTAAATTCCCTAAAATCGTCCTTCAACGACCGTTGCTGCTCATCACTGCCAGTCAGGCGACTGCTTATGCTCCCCCGACCATTCTTTCGGAGCCAATTACTAAACCTCCGTTGATTGCTGGCCAGATTCAAGACGCCTTTCCTCTTGGAAGTCGAGTCCGGTCCGAGCTTGCTCAGCTCTTCATTGGCGAAGCCATCAATCATGCGGGTGTCGTCGGGATAAGGATCATGCTGTTTCAACTGCGACTCAGCGCCTAGATACTGTCGCAGCCGATCGAAACCCACGCTTATTTTTACTTCAACGTTAGTAGTAAATTCCCTAAAATCGTCCTTCAACGACCGTTGCTGCTCATCACTGCCAGTCAGGCGACTGCTTATGCTCCCCCGACCATTCTTTTGGAGCCAATCACTAAACCTCCGTTGATTTATCGCCATATTCTGGACAACTTTCCTCTTGGAAGTCGAGTCCGGTCCGAGCTTGCTCAGCTCTTCGTTGGCCAAGCCATCAATCATGAGGGCGTCGTCGGGATAAGGATGATGCTGTTTCAACTGCGACTCGGCGCCTAGATACTGCCGCAGCCGATCGAAACTCACGACCACTTTTCCCTCGGCCTCGGTAAATTTCCTAAAATCCTCCTGCAACGACCGTTGCTGCTGATCAGTACCCGTGAGTCGGCTGACTATGCTCCCCCTACCCTCCCTTTTGAGCCAATCGCTAAACTTTCGTTGGTTACTGGCATTTTTCTGAGAAATCGAGACCGGTCCGAACTTACTCAGCTCTTCCTTGGCCAAGCTATCAATGACGCGGGCGTCATCGGGATAGGGATCATGAATTCGGCGGCCCATCAGGCGCGGCCCAGCTCCAACGGCTTGGAGTTCTTGCCCCTCAGGTCCGAGCCTCCTGAAATGAGACAGCGCTGAGTTAAGACGGTTCTGATCGTCCTCACCGCTTGCCCAATAATCCGCGATATCAACGGCTAGTGAATCTGGATCGTTTAAAAACCGAGAAGCCATCGAATCTCTGTTTGCTGCTCGGAGCCAACGAGCGAACCTCCTAAGAATCCCTAAATTGTTCTCGACGGTAGCCTCGGGAACCCTTCCGTCCCCTCGGCCGATGCTACCGTCGGGTAGAATTTCGTAGTTTCGGACTGCTTCCGCGAACTGGTTGATACGGGTCTCGTCATCAGGATGCATGTCTCGGTCGGCGGGGCGACCACGCTTGCGAACCTTGGTTGAGGCCACGTGAGTCTCCGTTGCGGCATCGACGTCTTGCTGCCCCGAACCCCTCTCCGGCGCCAGCGACTGCGGCGTCACTCGCATCGAACCGCCCACGGAACTGCGACGCGGCACACGGTCGCCGGCGTCACTATCGTGCGAACCGAGGCGCAAGTCGGTCGGATCCTGTTCCATCTCTCGGCTCTCTGAATAGTAGTCGTCGATCCAGGCGTCCGTCTCGAAAGCTCCGGTCACGTCTTCGATCCACCCACTTACTTCGCGAGAATCGTCATCGCGCGGCTGGTTCCGTCTTGGGTACATCGATGCCGGTCCTCCGGAAATCAAATTTGGAACCTCGATCCTAATGCCTGCCGGCCGCCGCCCAGCATGCTAAACCCAGATCCAATCATGCCCTCAAGGCATGGCCGAACGCTATATGGCGACGGCCTGCCGACAATCGTCTGCACTCGACCATCAGGCCGGCGTAAGCGCTCTCCCTCTCGCACCTTGACCACTAGGTTTATGCCGTTTCGAATAGCGTCGCCATGTTCGAGACGGAGCTTCGCGCCGATTGCAGTTATGCTGCCCGTTGACCACTGAATGACGTGAGATCGAAATCATTACTTGGTCGCGGCTCATCTGCTACCAGCTCCAAAAAAATCATCCTTAGTTAGCACAAAGCCGATCGGCCGGCCTTTCGCCGATAGGCCGTAGATGTCCAGGTGGATCACTCTGGAAGACACGCTTAGATGAATTAAGCCAAGGCAGCCGCGTTCTCAACTTCGCAGTCAAGGGCTCATCGGTGATTTCAATATCAAGCCGCTTAAAAACTACACCAGGGAAGCGCGTCCCTAGCTTTGCGGGATCGATCTCGTAAACCGTTTAGGATTCCCTTTATCGGCAAAGGCGACAAAGGTGGGTAGCTGACTGTTGTCAACATTATACGGTCGACGACCTTTGGCGATCCGCAGTGTATCGAAGTCAGCGGGTGCCAAACTTCCAACGCTGTTCTTAACACCGAACGTACGCAGTACGTTAAATTCATAAATATTGTAAATTATGCTACCGCTTGGAGGCCTGCGGATCGGCAGGATATATACGGTGCCTTTGCCCCCAAGATCGAAGATCAAAGCCTCGCCGTAAAGCCGCGTGGTGCCCCCATTGCCGATCAGACTCTGTGTCACCTTCGAATAGGAAACTTCCATGACTGATGAACTTTCGACCGGCCGCCCGTCGACAGTGGCCAAAGCGATCACCTTAAAACGGACCGTTGCACTCTCGCCCTGGCATCCCATGAGCGGAAGCGAAACCAATGAGGCAATGAGCGTCCTTCGAGTATACGGCATTGATCAGACGAGGCGCTCCGAGATGGAAGCACACTATTAAGCGATTCCAGTAAGAGATCACTTAACGGCTCAGCATCGCATCCAGCCGTAAAACATCTGTTGCAGTCTTCACCGAGCAGCTTGCATATGCATAGGCGGCGACATCAAGACCAAGGACCATATACTTTAGATTTTTGAATGATCGCTGCGGGCCGACAGACGCCTTTACGCACCTATCACCCTGCCGGGTAATTCCACGGCAGGAGACCCTCAATCTGGCTCTGCTTGTGGCCGTTAACGATGGCGGTGAGCGTGCTGGTCAAATACGCAAACGGATCGACGGCATTGAGCTTGCACGTCTCGATCAGCGAGGCGATGGTCGCCCAATTCTCAGCTCCGGTGTGATGACCAGCGAAGAGAGCATTCTTCCGGTTTAGCGCCGGACCTGAGTCATTGTGCACTCCCTCTTTAAGTATCTGTAAACATTGGAAGCGTCTCCGTGTCGGGAATGCGACACGGGCGGCCCTTTCGGGCTATCGCGGCTTGGACGGTCGCCGAAGTCAGGTCGCTGGCCCGGATTTGATACGGCGCGCCGGGAACCACCTGCTCGGCAGACAACACGTTCGTGTTGATCAGGTGGCGTATTCGGTGGTTGGTCACGCCCAAAACCGCCGCAGCTTCTGTCATGGTCAGCCATTCGCCATCTTTGCCGGCTGATTTGTACGCGTGGATCGCGCGGACGCGCCTTACAGAAGCGACCCGGTGTGCGGTCCAGGTTTTTCCTTGCCCCGTGGGCATTCCCATTCGATTGAGCGAGGCGGCGATATGTTCATCGGACCAGCGTCCTGCCATGCTCCGCATCACTGCCAAAGCATCTTCCGTTGTGGCGCACCCGTGTTCCCCCGTCTGGGGCTTGCGAACCTTGAGCTCCGAATGCTGACCGCCTTTCCAGTGGATGGTCAGCACCACGTCGCGCACCTCATCATCAACATCGACAACGATGTCGGCGATCAATGTACGCAGCAGTTGCTGGCGCACGCGCATGGTGACATCCGGCGACTCCCAGGCCGCCTGCAGATTGTCGGCGAGGTTTGCGAAAGTGCCTGGGTCAACTTCGATGGTTGAAGGACTTTCGGCAGGCCTGCGCACTTCCAGATCACGGACGCGGCGTAGCGCCGTTTCCCAATTCTTCTCAAGCTGTGCAGCTATCAGGCGGTTGTCGGGATCGCATGCCGCATAGCGGCGCTCGGCGAGGCTAGCCTCGTAGCGGGCCTGTTGTCGCTCCAAATCGTGAATGTGGCGCTGGTCTTCCTGTCGCTCCCGATGCATCCGCTCTGCTTCAAAAGTCGCCTCGATCGCTAATGGTTCTACCGCGCGCAACAACTCGCGCGCAACCGCCGCATCGACCTTCGAGCCGCCGAACGTCATGCAACGGGGCAAGCCCATCATCAGATTCTGTTTGTAGCAACGATAGACAGGGCTTTGCGGATTGCCCGTATAGGCAACACTCAGCCGCCGCCCACACCGTCCGCAAGTTAGGAGACCCGATAATAATGCTTTGCCGCCACGGCCCGATTTAGTCCCACCCGAGCGGCCATAATTATTGAGCGCCAGTTGCTGTTGGTTACGCTCGTATTCGTCCCAACTGATGTAACCTTCGTGATGGTCCCGGATCATCACCTCCCAGGTACCGACGGGCTTGCCGTGCCCGTAACTGCGCCGAGCTCGTCCATCGACGATGGCAGTCCGCTTCTCGCTCTTCCCATAGACGTAAACGCCGGCGTAGAAAGGGTTTTTGAGGATGCCGATCACATTGCGATAACGGACTGGGATCCATACGAAGTTGGTCATGCGCCCTTCATCCCTGGGCCGAGGGAAGTGAATCTGATCTTTCGTCATCGACAGCAGCACCTGGCGCGCGCTTCCAAGCTCGTGGAAGCGGGTGAAGATGGATCGGATTACCTCTTGCAGACGCAGATCAGGATCGAGCCCGAGCCCGGCCTCGCGATGCCAGATGTAGCCGAACGGAACGGAAAGTCGCAATTCGCCACGGCGCGCTTTGGATCTGGCGGCATCGAGCATGCGGGCTCTCAGCACGCCCAATTCGAACTCGCTGATACTTCCCTTCATGCCTAATAACAGACGGTCGTTGGGCCGGCACGGATTGTAGACGCCGTCGTGGTCTATGACGCGGGCTTCAACGAGGCCGCATAGTTCGAGCAGATGGTGCCAGTCGCGGCCGTTGCGTGCGAGCCGTGAGGCGTCGAAGCAGAAAACGGCACCAACTTTGCCGGCGCACAGTAGGGCGACAAGACGATCGAAGCCGGGGCGCGCGACCGTTCCGCTGGCAGAGCGACCCAGGTCGTCGTCGATCACCTCGACGTCGCTGAAGCCGCGTTGTCGCGCAATGTCAACAAGATCATACTGCCGTCGCTGGCTTTCCAGATTGGTTATAACCTGCGACTGCGTGGATTGCCGCACATAAACGACGGCCTTGCGCGCGAGCAGCGCTGTCGGAATCAAATCAGTGCTGGTCATCGTTGAGCTCCTCGACGACCAGACCGGCCGCCTGCATCAGCAGGCAAGCCAGAGTTGCTACCGCCTTCTTGCGGTCCTTGTCGCTCACTCCGTCGAGCGTCCGAGGTTTGAATATCAGGTCGAGCTGCCGGCGTGACGCCGGCACCAGCGTATTGCGGGATCTCATCGTCTTCCTCCTGAGTGATTCTACGTCCACCTCGGAAGAGTGCAGGCTTGTCGCCGCCGGTGACCAGCCTGTTCAGTTCGATCAGCGCCGCAAGATCGACACGTGCAAGACCCATGGTCATGACGCCGCACACCACAGGATCAATCATCCAGCCCGAAATCGAGACCACGACACCTGTCGGCCCCAAAACCTTCAGAAACCGACCCGTCGCTCGTTCTTCGACGCGGCGAATTGAAACCCTCTGGCCAAAATACGGATGCCAGCGATAGTGAACCTCGACTTCATCGCCGACATGGGCAGAATGAACGGGGCATTGCTATCGGTCGGATGGTTCTCTCGACACTGTTGTTGTCGATCTCGATGCGGCCGTCAGCCACAAAGATGCACAGGCCATCCCAGTATTTGGCAATATAGTTGAGAGCCTCGCCAAGTGGCGACTTGCCAGCAACACGCGCACGATGATGAGTGAGCCAGGTCCGCATGTCCGCGATCAGCGGTGCTGATCGTTCTTGCCTTCCCGCAAGGCGAGCTTCGGGATTGAGACCGCGCAACTCAGCTTCGATGCGATAAAGTTCACCAATGCGCCTGACGCCTTCCTCAGCAATGGGCGCTGTGCCAGTACGGGTGATCTCGACCAGCTTGCGCCGCGCATGCGCCCAACAATAGGCGAGCTGAATGTTGGGACCGACGCGGTCCGGTGCAGTCAGGCGATTATATCCGGCGTAGCCGTCAACCTGAAGGACGCCCGCGAACCCCTGCAATATCCGTTCAGCATGCTGCCCGCCACGGCCGGGCGCGTAGGTGAAGGCGACTCCTGGTGGACCACCACCGCCCCAGGGTCGATCATCACGAGCAAGCGCCCAGAAGTACCCGATCTTGGTTTTACGGGAACCGGGATCAAGCACTGGCGCACGGGTCTCATCCATGAACAGCTTCGTGGAGCGCTTCAGGTCGGCAATCAAGGCGTCGAAGACCGGACGCAGTTCGAAAGCTGCCCGACCGACCCAATCGGCAAGCGTGGAGCGGTCGAGATCGATGCCCTGGCGGCTCATGATCTGAGCCTGCCGGTAGAGCGGCAAATGGTCGGCGTATTTGGACACCAGCACATGCGCGATGGTCGCCTCCGTCGGCAAGCCGGCTTGGATCAGTCGTGCCGGAGCCGGAGCCTGCGCAACGCCGTCGGTGCAGGCACGGCACGCATATTTGGGGCGGCGTGTGACGATGACGCGGAACTGCGCCGGGACTATATCCAGTCGCTCGGAGACATCCTCGCCAATGCAATGCAGGCAACCGCCGCAGGCGCAGATCAGGCTTTCCGGCTCGATCGCTTCTTCGACACGAGGAAGATGCTTTGGAAGGGAGCCCCGATTGATCGCGCGCGGCCTGATGGCCCTATTCCCGGTAGGAGTATCCGCCTCATCCTCGGCATGAATTGATGCCATGGCCGTTTCCAAGTCTTCTAGTGCCAGATCGAACTGGTCAGGATCACTCTTCTCGGACTTGCGCCCGAAAGCTGCCTGCCTGAAGGCCGCGACCAGCTTCTCAAGCCGCTCGATCCGCTCGTCCTTGCGGGCCATCTGGGCGTCTTTGCCTGCCTCGCGTGCCTTGGCTGCGATCAGCATCGCCTTCAGGGCAGCCACATCATCGGGAAGATCGGCGGTGTTCAGCATGGCCGGAACCTAGCAAATCCCGCACCCATTTGCCTTTGGAATTAGCCGTCCTGAGTCATCGTGCCGCAGCTATTCGATGGTCTCCGGCGTTCTCGTCTTGACGGCATGAACCCGCCGCCAATCGAGGCCTGCAAACAGGGCTTCGAACTGGGCGTGGGTCAGCGTCATCAGTCCATCCTTGATACCGGGCCAGGTGAAGGTGTGCTCTTCCAGCCTCTTGTAGGCCAGGACGATACCGGAGCCATCCCAGTAGATCAGCTTCAGCCGATCTGCCTTGCGCGACCGGAACACGAAGACCGTTCCGGTGAACGGGTCCTTGTGCAGCTCGTTCTTCACCAGTCCCGCCAAGCCGTCATGCCCCTTGCGGAAATCCACGGGTTTGGTCGCCACCATGATCCGTACGCGGTTCGATGGAAAGATCATGCCGTGGCCGCCAGGACACGCGCGATAACGGCGATCCGGGTGGCAGATGCTCCTTCCTCAAGACGGATGGTGACCGCACCGACGACGATCTCGGCACGGGAGGTCTGCTTGGCGGCTGGCGGCTCCGGCGCGGGAGTCTCGACAACCATGGCCGCGAATTCGACTACGTCCTCCGGCTCAGGCAAAACCAACTTGCCCCGCCGCGCCAGTGTTCGCCAGGATGACAGATGGTTGGCCTTCAGACCGTAGCGTTCCGCCACTTCGTTCACCGTCACGCCCGGTCGAAAGCTCTCCGAAACGATCCTTGCCTTGACCTCGTCAGGCCATTGGCGATGAACCTCACGTCGGCCCCGCCGCGTCGTGAGAACCTCCAACGTAGTCTCCATGGAGAAACTCCTTGTCGCTCGTCCATGGAACGTCGATCACAGATCAGGCGACAGCGAGCAATGTGGGAGCAGAACACCGGTTACAAGGCCGGCACATGGCTTGAGAGGCTCGCCAGCTTGCCGCTTGCCATGCGGAGCCCGCTAAAATTGGCCTTCATTTAAGCAGTTCGAGTGATGTGTTGGACATGCAGCGTGAAGGGTGCCGTCAGAATTTCCGATTCCAACCAATCTTTCCGCCGGCCTTTCTGATTTCGCCGCCTCAGGCAACGGAACCATTGCGGTGTAGCTGCTGACAGAACCCGTTGCGCGCCTGATAGTTATGCGACCTATGGGGCGGCGATCAGGATGAGACGCGCGCGACAATCTGGATGAGATTCTCATGTCGCGGTCGGGATGAAGTTATCATGTTGATTGTCGCTGGCAAGAGCTTCATCGTGGGTCTGATTGCCGCTCCGCGACTAACCGTGCGGTGCCTTTGATTGTCGCGAATGAGGCTGGCCTGCCGCGCCGGCGTTTGACCCCCATGGGTGGAACGTCGTCGATAGCTTTCGACGTTCATTTCGAATGATCGTTGCGTGATGAACAAGTCGGTCCACCGCGGCACCCGCCCGCAGGCATAGTTTGATAGTTGCAGGATACGTGGTCGGCATCGAGTACCCAACTCACACGTTGGCTCATGATCGCTGTATGAAATGCATCCGGCGCCATGGGCGGGTTTCGTCCTGGCCTGAAGCCATAGTAGAACCCGCAAAGGGTAGGCCGTCATAGACGGCACTAAGCACTTCAGCGACCGCGCCAGCATCCTTCGCACCCGAGGCTCTTCCCGCATCCGTATCTGTCTACACCTCAGATGCGACAGCCGTCGCCTCTTGGGATGCTGGCCAAACGTCACGTTTTGAAGGAAGACTGGCGACGTGCACATTCGATGTCGCCCCCGGCACTGGGGATCGTCTCATCTGGGTTGGCGCGCTGCACGTGGCCGCGTAAAAACGGATTCTCCCTCAACGATTTGGTGCTTTTTCAAGAACGACTGGCATCTATTGCTCGATCCATCTCCACCCTATTGCTGGAAAAGGTAAATGTCGTTCTCCCTGCCTGATGGCCCCAGAGTGGCCGTGTAGGGCACACCATGGATAGTGATGCTGGTCTGGGGGTTGTCCGCGCTCGGCAGCAACTCAAGCCAGGACATTGCAAGCCGAAGGCCAGCCGGTGCCGGTTGATTGCGGTGTTGCCAGCTCGGAGGGACAGCTTCTCCCAAGTCGTCCACAGGCAGCATGTACTGTGGGGTGCCGAAGATCGATGCCCCCAAGCTTTGCTCCCATGGTGCGTCTGGCGGATTGACGCTTTGCACCGGTGAATAGGCGGCTGACGGCAAATCCTGCCGGA
>NZ_JAULSE010000052.1:0-8201 GCF_030518245.1 Rhizobium sp. CBN3
TCAGTCGGGCATTCTTATGAATGTTCATTCGCGGCGATCCCTCCGACTCGAGATGTGGTAGCTCCAGTCTCCTCGATCCGCTCCGAATGGACAACCTCCCGAAAGCTCACAGCTAGAGCCGTTACAACACTCAGAATAATGCCCATATATCGCAATCTTATCCCCCGCTCACATTGAAATTGAGTCTCAGCGTTTCTCGCTGCCACTGGAGCCTATGTTTCAATACCCGCGATCGAAGGTCGTCGCTCAAGACCGTGCCATCATCCGCAGCTCCAAAGTGGATCTTGAATCAGCTTCGACCTGCGCCGTTACTTCGCAAGCGATTCATCGATCGCAGGATCTGCTCTAGTTCGGAGCTGGAAAATATTCAACCACTTGGCGATTCGAAAGAAGATCCTGGGAACTTTCAACCCTATATTGTTGAGCTTCAACCGGATCACCGCAGAAGCCAGGCCTTCCTCCATCACAGCCGCCACCCGGAGCGGATGACGATGCGTATCGTCTCGCCGACCTCGACGAAGACACGGCTATAGGCGCGCAACGTCTGGCCGTTGCCGAGCATCAGTTTCACGGCGTAACGTTCGCCCTCGAAAAGCACGGATTCGACGGTCGCAAGGGCGCCCTCGCCGCCGATGATCACATCTTCCGGCCGCACCAGAATATCGGCGCCATCGGTGTTTGCCGCCTGGAGCGCATCCTGCAGCTCGTCCCACTCCAGATGGCGTTCGCCGCCCATGACAGGCAGCGTGACGATCGCACCACGCCCGATCAGCCCGCCGACGATGCGCCCTTCCGGCCGGGCGTAGATTTCGGCCGGCGGCGCCACCTGCAGCAGGCGTCCTTCGGACACGACGGCGACGTCGGTCGCCAGCGCCATCGCCTCGCTCTGATCGTGGGTGACGTAGATGATCGTCGCGCCCGAGCGCTGGTGGAAATCGCGGAAAGTCTCTTCCATCTCCTGTTTCAGATGCCGGTCGAGATTGGCGAGCGGCTCGTCGAGCAACACGACATCGGGTGATGTCACCAGGCAGCGGGCGAGCGCCACGCGCTGACGCTGGCCCCCGGAGAGATCGGCCGGCCGGCGCAGGGCGTAATCGGCGAGCCGAACGGTGGAAAGCGCCTCGCCGACCTTCGCCCGGTAGGCCTCGCCCGAGATGCCGCGGACCTTGAGGGGATAGCCGACATTGTCGGCAACGCTCATATGCGGCCAGAGCGCATAGGACTGGAAGACCATCGCCATGTTACGCTTCTCCGGCGGCAGCGATTGGGCGGGATCGGCCAGCAGCCGCTCGCCGAGATGGATCGAGCCGTCGGAGGGCGTCTCGAAACCGGCGATCATCCGCAGCACCGTCGTCTTGCCGCAGCCGGAAGACCCGAGCAGGGCCAGGAAACCGCCTTCGCGCACATCGAGCGAGAAATCGCTGACGGCGGCGCGACCGGTGCCGAAATCCTTGGCCACCCGGTTGAGGATCAGCTTCGCCATGGGACGACCCCTTTCGGCAGGCGTTTCGCCAGGAGTTCCAGAAGCAGCATCATGACGACGACCATGAGGACGACGAGGACCGAGAGCGCCGAAGCAAGGCCGGAACTGCCGCTGTCATCGAGATTGTAGATCGCGACCCCGAGCGTCTGGGTGCCGGCCGACCAGAGCAGCGCCGAGATCGTCAGCTCGTTGCAGGCGATCAGGAAGACGAGGATGACGGAAGCGCCGGCAGCGGGCGCAATCAGCGGCACGATGATATCGAAAAGCCGGCGGAAAAAGCCGGCGCCGGAAAGCCGCGCGGCCTCCTCCAGCGCCGGATCGAGCTGGTGGAAGGCGCTGACCACGGGTTTCAGGCTGACGGCGAAGAAGGAGGAGAAATAGGCGATCAGGATGATCCAGATCGTGCCGTAGAGCGAGACGTTGAGGACCGGGATCGGCGCCGCGAAAACCAGGATGAAGGCGACCGCCATGACGATGCCCGGCAGTGAATAGGGTATTTCGATCAGGCTGGCGACGATGCGCGACGCCATGTCTCTCCGCCGCGCCAGCGCATAGGCTGCAAGCACCGTCACCACAAGCAGACCAAGTGCCGTGGCGCCGGCAAGCGACAGCGAATTGATAAAGGCCGTGCGCGTCACCGCCTGCCGGAACAGGATCTCCTGGAAGGCATGCAGCGACATGGTCTTGAAGGCGAGCGGCACGCCATAGGCCGGCACCAGCGCACCGGCGACGAGCGCGAAGAAGGGTGCTGCCAGCATGAAGAACAGGATCGCCCAGAGAAGCGGCGTACCAAGGAAGCGCCAGGCGCCGAGCTGAAAAGCGGCACTTGCCCCTGACAGGCCGATGACGCGATAGTCCCGGCCTCTGAGCGCCCGGTCCTGGACCATCAGCCCTGCGACCGAGATCATCGCGATGATGCCCGAGAGCACGGCGACATCGCCGAAGGTGCGGCTGGTGAAGGCTGAGAATTTGGTGAAGATGAGCGTCGGCAGCGTATAGATCGAGGCCGGGATGCCGAGAATGGCTGGAATGCCGAAATTGCCGGTGCAGGAGACGAAGGAGATCGCCGCCCCTGCGATAATGCCGGGCAGAGAAAGCGGCAGGATGATATCGCGGAACACCCCGAGACTCGAGGCGCCGGAAAGCCGCGCGGCCTCGACGCCGTCACGCGGCAGCGTCATCAGCCCGGCGCGCAGCGCCAGATAGACCAGCGGTGCATGCTGCACGCCATAGAGCAGCGCGATGCCGCCTATGGAATAGAGCGGCTGCGGCGAGCCCAGCGGCGGCGCGACATACAGCGCCTTTAGCAGCGGGCTCGACGGACCCGACATCTGCACCCAGGCGAGCGCGGTCACCTGTGGCGGGATCATCATCGGCAGCACGAAAAAAAAGCTGAGCGGCCCTTTGCCGGGAAGATCGGTCAGTGTCAGCAGGAAGGCGAAGAGGCAGCCGATGGCAAGCGAGATGATCGTGCCCAAAACCGCGGTGACGATGGTGTAATAGGTGGCCTGCCAGAGCGACGGCTCGCTCAGCACATCGATGACGCCGCCACTGGCGAAGGCCGCGATACCGACCATGGCGAGACGGGCGAGCGGCAGCACGCTGAGGATAAGTACCATGCTGACGATAAAAGGAAACAGCCAGGCGGGCTGGCTGCTTCCTGGTCTTGCATATCCCTGCATGAAAGGATCAGTTCGAGCCGTAAATGTCCGAGAAGGTCTTCAGATCCTGGTCGGTATTCTTGAGCGCTTCGGCCGCCTTGATCGGCAGGACCTTGATGGCATCACGCGCCGGGAAACCTTCCGGCAGCTTCGTGCCATTGCGGGCCGGGATGTAGCCGAGCTTCAGGAAGCCTTCCTGGCCCTTTTCCGAGAGCACGTAATCGACGAACTTCTTCGCGGCCTCGGCATTCTTGGTGCTGGCGAGAATGCCGACTGGCTCGGTCACGGCCGAAACGCCTTCGCTCGGGAAGACGAACTCGACGGGCGCGCCCTTGGTCTTCTCGCGGATCGGCAGGTAATCGACGACCATGCCGTAAGCCTTCTCGCCCGAGGCAACCGATTTCAGGACGGCGCCGTTGCCGCCGGCGGCGATCGCGCCGTTTTCGGCAAGAGCCTTGTAGAAATCCCAGCCGAGGCCGGGAACGGCGGCCAGCGTCTGGGCGTGAATGAGCGCAGCACCCGAAGCGAGCGGGCTCGGCATGGTGACGAGGCCCTTGGCTTCCGGCTTCGTCAGGTCCTTCCAGCTCGTCGGCTTCATCGCCGCTGAGGTGTTGTACATGATGCCTGTCGTGATCAGCTTGGTCGAATAATAGTAGCCGTCGGCGTCATAGAGGCTGGCATCGTACCTTGCGGCTTCCGGCGACTTGTAGGCCAGCAGCTTGCCGTCTTCCTTGAGGCGCTCCAGCGTCACCATGTCGGCGATGAGGAGAAGGTCGGCGACCGGATTGCCGGCCTGGATCTCGGCCTGCAGCTTGGCGATGATCTTCGGCGTGCCGTCGCGCACCCAGTCGACCTTGATATCGGGATTGGCGGCCATGAAGCCATCGACCGTCGCCTGCGCGTCTTCGTTCGGCTGGCTGGTGTAGAGAACGAGATTTGCAGCCGAAGCCGGCACGGCAAAGAGGCTCGCGGCGAGAAGAGCAGCGGCGGAAACGATCGTCCTCATGGGAGGGATCCTCGGGAATTGCGTCACCCCTCCCTTATTAGGGGTCGTTGACAGAGATGTGACAGGACGCAGCGGCTGCTGTGCGCCCTGAAACCACTGCGTTGCCTTCGCCTTTCCGAGAAACGTTACTTCGCTGCCTCTTCGATGAGCTCCGCCACCTTCTGCGGCTGCGAAACCATCACGACGTGGGACGCGCCCTCGACCACGACGGTCCGCTTGGACCCTGCCCTCTCGGCCATGAAGCCAAGGGCCGCGGCCGGGATGTTCTTGTCGCCGGTGCCGTAGACAAACCATGACGGCAGCTTCTTCCAGGCGGGCTCACCGGATTTTTCAGTTAGGGCCGCTTCCGTGACCGGTCGCTGGGCCGCCGCCATCAGGGCCGCCTGTTCGGCCGGCACGTCGCTGGCGAACTGGTCATGGAACTTGGCCTGATCGATAGAGAGATCGACGCCGCCTGCGCTGAGTTTCACCGGAGCCGCAAGCGCTCCGCTCAGCGTGCCACCGGGAAACTTGCCGGCGAGATCGGCGACCGATTCCCCGGCCTCCGGCGCGAAGGCGGCTACATAAACCAGGGACTTGACGTTGTCATGGCCGTTCGCGGCGGTCGAGATCACCTGTCCGCCATAGGAATGGCCGACGAGCACAACCGGGCCGGCGACGCTGCCGACGACGTCGGAAACATAGGCGACGTCGCCCGACACGCTGCGCAGCGGATTGGCGGCGGCCACGACCGGGAAGCCGTCCTTGCGCAGGATTTCGATGACGCCGTTCCAGCTGGATGAATCGGCAAAGGCGCCATGGACGAGGACGACGGTCGGCTTGGCCGGCTGAGCGACGGCAGCACCGGAAAGAAGAGCGCCCACCAGGGCGGCGACAGCAGCAAACTTGAACATCGATCATTTCCTTTCGTCGGTTTTTCAAGGGGAGTCGAACCGGGAGTCACAAGCTGCATTCCCTTCGACATGTAGTTTGCAAGCGATTTCTTTGTACACTATCTAAATAGACGGCAGCGCACCGCGCGTCAATGGCTTGCAAAGAGATCGCGCACAAATTATATTGAGGCAAGAGGAGAGCGTTATGAAAGACACCCTAACGAATGATCTCGCCGGCGTGCCGAAGATCGAGGAAATGCTCTGCTTTTCAATCTATTCGGCAGGCCACGCCTTCAACCAGCTTTACCGCCCGCTGCTCGATGAGCTGGATCTGACCTATCCGCAATTCCTTGTCATGACCGCCCTGTGGGCGCGAGATGACCGCACGGTGAAGGATCTCGGCGAAACGCTTTTCCTCGATTCCAGCACCCTCACCCCGCTCTTGAAGCGGCTGGAAAATGTCGGCCTCGTCACCCGCAATCGAAACCCTGCCGATGAGCGCCAGGTGCTCCTGCGCCTGCCGCCGAAGGGACAGGCCCTCAAGAACCGCGCCGCTCATGTGTTCGACTGCATCGGCACAGCCGTCGGTCTCGACGCCGAGACCGTGAGCAAGATTCGCGATACGATCGCTTCGCTCCGCGACAATATTCACAAGAAGGACAAGGAAGCGAGCTGACCCGAGGCGGCCTCACCGCGTCGTCGTCAATCCTGCAACATCGGATCTCCTGGCTTTCATCGAAGCCGACCGGTTGATTATCCTCGCGCAGCAGTAACGGAACGTAAGGCTTTCATCGTGAGGCCCTGCGTCCGGCGACAAAAACCCCTCCCCAACCCCTCCCACAAGGGGGAGGGACTAACTTGGGGGCATCGTCTCGCTCCTCCCGAAAGATCAAAGATTTTGCGGGTGCGGCGGTTTAAGCCCCTCCCCCTTGCGGGGAGGGTTTGGGGCGGGGTCTTTAACCGGACAGCATCAGGCATGAGCGGTTTTCACCCAAGCATAAACCTGCTCTTGCCATTCCCCCGCTATGCGTTACGTCAATCGCATTTCGATGAAGGAGGAGTTTCAATGGAATATCGTCTGCTCGGCCGTTCCGGCCTGAAGATTTCGACTTTGACCATGGGCACGATGACCTTCGGCGGCGTCGGCTGGGCGAAGATGGTCGGCGACCTCGGCGTCTCCGAGGCGAAGAAGATGATCGACATCTGCATCGATGCCGGCATCAATCTGATCGACACCGCCAACGTCTATTCCTCAGGCGAATGTGAAAACATCATCGGCGAGGCGCTCGCCGGCAAGCGGCCACAGGGCGTGCTGCTCGCCACCAAGGCCCGCTTCGGCATGGGCGACGGCCCGAACGACCGCGGGCTGTCGCGCTACCACCTGATCCGCGAGTGCGAGGCGAGCCTCAAGCGCCTGAAGACCGATGTCATCGACCTCTACCAGGTGCATGAATGGGACGGCCAGACGCCGCTCGAAGAGACGATGGAAGCGCTCGACACGCTGATCCGGCAGGGCAAGGTGCGTTATGTCGGCTGCTCGAACTATTCCGGCTGGCACATCATGAAGGCGCTCGGCATTGCCAACGAGCACCGCTACCAGCGCTTCGTCAGCCAGCAGATCCATTACACGCTCGAAGCGCGCGACGCCGAATACGAGCTGCTGCCGATCTCGATCGATCAGGGCCTCGGCGTGCTGGTCTGGAGCCCGCTTGCCGGCGGCCTGCTTTCCGGCAAACACCGCCGCAACCAGGCCGCTCCCGAAGGCACGCGCCAGTTCGCCGGCTGGACCGAACCGCCGATCCGCGACGAAAACCGCCTCTGGAACATCGTCGAGACGCTGGTCGCGATCGGCGAAGAGCGCGGCGTTTCGGCCGCTCGAGTTGCGCTCGCCTGGCTGATCGGCCGCAAGGCAGTCACCTCGGTCATCATCGGCGGGCGCACAGAGGCCCAGTTCCGGGACAACATCGCCGCCGCCGAGCTGAAGCTCACCGGAGAGGAGCGCAAGCGCCTCGACGCCGTAAGCCTGCCGCCGGTGATCTATCCTTACTGGCATCAGCTGAACACGGCGAGCGACCGGCTCGGCGAAGCCGATCTCGAGCTTTTCGGCCCGCATTTCCAGCGATAGCGCCGGACGGCAAGCCAGCCATTGCAGGGCGAAAGACAGGCATGTCGCGCAAATGTGTGCGGTATCGCTCAACGGCTGGAAGCTGGAGGACGAAAACGGCCGGACGCAGACGCTGTCGGGAACGCTTGCCGCAGGCGAACTGCGCACCATAGCCCTCAACGTCGCCGCCGACGGCCCGCAGCTCGCCAATCGCGGCGGCGACATCATCCTGCGCAACACCGACGGAGCAGTCGCCGACCGCGTCGGTTACGGCAAGAGCGAGACCGCGAACGAGGGCTGGACGACGATTTTTTGATTGGCGTTCTGGCTGTGCACGTCACAAGAATGACGATGAGAGGGCGTGCCGTGCAGCCCCCTCATCCGACCCTTCGGGCCACCTTCTTGGATGAGAAAAATGTAGGATATTGATGCTTGCCGGGCGGGTGGCCGCCCGCCCGGCAGCTGGTTGTCGGATCGTCACCTTCTTAGCCGTTTTGGGGCTGTGGGGAGCAGGATCGCAACCGGCTCTTCATCTGGCCCGTGTGGTTGCAGGAACCTTGGGGTTCGTATCCAAGACAGGGACGACGAAGATGACCGATAATAACATGATCTGTGCCGGAATCGATGTCGGCAAAAGCCATCTCGACATCGCCCTCCATCCCAGCAAGGCAAGGCTGAGGGTCACTTACGACACCGACGGCTTGAAGGTGCTTGACGCCTTTCTTCAAGAGCATGACGTCAGCCGCATCGGCTCTGGCGGCTATGAATGGCGGCTGCTGGCGCATCTGCGGGCCGGCAAGCGGCCGGCGGCGCGTCTGCAGCCGGCGCAACTGCGTTTCTTCGCCAAGAGCCGGCTCAAGCGGGCCAAGAACGATCGGCTCGATGCTGTGCTGATTGCGCTCTTCACGGCAAGTCTCGAGCAGTTGCCGGCGCTGCCGGACGCACGCTTCGACAAGCTGGCCGCCGAACTGACCTATCTGGAACAGATCGAGCAGCAGATCGCGCTGGTCAAGACCTTTGCCGAGACCGCATTGTCGGAGGCGATCAAACGCCGTCACCTGCGCGAGGTCGCCCG
>NZ_JAULSE010000053.1:0-7569 GCF_030518245.1 Rhizobium sp. CBN3
GAAGCAACATGGCGCAAGGCCGGTGAATTGCTCGACGCATTCTCGCCGGCCGAATGCGCCAACTATCTCACAAACTCAGGCTATGCTTCCGTATGAAAACAGCATGCTCTAAGAAAACCGCAAAACCGGGCTGATTGATGGGAGGTTGGCCTACCGTCCGGCGCGTTCCAGAATGCGCAGCGCAAGCTTGAGATGCGGCAAGTCAAGCATACGCCCGTCAAGTTGGATGACGCCGGCGTCGGGCCTGGCGGCAAAGGCGGCGGCGACCTTCTCGGCCCAGGCGACCTCGGAGGGGTCAGGTGTGAAGGCGTGATTGATCGCTTCCACCTGGCCCGGATGAATGGCCATCATGCCGGAAAAGCCGTCGCGCCGGGCGCGGCCGACATAGGCCCTGAGACCGTTGAGATCGCGGAAATTTGGGTAGACGGTTTCAATTGCCGGAACGGCGGCGGCATGGGCTGCGAATAGGGCGAGCGAACGGGCAAGCTCATAAGGTGGCGTATAACGGCCGTCTGTCCTTCGCGCCGTCGAAGCCCCGATCGCGGCCGGCAGATCTTCCGCACCCCAGGTCAGGCCGCAAAGATTCGCCGAGACGTCCCGGTAGCTGCCGATCTCGAAGATCGCGGACGGCGTCTCCGTCGCGATCGGCAAAACGGGAACGGCCGGCGTCAACGAGGCTGCGAGTTTGCGCACGGAAACGGCCCCCTCGGCTTTCGGCAACATGACGGCGAAGGGCTGAAGGCCGTTCACGGCGGCAAGGTCGTCTTGGGCTTCGGGCGAGGCGAGGGGATTGATGCGGATCAGTAGAGCGGTCTTGCCGGCATGGCGGAGGACGAACTCGTGCACGGCCTCCCGGGCTCTCGGCTTGTTTGCGGGTGCAACCGAATCTTCCAGATCGAGAATAACGGCATCGGCGCCGGAGGCGAGCGCTTTGTCGAAACGCTCGGGCCGGTCGCCGGGCACGAAGAGCAGCGAGCGCAGCCTCATGACGGTTTCACCTTCAGCATTGCCGTGCGCAGGCACTGGCAGACGATCTCGCCACGCTGGTTCAGGGTCACGTGCCGGAATGTGACGATGCCGGCATCGGGGCGGGAGTTCGAGCGGCGCAGCTCCGTTACCTCGGTTTCCACCCGCAGCGTATCGCCGATGAAGACCGGTTTTGGCATCGTCACCTTGTCATAGCCGAGATTGGCGACGAGCGTGCCGAGCGTGGTGTCGCCGACCGAAAGGCCGACGGTCAGCGCAAAGGTGAAGGTGCCGTTGACGACGATGCGGCCGAATTCGGTGCCGGCGGCATAATCGGCATCGAGATGCAGCGGCTGCGGATTGTGGGAAAGCGTCGTGAACAGCAGGTTGTCGGTCTCGGTGACCGTGCGGCGGATCTCGTGGGTGATGCGGTCGCCGACCGTCCATTCGTCGAAATAGCGGCCGGCCATCACGCCTCCTCCTTGATGACGCTGACGACCAGCTGGTTTTCCGAAACTCGGCTACCGATGGAAATCTGCAGTTTTCCGATGATGCCATCGAAGGGCGCGCGCAGCGCATGTTCCATCTTCATCGCTTCGACCGTCAGCAGACGATCCCCCTTGGCGACATGATCGCCTTCGGCGACATCGACCGAGATGACCAGGCCGGGCATGGGCGAAAGGATCGCGCCGTCGCCCGCACCCTGGCTTGCCTCGACCTCGCCCGCATGGGGCAGGCCGATCGGCCAAGCATTGCCGGCGTCGAAAAGCACGGTCTTCTCGTCGATCTCGACGGCATTCGCCTCAAGGTCGGGGCGTACGCGTCCCCAGTGGAGGTGACCGTCGATGCGCACGCGCACGCGGCTGTCGCTTGGCCCGGCAGTACGAAAACCGGTCAGGGCCGACCAGGGATCCTCATTCGCGACCTTCGAAAGTGCCGTAGCCGCCTTGTCGATTGTCGTCTTATCCGGCTCCTTCGCCACTAGGCTTTCACCATGGCGGTCGAGGAAACCGGTATCGATCCGGGCGGCGCGAAAATCCGGGTCGACGGCGATGTGGGCGAGAAGACCGGCATTGGATCTGACCGGCCACACCTCGATGCCGGCACAGGCGGCGGCCAGCTTCGACAGCGCGACCTCGCGGTTCGGCCCATGCGCAATGATCTTGGCGATCATCGGATCGTAGAAGGCGGTGATCTCATCGCCCTGTTCGACGCCGGTGTCGACGCGAACCGCCTCTGGAAGTTTCAGATGTTCGAGCCGGCCGGTCGAGGGCAGGTAGCCGGCGGCGGGATTTTCGGCATAGAGCCGGGCTTCGAAGGCCCAGCCCTTCATGGCGATCTCGTCCTGGCTTTTCGGCAGCGGCTCGCCGTTTGCCACCCTCAGCTGCCAGAGGACCAGATCCTCACCTGTTATGGCTTCAGTGACGGGATGTTCCACCTGCAGGCGCGTATTCATCTCCATGAACCAGATACGATCCGGCCGCAGGCCTTGCGAAGCATCGGCGATGAATTCGACAGTGCCGGCGCCGACGTAGTTCACCGCTGTTGCCGCTTTCACCGCCGCATCGCAGATCGCCGCGCGGGTGGCGGCATCGAGCCCTGGGGCAGGAGCTTCCTCGATGACTTTCTGGTGACGACGCTGCAGCGAGCAGTCGCGCTCGAAGAGGTGGACGCAGTTGCCATGCTGGTCAGCGAAGATCTGCACCTCGATATGACGCGGGTTGGCGATAAAGCGTTCGATGAGAACGCGATCATCGCCGAACGAAGCGGCGGCTTCGCGGCGGCAGGAGGCGAGGAGCTCGCTGAAATCCTGCGGGCGGTCGACGCGGCGCATGCCCTTGCCGCCGCCGCCGGCAACCGCCTTGATGAGGACGGGGTAGCCGATGGCATCGGCCTCGGCCGCAAGCCTTGCTTCGCCCTGGTCCGGACCGAGATAACCGGGCGTGACCGGCACGCCGGCCGCCTGCATCAATTGCTTGGCGGCGTCCTTCAGTCCCATCGCCCGGATTGCGGCCGCCGGCGCGCCGACCCAGACCATGCCGGCCTTCTCGACCGCTTCGGCAAATTCGGCATTTTCCGACAGGAAACCATAGCCCGGATGGATCGCGGCCGCACCGGTTTTGCGGGCTGCTTCGAGGACGCGTGCCTCGGACAGATAGCTTTCGCGGGCCGACGGCGGCCCGATGGCGATCGCCTCGTCGGCTTCTCTGACGAAGGGCAGGCCGGCATCGGCGTCGGAATAGACGGCGATCGTACGGATGCCGGCAGTCTTTGCCGTGCGGATGATGCGGCGGGCGATTTCACCCCGGTTGGCGATGAGAAGGCTCTCCATCATGGCGCGCCTCACATCCGGAACAGGCCGAAGCGCGGCCCTTTCGGAATCGGCGCATTCAGGCAGGCGGAGAAAGCAAGGCCGAGCACGTCCCGCGTCTGGCTAGGATCGATGATGCCGTCGTCCCAGAGGCGGGCGGTGGCATAATAGGGATTGCCTTCCGCCTCATAGCCGGCGCGGATCGGCGCCTTGAAAGCCTCCTCTTCATCGACAGACCAATTCTCTCCGCGCGCCTCCAGCGCGTCGCGGCGAATGGTGGCGAGCACCGAGGCCGCCTGTTCGCCGCCCATGACGCTGATGCGGCTATTCGGCCAGGTGAAGAGGAACCGCGGGCGATAGGCGCGGCCGCACATGCCGTAATTGCCGGCGCCGAAACTGCCGCCGATAATGACGGTGACCTTCGGCACGGTCGCTGTCGCAACCGCCGTCACCAGCTTTGCCCCGTCCTTGGCGATACCGCCCGCCTCATAGCGGCCGCCGACCATGAAACCGGAAATATTCTGCAGGAACAGCAGCGGCACGCGGCGCTGGCAGGCGAGCTCGATGAAATGCGCGCCCTTCAGCGCGCTTTCGGAAAAGAGCACGCCGTTATTGGCGATGACGGCGACCGGCATGCCCCAGATGCGGGCGAAGCCGCAGACGAGCGTCGTGCCGTAGAGCGGTTTGAACTCGTGCAGTTCCGATCCGTCGACGATCCGGCCGATTACCTCGCGCACATCATAGGGCGAGCGCACGTCATCGGGAATGAGGCCGAGGAGATCCTGGGAATCGAGTTTCGGTGGTCGCGGAGGCTGGATATCGATATCGACCGATTTGACGCTGTTGAGGCTGGCGACGATGTCTCGCACCAAAAGCAGCGCATGTTCGTCATTCTCGGCGACATGATCGACGACGCCGGAGCGGCGGCCATGGGTTTCGGCGCCGCCGAGCTCTTCGGCCGAGATGATTTCGCCGGTCGCGGCTTTGACCAGCGGCGGCCCGGCAAGGAAGATCGTCCCCTGATTGCGCACGATGACGGTTTCATCAGACATGGCAGGGACATAGGCGCCGCCGGCCGTGCAGCTTCCCATCACGCAGGCGATCTGCGGAATGCCTTCGGCCGACATCTGCGCCTGGTTGTAGAAGATGGCGCCGAAATTGTCGCGGTCGGGAAAGACCTCGGCCTGATGCGGAAGATTCGCGCCGCCGCTATCGACGAGGTAGAGGCAGGGCAGCCGGTTCTGCAGGGCGATTTCCTGCGCCCGCAGATGCTTCTTGACCGTCATCGGAAAATAGGCGCCACCCTTCACCGTCGCGTCATTGGCGACGATCATCACCTCGCGGCCGCTAACACGGCCGATGCCGGAAATGATGCCGGCGCTAGGCGCCTCGTCGCCATACATGCCGTTGGCCGCCAGTGTGCCGATCTCCAGGAAGGGACTGCCGGCATCGAGCAGGAGCTGGATGCGGTCGCGCGGCAGGAGCTTGCCCTTGCCTGTATGGCGCGCGCGCGCCGCCTGCGATCCGCCCTCGCGCGCTTTCGCCGAACGCGCGTAGAGTTCGTCGACGAGGGCTTTGTTCTTGGCGGTATTGGCTTTCAAGCTTTCGCTGTCGCGATCGATCGCAGTCGAAATCACCGTCATGATGCGATGAGCTCCCGCCCGATCAGATAGCGGCGGATCTCATTGGTGCCGGCGCCAATATCGTAAAGCTTGGCGTCGCGCAGGAAGCGCTCGACCGGCCATTCCTTGGTATAGCCGGCGCCGCCAAGCGCCTGGATCGCCTCGAGCGAAACTTTCACCGCATTCTCGCTGGCAAAAAGGATCGCGGCGGCCGCGTCGGTGCGCGTCGCGCGGCCGGCATCGCAGGCCCGTGCCACGGAATAGACATAGGCGCGCGCCGAATTCAGCGCGACATACATGTCGGCGATCTTGGCCTGTATCAGCTGGAAATCGCCGATCGGCTTGCCGAACTGCTTGCGATCGCGCACATAGGGCAGCACGACATCCAGGCAGGCCTGCATGATTCCGAGCGGGCCGCCGGCGAGCACGGCGCGTTCGTAATCGAGGCCGGACATCAGGATTTTCACGCCTTCTCCCTCTCGGCCCATCAACGCCTCGGCCGGCACTTCGCAATCCTGAAAGACCAGTTCGGCCGTATCGCTGCCGCGCATGCCGAGCTTGGAAAGCTTCTTGGAGACGCTGAAGCCGGGCAGACCCTTTTCGATGATGAAGGCGGAAATGCCTTTCGGGCCGGCCGCCGGATCGGTCTTGGCATAGACGACGAGCACGTCGGCATGCGGCGCGTTGGTTATCCAGAACTTCGTGCCGTTCAGAATATAGCGGTCGTCTCTTTTCTCGGCACGCAACCGCATGGAGACGACATCCGAACCGGAGCCGACCTCCGACATGGCAAGCGAGCCGACATGGTCGCCCGAGATCAGCTTCGGCAGATGGCGGCGTTTCTGCTCCGCCGAGGCCCAGCGGCGGATTTGATTGACGCAGAGATTGGAATGGGCGCCGTAGCTCAAGCCAACGGAAGCCGAGGCGCGCGAGACCTCCTCCATGGCGACAACGTGCTCGAGATAACCGAGACCGGCGCCGCCGAACTCTTCCTCGACGGTGATGCCATGCAAGCCGAGCGCGCCCATCTGCGGCCAGAGCTGGCGCGGAAATGTGTTGCTTTCGTCGATCTCCGCAGCCAGCGGAGCAATATGATCGGCGGCAAATCGCGCCGTCGTTTCGCGGATCGCGTCCGCGGTTTCGCCGAGCGAAAAATCAAACATGGCACTCCTCCCGCTGAAATATGTAGCGCGGGTTGCGGCAGGTTCAAATAGGCACCCCAGCCTCCCTCATGCGTGTGCGGTAGCAAACGGCAACTTCGTCCGACATATCTTGCTCATGAGGAATGAGGGAGGTACGCGGCGCTTGCCACGATTCCGCTTCTCCCTAGCGGGGACTGTTGCAAAATACCGAGGATGTGATTCCCTTGTTTTGAACGGGGGATGATTTGGATGGCGGTCAAAGAGACAGGTCAATTCAGCTTTGTGGATGCGTTGTTGCCGCAGGCAGGAGGCAGTGGGCGCCTTGATCGATTGTCTGCTCTGGTAAAGTGGTATCGGTTCGAGAAGCTGTTACGTGGGCTGCGGGCGGAGACGTCGCCGGGTCGGCCGGCCTATCCACCGCTGGTGATGTTCAAGGCGCTGCTGCTGCAGTCGCTGTACGGTCTTTCGGATGCGGAATTGGAAGAGGCCTTGTACGACCGGCTGTCGTTTCGCCGTTTTGCCGGCCTGAGCCTGGAGGCAGCGGTTCCTGACCACACGACGCTGTGCCGGTTCCGCAACCTTTTGAGCGAGGCAGGGCTCTTAGAGAAGCTGTTTGGCGAACTCGACCGGCAATTGGATGCGGCCGGGCTGATCCTGCGGCGCGGCACGATGCTGGATGCGACGATCATCGAGACCGGCGCGGCGCGCCCGCCACGCGAGCGACTTCCCGGACAGCAGGCGCCAGAATAGCCGGCGGACGAGAAACCGGCGGATGGGAAGGCAGCCTCGTCCCTCAAACTGAGCGATCCCGATGCCCGCTTTACGCGCCGCAAGGGCCGAGCGGGCTCATCTTATGGTTACAAGGCCCATGTCGGCGTCGATGAGGGCTCCGGCCTGATCCGCCGGGTGAAGACGACACCGGCCAATGTCAACGACACGGTCTGCGCCGACGCTCTGATCTGCGGCGATGAACGGTCGGTTTTGGCCGACAGCGCCTATCATACCCATGCCCGGGTCAAAGACTTGAAGGCCAGAGGCATCAAGGCCCGACTGATGCGCCGGCCGAACAAACATCATAAGACATTGCCGCCTCGGCTGATGCGCCTGAACGCTCTGATCTCAAGGCGGCGAGCTGCGGTCGAGACGACCTTTGCCACATGGAAGCGGCGCATGGGCCTGTCGCTCATCCGCTATCGCGGACTGGCCAAGGCTGAGGCCCAGGTACTGATCGCCGCCATCGCCTTCAACATGCGCCGCTGGGTGACGCTGACCAGCTGAGCCGACGGGCGGATTGCGTCCAGTCGCCTGCCAAATCACCAAATTTCACCACGATCAGCCCGCTTTACACCGAAGCGGGGCAACCACCCTTGGTCGCTACACTGTTCAGCAATCTTCATCGCCCATTACGCAACAGTCCCTAGAGCATGCTGTTTTCATACGGAAGCATAGCCTGAGTTTGTGAGATAGTTGGCGCATTCGGCCGGCGAGAATGCGTCGAGCAATTCACCGGCCTTGCGCCATGTTGCTT
>NZ_JAULSE010000054.1:0-6600 GCF_030518245.1 Rhizobium sp. CBN3
CGCCGCAAGAAGCACCTCAGCGTCGCAACGAGCGGCGACGAGCCTGGCGATGAGCCGAAGGCCCTTTCCGAATGCGACGTCAAATCGAACATCAAGTCCATTCCGGGCGTGATGACGATCCGCGGCTGCGCCTATGCCGGTTCCAAAGGCGTGGTATGGGGGCCGGTCAAGGACATGGTCCACATCTCGCACGGGCCGGTCGGTTGCGGTCATTATTCCTGGTCGCAACGCCGCAACTACTACGTCGGCCTGACGGGCATCGACACGTTCGTGACGCTGCAGTTCACCTCAGACTTCCAGGAAAAGGACATCGTGTTCGGCGGCGACAAGAAGCTTGAACAGGTCATCGACGAGATCGAGGAGCTTTTCCCCCTCAACAACGGCATCAGCGTGCAGTCGGAATGCCCGATCGGGCTGATTGGCGACGACATTGAGGCGGTGTCGCGCAAGAAGGCCAAGGAGCACGAAAAGACGATCGTGCCGGTACGCTGCGAGGGCTTCCGCGGCGTCTCGCAATCGCTCGGCCACCACATCGCCAACGACGCCATCCGTGACTGGGTTTTCGACAAGAACGAAGTCGAGTTTGAGACCGGCCCTTACGATGTCAACGTCGTCGGCGACTACAATATCGGTGGCGACGCGTGGGCTACGCGCATTCTATTGGAGGAGGTGGGGCTGCGCGTGGTCGGCAACTGGTCGGGTGATGCCACGCTCGCTGAGGTCGAGCGCGCGCCAAAGGCCAAGCTGAACCTCATCCACTGCTACCGCTCGATGAACTACATCTGTCGGCACATGGAGGAAAAATACGGCATCCCGTGGATGGAATACAATTTCTTTGGTCCGTCCCAGATCGAAACCTCCCTGCGCGAAATAGCCAAGCACTTCGGTCCGGAAATCGTCGACAAGACCGAGGCTGTCATCACCAAGTACCGGCCCCTGGTCGATGCTGTCGTCGACAAGTACCGGCCGCGCCTCGAAGGCAAGACGGTGATGCTCTATGTCGGCGGCCTGCGTCCTCGCCACGTCATCACGGCCTATGAGGACCTCGGCATGCGGATCGTCGGCACCGGCTACGAGTTCGCCCACAACGACGACTATCAGCGCACCGGCCATTATGTGAACAAGGGTACGCTGATCTATGACGACGTGACCGGTTACGAGCTGGAAAAGTTCATCGAAGGCATCCGCCCCGACCTTGTTGGGTCCGGCATTAAAGAGAAGTATCCGGTGCAGAAGATGGGCATCCCCTTCCGCCAGATGCACTCCTGGGATTATTCCGGCCCGTATCACGGCTATGACGGCTTCGCCATATTCGCCCGCGACATGGATCTGGCCATCAATAATCCGGTGTGGGATCTCTACGACGTCCCCTGGAAAAAAGAGGCCGCGCCAGCTGAGGCGGTTGCGGCCGAATGAGAGCCTGGCCTGTCTTGGGAAGGGGCAGGCCAGGCTCTTCCTATCGGACTTGATCCGCACTCGTGACAGATGACATCCCATTGCCGCCACCGGTGCGGCGCGATGAAAAGAAAGGTGCTTACTATGCCGCAGTCGGCGGAAAAAGTTCTCGACCATGCTCCCCTGTTCCGCGAGCCGGAATACAGGCAGATGCTCGCCGAGAAGAAAGCCAATTTCGAATGCCCCCACCCGGATCAGGTCGTTGCCGATCAAAACGACTTCACGAAGACCTGGGAGTATCGCGAAAAGAACCTGGGCCGCGAAGCCCTGGTCGTGAACCCGGCCAAAGCCTGCCAGCCGCTCGGTGCCGTCTTCGCAGCCGCAGGCTTTGAGCAAACGATGTCCTTCGTCCATGGCAGCCAGGGCTGCGTCGCTTATTACCGTTCGCATCTGTCGCGTCACTTCAAGGAGCCTTCATCAGCGGTCTCGTCCTCGATGACGGAGGACGCGGCAGTGTTCGGCGGGTTGAAGAACATGGTCGACGGGCTCGCCAATACATACAAGCTCTACGATCCGAAGATGATCGCCGTCTCGACCACCTGCATGGCCGAAGTCATTGGAGACGACCTCCACGGCTTCATCGAAAACGCAAAGAACGAAGGGTCGGTCCCGCACGACTTCGATGTTCCTTTCGCCCACACGCCTGCCTTCGTCGGCAGCCACGTCGATGGCTATGACGGCATGATCAAGGGCATTCTGGAGAACTTCTGGAAAGGCAACGAGCGGAAGGAGGTTGCTCAAGCCATCAACATCATTCCCGGCTTCGACGGCTTCTGCGTCGGCAACAACCGCGAACTGAAGCGCCTGCTCGACATGATGGGCGTATCCTACATCTTCATCCAGGATGCCTCCGACCAGTTCGACACGCCGTCTGACGGTACGTACCGCATGTATGACGGCGGCACGAAGATCGAGGACTTGAAAACGGCGTTGAATGCCGAAGCGACCCTGTCGCTGCAGCACTATAACACGCGCAAAACGCTGGAATATTGCAAGGAGGTCGGTCAGGTTACGGCTTCGTTCCATTATCCGCTGGGTGTTCAGGCGACCGACGAATTCCTGATGAAGGTCTCGGAGATTACCGGCAAGGAAATTCCTCCGGCAATCGGCCTGGAACGCGGCCGTCTCGTCGACGCTATGGCAGATAGCCAAGCCTGGCTGCACGGGAAGAAATACGCGATCTACGGCGATCCTGACTTCGTCTACGCCGTTGCCCGGTTCGTCTTGGAAACCGGCGGTGAGCCGACCCACTGCCTTGCTACCAACGGCACGTCGGCCTGGGAAGCCGAGATGAAGGCGTTGCTCGCATCCTCGCCCTTCGGCAAGGATGCCCAGGTCTGGGCGGGCAAGGACCTGTGGGCGTTGCGCTCGCTGCTCTTTACCGAGCCGGTTGATCTTATGATCGGCAATTCCTATGGCAAGTATCTCGAGCGCGACACCGGCACCCCATTGATCCGGCTGACCTTTCCGATATTCGACCGGCACCATCACCACCGTTTCCCGCTCATGGGCTACCAAGGCGGCCTGCGCGTCCTGACGACGATCCTCGACAAGATCTTCGACAAGCTCGATCGCGAGACGAGCGAGCCGGGTGTGACGGACTATTCTTACGACCTGACCCGCTAGGAGCGGCGGCGGTCGGCCTTGTGAGGCCGGCCGCCTTCATCTGAACTTGGAGACCGCAATGCCCTTGCTCAATGCTAAAGTCCAGGATGTCTTTGACGAGCCTGCCTGCGAGAAGAACCGCAGCAAGGATTCCAAGGCGCGCAAAAACGGCTGTTCGAAGCCGCTGATCCCCGGGGCGGCAGCCGGCGGATGCGCTTTCGATGGCGCCAAGATCGTGCTGCAGCCGATCACCGACGTCGCGCACCTGATCCATGGGCCTCTCGGCTGTGAGGGCAATTCCTGGGACAACCGCGGATCGGCTTCCTCAGGTCCAACGCTCTGGCGCACCAGTTTCACGACCGACCTCACTGAAACCGAAGTGGTGATGGGGCACGGCGAGCGGAAACTTTTTAAAGCAATCCGCGAGATCAAGGAGGCCTATGCTCCACCGGCGATTTTCGTCTATTCGACCTGTGTGACAGCATTGATCGGCGACGACATCGAGGCCGTCTGCAAGCGGGCCGCGGAAAAATTCGGCCTTCCGGTGGTGCCGGTCAACGCACCGGGCTTTGCCGGCTCCAAGAACCTTGGCAATAAGCTCGCCGGTGAAGCGTTGCTCGATCATGTGATCGGCAGCGTAGAGCCGAACGACGTGACCGCCTACGACATCAATATCATTGGTGAGTTCAACCTATCCGGCGAGTTTTGGCTGGTAAAGCCGCTTCTTGACCGGCTGGGGATCAGAGTAAGGGCCTGCATTCCAGGAGACGCCCGATATCTTGACATTGCTTCTGCGCATCGCGCCAAGGCGTCCATGTTGGTGTGCTCGACAGCACTCATCAACCTCGCCCGCAAAATGGAGGAGCTGTGGGATATCCCGTTCTTCGAAGGCTCCTTTTACGGAATTACCGACACCTCGGAAGCACTCAGACAGATCGCCAAGCTGCTCGTGATGCAGGGGGCGGATCCCGAAATCCTCGAGCGCACCGAGGCATTGATCGCGGAGGAGGAGGCGATTGCCTGGATGAAACTCGCAGCATATCGACCAAGGCTTGAAGGCAAGCGCGTGTTGCTCAACACCGGCGGCGTCAAGTCCTGGTCGGTTGTCCATGCGCTGATGGAGGTGGGCATCGAGATCGTGGGCACCTCGGTCAAGAAATCCACGCCTGAAGACAAGGAACGTATCAAGCAACTCCTGAAAGACGAAAACCACCTGTTCGAGTCAATGGCGCCGCGCGAGCTTTATAACATGCTCGCCGACGGTAAAGCCGACATCATGTTGTCTGGCGGGCGCACGCAATTCATCGCGCTGAAGGCCAAGACACCTTGGCTCGATATCAACCAGGAACGCCACCACCCCTATGCCGGCTATGACGGCATGGTGGAGCTCGTTCGCCAGATCGATCTTGCTATTCACAATCCGATCTGGATGGAGGTGCGGGAGCCGGCACCGTGGGAATGCCAGCATGCGGTGGAAGAAGAACTGACGAATACCAAGAGCGAGAACGAGACTGGGTACGTCTTGCAAAACTTTGTCGGCGCGGTCGCCGGCAGCTTCTGCAAGCGTTGAGGAAAGCCGATGGTTCAAGTCTTTCCCCAGACCAAATCAGCTGCGGTCAATCCGCTGAAATCGTCGCAGCCGCTCGGCGCCGCGCTCGCCTTTCTTGGCGTCGAGCGTGCCGTGCCGCTGTTCCACGGCAGCCAGGGCTGCACCAGCTTGGCGCTGGTACTTTTAGTCCGGCACTTTAAGGAAGCCATTCCCTTGCAGACAACGGCATTGGACGCAGTGGCGACCATTCTTGGCGGCGCAGGCAATCTGGAAGAGGCGATCCTAAATCTCAAGAGGCGCGCAAAACCCAAGCTGATCGGAATTTGCACGACAGCCCTGGTGGAAACCCGCGGCGAAGATTTCGCAGGCGATCTCGCCAACATCAAGCGGGATCGTGCCGATGAGCTCGCGGGTACGGAGGTTGTGCTGGCGAATACCCCGGATTTCGAGGGAGCGATCGAAGAGGGATGGGCGAAGGCCGTCATCTCTATGGTCGAGCGCATCACCACTCCAGGCGAGCAGAGCCGCCACCAAAAGAAGATTGCGATCCTACCAGGATGGCATCTGACAGTCGCTGACATCGAGCTTCTGCGCGAAACGGTCGAAAGCTTCGGTCTGAAGCCGGTGATCCTGCCGGACATTTCCGGCTCTCTCGACGGCACGGTGCCCGGCGATCGTTGGGTTCCGACCACCTATGGCGGTACTCCCGTCGACGAGATACAAGAGCTTGGCACGGCGGCGCAATGTATCGCGATCGGCGAGCATATGCGCCGCCCCGCAGAGCTACTGCGGACCCGGACGGGAGTCCCTTACGCATTGTTCCAGTCGCTGACAGGATTGAAACGAGCCGACCGGTTCGTCTCGTTTCTTTCTGAGATTTCTGGTGCGCCGGTGCCAGCAAACATCCGCCGTCGCCGAGCACAGCTGCAGGACGCCCTGCTCGACGGACATTTCCATTTCGGAGGCAAGAAGATCGCAATTGCTGTGGAGCCGGACCAGCTCTACCAATTCGCTACCTTCTTCACCGGCATGGGCGCCGAAATCGCGGCAGCGGTCACCACGACCGGCACCTCAAAAATACTCGCGGAAATGCCGGCCGAATCGCTCCAGGTCGGTGATCTTGGCGATCTCGAAGAACTTGCCGTCGGCGCTGATCTTCTCGTCACGCATTCGCATGGACGACAAGCGGCGGAGCGCCTTGGGATTCCGCTCATGCGGGTGGGCTTCCCGATATTCGACCGACTCGGCAGCCAGCATAAGCTCACAAGTCTCTATCAGGGAACGCGCGACCTGATCTTCGATGTTTCCAACATCTTCCAGGCCAATCAGCGCGCGCCGTGTCCTGGATCGCTTGATCCCTCCCGCAAAGGAGAACTGCCTAGATGATCGCCGCTCGTCGCCTTTCCCTCGTCCCTGACGGGGTTCACTCGTCAGCTCCAAAACGGAAGGCTGGCGCGTTGCGCGTCGCAATCGCCACTCAAGATATGAAATCTCTCGACGCCCATTTCGGATCGGCAAAACGTTTCGTCGTCTATGATGTGAGTCTCGACGACTGGAAACTGGTGGAAGTCCTGGACTTCGAAGACGTTTCCGACCAGAGCGGAAAGCATCGGAACGAGGACGTCGATCGTATTAACCCGAAGGTGAAGGCGTTGGAAGGTTGTCACTTATTGTTCTGTCTGGCGATCGGTGGGCCATCGGCAGCCCGAGTTGTTTCGGCCAAAATCCACCCAATTAAAGTATCCGATCCTCAACTGATCGAAGATGTTTTGTCGCGAACTCGGGCGATGCTCAGGACTACTCCGCCACCCTGGTTACGCAAGGTGCTAACCGAAGCAGGCGCCATTGAAAAGAAGCCTTTCGATGAGGAGGACTAGGACATGGGTACATTGACAGGAAGTACGAATGGCCCTGCTGTCAACGAAGATGGGGATCTCGCCACCCCTTTTCTCAGATGCCTGATAAGGCTCATCCGCGCTCAGGATGCCCAT
>NZ_JAULSE010000055.1:2500-5000 GCF_030518245.1 Rhizobium sp. CBN3
GATGCCTGTTCTGCATACATTGTGAAGAGAAGATTGATCTGGAGGCTTCCAGGTGTTTTGGGTTTAGGCCCAGGACGTCCGAGCCCAGTTCCTGTGAACCCATGGATGGCCTAGCCGGCCGGATGTGGTGGAGGGATTGGAGGTAGGTAGGAAGCTTGTCGCTCTGGGTCGTTGTTGTTTGCCTGATCTCTAGGGATGAGGCATCTGACGGACGACTTGATTGCCGTTGCCTGACCGCGCGGTATCGGATCATATCTCGAGAAGCTGGTCTTAAGACCTGACACAAGCGAGCTGCTCGGCGTAGCTCCAATAAAGTGATCAGGTCGAACACGTCGATGGCATTGTTGGATTGACCGGGTTGTAAAAGGTAACCCGGTCTGTTGCCGTTTCCTTTGGAGATGGCGGCGAGATGATGAGCATTGGCAATGAGAACGATTAAGTGTCGTAAGGGCATTTGGTGGATGCCTTGGCATGCACAGGCGATGAAGGACGTGATACGCTGCGAAAAGCCGTGGGGAGCTGCGAATGAGCTTTGATCCATGGATCTCCGAATGGGGCAACCCACCTTAAATACCTAGAAAATCATTCTGGTTGTCGGGTCTTCGACCCGACGTTACGGCGAACGATCGCCGACGGCCTCTGGCCTGTATGGGAACTTCCCAATACAGCGCAGAGCGCGTCGCCGGTCGTCCGGCGCGCCCACGCAGCGCTGCACGAAGTGCAGAACAAGCGTGAGTGAAAACCCGAATGGTTTCTAGGTATTGTGATAAGGTATCTACACCTGAATACATAGGGTGTAAGAAGCGAACGCAGGGAACTGAAACATCTAAGTACCTGCAGGAAAGGACATCAACCGAGACTCCGCAAGTAGTGGCGAGCGAACGCGGACCAGGCCAGTGGCAATTGTGATTAAAGTGGAACGCTCTGGAAAGTGCGGCCGTAGTGGGTGACAGCCCCGTACGCGTAGATATCATGATTGTCCTAGAGTAGGGCGGGACACGAGAAATCCTGTCTGAACATGGGGAGACCACTCTCCAAGCCTAAGTACTCGTGCATGACCGATAGCGAACAAGTACCGTGAGGGAAAGGTGAAAAGCACCCCGACAAGGGGAGTGAAATAGAACCTGAAACCGGATGCCTACAAACAGTCGGAGCCCGCAAGGGTGACGGCGTACCTTTTGTATAATGGGTCAACGACTTAGTGTAACAAGCAAGCTTAAGCCGGTAGGTGTAGGCGCAGCGAAAGCGAGTCTGAATAGGGCGCTATAGTTTGTTGCATTAGACCCGAAACCGAGTGATCTAGCCATGAGCAGGTTGAAGGTTGGGTAACACCAACTGGAGGACCGAACCCGCATCTGTTGCAATAGATTGGGATGACTTGTGGCTAGGGGTGAAAGGCCAATCAAACTCGGAAATAGCTGGTTCTCCGCGAAATCTATTTAGGTAGAGCGTCGAGCGAATACCCCCGGGGGTAGAGCACTGGATGGGCTATGGGGACTCACCGTCTTACTGATCCTAACCAAACTCCGAATACCGGGGAGTACTACTCGGCAGACACACGGCGGGTGCTAACGTCCGTCGTGAAAAGGGCAACAACCCTAACCTCCAGCTAAGGTCCCCAAGTCATGGCTAAGTGGGAAAGGATGTGAGGATCCCAAAACAACCAGGATGTTGGCTTAGAAGCAGCCATCATTTAAAGAAAGCGTAACAGCTCACTGGTCTAAATAAGGGTCTTTGCGCCGAAAATGTAACGGGGCTGAAGCCATGCACCGAAGCTGAGGATGTGTAGCAATACACGTGGTAGCGGAGCGTTCCGTAAGCTGATGAAGGGAGACCCGTGAGGGCTCCTGGAGGTATCGGAAGTGCGAATGTTGACATGAGTAACGATAAAGAGGGTGAGAGACCCTCTCGCCGAAAGACCAAGGGTTCCTGCTTAAAGTTAATCTGAGCAGGGTTAGCCGGCCCCTAAGACGAGGCGGACACGCGTAGTCGATGGGAACCACGTTAATATTCGTGGGCCTGGTGGTAGTGACGGATTGCACAAGTTGTTCTGGTTTATTGGATTATCAGGGCAGCGGAGCGGTTCCAGGAAATAGCTCCACCGTATAGACCGTACCCGAAACCGACACAGGTGGTCAGGTAGAGTATACCAAGGCGCTTGAGAGAACTATGTTGAAGGAACTCGGCAAATTGCACGCGTAACTTCGGAAGAAGCGTGACCCCATTTTACGCAAGTATGATGGGGTGGCACAGACCAGGGGGTAGCGACTGTTTATCAAAAACACAGGGCTCTGCGAAGTCGCAAGACGACGTATAGGGTCTGACGCCTGCCCGGTGCTGGAAGGTTAAGAGGAGAGGTGCAAGCTTTGAATCGAAGCCCCAGTAAACGGCGGCCGTAACTATAACGGTCCTAAGGTAGCGAAATTCCTTGTCGGGTAAGTTCCGACCTGCACGAATGGCGTAACGACTTCCCCGCTGTCTCCAACATAGACTCAGTGAA
>NZ_JAULSE010000056.1:0-6284 GCF_030518245.1 Rhizobium sp. CBN3
GTCGGACAAACAACGTCATCATCCTCCCTCAAGCAAGGTCAAACCACCGCTGAGTATCGCTGGCGAGGGCCGGTTATTTCGGAACTCTTCTATAAAAAACGTAGTCGAGAAACTCCCAGTAAGCAACTGATTTTTGTTATTATTTAGCGTTTTGAATCGTATGACAATTACCGCAGTTGCGAAGTAATGAATGATGTACGTTCGTCTGACCCGATCTTGACGGCCGCCGCCGGGACTAAAGTATTGGCTACGGGGCCGCAATAGGGCTCAAGGTATTGTCGAACGCCCTGTACGAACAATAGTACGCATAGCACCAACGCTCGAAGGGCTAATCCCTGGAATACTAGGGGCGATGTTCCGCTGCCACGTAGCCCTTCCGGACAGTAGCGATAGCCCTGACGGATTCAGAAGTACAGGTTTACGGTATAACCAGCGATATATCCGAGAGGGAACATTGCCGCTACAATGTGGCCGGGACGATATTTTGATGTCATGGCGATGACGCTGATTACTAGCCGGCTGCAATTCCGCGAGGACAGCTAGAAGGGCATCCGCCGCGAACGCGCCTGGGCCATCCCCCGATCCTATGGAAAAACAATCATTGCGACGGTTGCCGCGGTAAGCGTCCACCCTGTCGCCAAACGCAAGCGCGACCAAACCGACGAGTACGGCAAAACAAAAAGGATAAAGGACAACATCAGCATACCAGCTCTTCTATGGGCCACACACAGCCCTTCTCGGACCTAAGTCCCTATCGCGAACTAAATTATCTGTCCGCTGTTTCCTTCGTATCACGAAGGAGGACTGCCATGAGCTTTGAGCCCGAAACCCTAGCCTACGATCAGCTTGCGAGCGTGCAGGCCGCGGTGTCCGCGGAACCAGACCTGGAAAGCTCGTCCATCTCTGTAAGCATGGTGGGCAGAAGCGTCCTGCTCGAGGGCTATGTTGTCGGCTACGGTAATCGGGAGAAGGCGACGGCGATCGCCGCTTTGATCGCGGGTCCGGAGAACGTGCACGACAGGATGCAAGACCGCGAAGCCAACGACAGATAGCCAAAGTCAATGTCGACAATTAGCTTGGGCGCCAAGCCGTGGATAGCGGTCGATTCAAGAAGTTCCACCGGCCTACGGCGCGAGGCGTCGAGAGACGATGCTAGGGGAACCGATTTCGCTCCACTCGCTTCTAGAATGCCTTCTTTAAAAGCGGCATCTTGGTCCTGTCATTATTGTCGAACGCAAAAAAGCCCCGCTTTTTTGGCGGGGCTTGCCACTGCTGATCCAACGGCCAGTTCCTAGAACTTCACGCCGATTCCGAATTTTAGTTCGTGCTGGTTGAGATCGACATCGACACCGAGAATGTCTTTCTCGCCGAAGTCATTATACCGATACTCGCCGCGGGCGAAGATGTTGTTGGTGATGGCAAAGTCGACGCCAGCGCCGACGGTGTAGCCGTTGAAGGTCTCCGTTTCCTTATCGAATCCCGGCAGGTCCACGTATCCACGCGTGGCGGTCCAGCCGGCCGCGCCATAAAGCAGCGCCCTGTCAAAGGCGTAGCCGACACGACCACGAACAGCGCCGGCCCAATCGGTGCCGACATCCGCCCCTAGCGCTTCCTCTTCGTTCCAGTTGTATTCGAGGTTGCCCTCGATGCCGACAACGATGTTGTTGTCGAATTGGAAATTGTAACCCGCAAATGCACCGAAAACGCCGCCGTTAAAATCCTGGGAATCGCTGGCGCCGCCGGCGCTGAAGTCACCGTTTAGCCAACTGGCGCCGCCATCGATTCCGAGATACGGGCCTGACCAGGTGAAAACTGGCGCAGCCGTAACAGGTGCGGCCGGGACGTCCTGCACGGCATCCGCTGCAAAGGCGCTCGTTGCGACGATTGCTAGAAAAGTGGTGGCGATCGTGAGCTTCATGTTCGTGACCCCATGTCTTACAACACAACTGGAGGATACAGCCCAACTCAACAAATAGCTGTAACGCCAAAGACACACTCGCATAACTGCACGGTAGAGAACATATCCGCCGAAGCGGTCAAGGCAAGTAGCGCGCCTTCTCAATAGCTGCAGGACCGGCCATCACTGGGCCTGAACCCATCCGCGCAGGCAGGGTTCAGGGGGCGACTCTCCTGATAATAACCGCCGCTGATCGACGAGGTCTGATCGACGCTTCCGGTCGACGTGCAGGCCGAAATGATCGTGGCAAGGCTGATCAGCGTTCCGGTCGCGATAAAGGCGAAAAATCGGTTCATCTGAGCTTCTCCTTCTGAGGACGCGGCTTTTGGCCGAAGCTGGCAATCTACCACGCCACGAGGAGAACCGGCGTTGATTTATAGGATCGGCTGCCCTGCCGGCCACTTGTAACGCTAAAGTGATCGCCTTTCCGCCCGTCTTTTCAAGACTATGCGCTGTCACATAACTGTCATGCAAAATTGCCCGTTGTTAAGGCAGCCTGCGCAAAATATATGCCGCCAGCTAACAAAAAAAAGAATGAGTGAACTGCCATGAGCCTACAGAAACTTTTCAATCGCAATCTCCTGACCCGTTTCGTTGCCGGTCTCGGTGCGGTTCCCCAGCGCATTCGCGAGGCCCGCGAAGAGCGCAAGCCCGCGATTCATCCCTCCTTCATGGATGATTTCGGCGCCTGACGCGTCGCGTCCTTCGATCCGCTCCCGGGCTTCAGCCTCTGGTTTTGCGCAATCTTATCGCAAGACCGTTTCACAGATCTGCGCGACAGCGTCAGCCGTCCAATGCCCCGGCCGCCGGGTGAGGTAAAAGACCTCGCCCGGGCTGCCGCGCATTCTCAGTTGATCGCAGGGGCAGACGGTTCGCCCCAGCTGGAAATGGGTTGACCGGCCTTGGTCGCCACCCTGGCGTCGTAGAGTGCCAGCGACGCCTGGAGCTGGCGCATATCGTTGCAGCGGTTGATGATGCCGCCGATATATTGCACGCAGTCGCTAGCGCTGCCCTGCACCGAGCCCGTGGCCCAATCCTTGACGATCCCGTCGGCGCCGACCAGGAAATAGGAAAGCCGATTGTTCTCGGAAATCGTGGAGCTGCCGACCAGGCCGGCGAAGTTCGTGCCGGTCTCGGTCCTGGCGGCGGGCGCCATATGCCGGTAGATCGTCATGCCGTTCTTCAGCGGCGTCGCGCCGATCGTCGGCCCGAAGGTCGCTTCGGAGCCGGAGAGCCGCGCCATCGACGATTGACCGAGATTGGCGATCTCGGAATAGGGCTTGCCCAGCGCATAGCTGGTGTATGAGCGGTTGGCGGCGTTTTCGGCCTTTTCCGCCACCTGAGAGCAGCCCCCCAAAGTCATGGCGAGGCCGATCGAAAGAATTGTCATGAAGCGCATGCTGCCCCCTTGCCGGACATAGTGTGTCCGGAAGCCCCTGTTTCTTAACCCGCCGTCATTGCTAGCAGCTTTGCGGGATTTGGGAAGGTGGCGGGGTGGCGCCGACGTTTCTCATACGGGCTTTGCGATGGGGAACACACCCTCAGCCTCCCTCATTCCTGTGCTCGTCACAGGAATGAGGGAGGAGAAGGCGGAGCCCCTCGCCTTCAGCCAATCTCCGCCATGAGGGCCCGATGGCGGGAGAGATCCCGGGCCCAGCAGGGGCTGTCTCGCCGCCTCTCCGTACTCGCTGTCGAGCTGGATTCGAATTGCACCCTCACAATTTTCTCCCGATCCGCATTCGCCTCTTCCCTTCCGCCGCAATAGCTTCACAATCAACCGACAGAAAGCTCATCGGGAAACGACAACTAGGGAATGAAACATGGCGCCGATTCTTTCCAAGACACTTGTGATGACTGCCCTTCTGGCCCTGCCGCTCGGCAGTGCCGCGCCTGTATTGGCGCAGGAAGCAAAGCCGCGCGAGGCGGTGATATCGGTGACGGGCGATGGCGAATCGTCTTTGGCGCCGGATATGGCCGTCGTCAATCTCGCCGTCGTCAAGCAGGCGAAGACCGCCCGTGAAGCGCTCGACGAGAACAACAAGGCGATGAACGACGTGCTGAAGGCGCTGAAGGACGGCGGCATCGCCGAGCGCGACCTGCAGACCTCAGGCTTCTCCATCCAGCCGCAGTTTAATTATCCGCAGCCGGTCGATGGCCAGCAGCAGCAGCCGCAGCTGATCGGCTACCAGACGATCAACTCGGTCACTGTGCGCCTGCGCGATCTTTCCAAGCTCGGCCAGGTGATCGACCAATCCGTCACGCTCGGCATCAACCAGGGCGGCGACATCCAGTTCACCAACGACAAGCCGGAAGCGGCGTTCGAAGAGGCGCGCAAGAACGCCGTCGCCGAGGCCGTCAAGAAGGCGAAAACGCTGAGCGAAGCCGCCGGCGTCAAGCTCGGCCGCATCATCGAAATCAACGAGAATGAGCCGCGCCCGCTGCCGCAGCCCGCTTATCGCGCCACGATGATGAAGGAAGCCGACGCTGCCGTTCCCGTCCAGGGCGGCGAGAACAATTACACAGTCAGCGTCACCGTAACCTTCGCCATCGAGCAGTAAATCGCGTCTGGAAGAGGTGTGATAGGCGGCAGATCCTCGACATGAGGTCGATGCCAGCCGGTTCGCGCCGGTGGCTGCTGAAGACCCCTCCCCAACCCCTCCCCACAAGGGGGAGGGGCTTAGATGCCGCACCGCTTGACATAACTTCTATCGTAACAATCGACAGAACGGGAACGCCAGCAGGCTTCGCCTTCTAGTCGCCGCCGGAAACCGCAGCTAAGCCCCTCCCCCTGTGGGGAGGGTTGGGCAGGGGTCTTTGAAACGCCGTCAGACTGAGCCCAAAAGAATCTCATAAAAAAGAAAACCGCCCTTGCCGATCGGGGAGACTGGCAAAGGCGGTTCTGGCGGCCGCATCGGGAGACGAGGCCCGTATTCTGCAAAATCAGCGGCGCAGAGCGGGGCAGCCGCGGACGTTGGCGAAGCTCATTTCATCGGGGCCGCGGCGGGTCCAGCCCTGGACGATGACGCGGCGCGGGGTGATGTCGACGACACGTGGGCGGCGGAAGCCCCAATCGCGGGCGAGATCTTCCGCCAGACGCGGGTCGCAACCGCGTGGACGCCGGCCGAAGCCCGGCGGCGGAGGCGGACGGCGATAATCGCGCGGCGGATCACGATCCTGATCGCCGATAATGATACTGAATTGGGCGGCCGCCGGGGCCACCGTGCCGGCTAGAGTGCCGGCGGCAAGCATGGCGGCAAGACCCGCCTTTGCCAGAAACTGCATCATCGAAAAACCTTTCGTTCTATAGTCGGTGCGGTCGAGCCGCCCTCCCCACTCTCCGCATCTCGCCGGAGCGTCAGTGGAATCACTTATACCAATCAGAGAAGAGACGGCTGAAAGTGTCGCCGTCAAGGCAAAAGCGGCAAACGCATGTCGGCGCTTGCCGCTGCAAGATTCAACGCCGGATCAGCGGGCAACCTCGGACATTGGCGAAGACCATCCTGTCCCAGCCGCGACGGTCGCGCCCGGCGACGACGACGACACGCGGCGACATGCGGGTGATATGGGCTCTGCGCAGGCCGAAATCGCGCGCCTTGCGCACGGCGTGCATCGGCGAGCAGCCGCGGATCGGACGATGATATTGCGCCTCGACGATGAAGTTCGTCTGCGGCCCTGCGGCTACCGCCGTAGAAACGGTGGCCGGAATGGATGAGAGGGCGAGCACTGCGGCAAGGCAAGCCTTGGTAAGGAAATGCGTCATGGAGTGTCTCCGTCGATTGGTCTTTTAAGCTCTCCCGTCAGGGATTGCCTCGACACTAAACGCGGCAAGCTGAACGCTGTTCGAACCGGCCATTCAGTTTGCATTCACAAGAAGATGAGCGGTTTTCGACGGCTCTTCTTTCGATCGGGATTCGCCCGATCCCTCGTCCGAGGGAGACTGCTCATCAACCGCCCCCGTCCTTCGAGGCTCCGGCCGATGGCCTACGCACCTCAGGATGAGGGCTGATCGTGGTGCCATGCGGCTGGTGGGCTGATCGGTGTGCCGTGTGGCCGAGGGGCTGATCGGCGTGCCCGGTCGGTGGTGGGTTGATCGGTGTAGTGATGGCTGGTGGCTGATGTGTGTGCTCGGTGATTGCTACGCGGTTGAGCGGTTCTACGCAGTGTCTGAAGTTGGCAGCCGCAGGAGCTCCGGTGAGGCAGCCGCACCTCTCTCCGCCCTCATCCTTGTACGTTGCCGTTGGTGTATAAACGGGCTGCGCGACGGGGATGCGTGTCATCCTTGGGTTTCGAACTCGTACCTCAGCGAGCATCTCCGTCGCCATGTCTT
>NZ_JAULSE010000057.1:0-6124 GCF_030518245.1 Rhizobium sp. CBN3
GCAACAAGGTGCCGATCTCGTTGGTGAATTCGGGAGGCGCAACCAGCCCGCCTCCCTGAATGAAGCCGGAAAACTCTAGCATCCGGTGGTCCAACGTTTGGGAGCGGTTCAAGACCGCCGAGGCTCTAATCGCCGCCGGATGAAAATTCAGTGGCAGGTCATTTGAAGGCCAACCACCTACCTTCCTGCCGAACACTGGCAGACCAGAAAACAAGGGGCGCAGCCAATACACGTCGCTTGATCAGTGCTTGTGAGATACGCCGGAGCCAAAGAGGAGCCGTAGTGAGTAGTGAACGCACTGTCATGCAGGTTCCTCCATGTCGCCCCCCCCCGCGCCAAGAACGCTAGGGCACACCCCCGGATTGCTTGATTGCTGGGCAGATTAGCGAAGAATTCCGCCCTATATGAGCCGTTTCAACCGCACTTAAACGCGCGCTACATCTGAATAGGTCTTAATTGTTGTTAAGCCATTATCGACCAGGCCAGTTCCCGCCTCGGCGAGCTTTTGGAGGTTGTCGAAGCCAAATCGATGTACGTCGCGGAGCGTCTTCGAGAGTACTACGAGCCGCCCCGCCGTGAGTAATATCCGACCGAATCCCTCATGGTTCACAGTCAACACCGGTGACGCCATCAGTCCGGACTGCTCCTCTATAGCAAGTGCTACGGCGGCATAGAAGATCTCAAGCCGCCACTGCACCTCTAGGTCAGGTCCCCCGATGAGAGGAATCGCCCTACGCTGCTGCCTCGTCACGATGAAATCACAGAGCAAATCGGTGTCCGATTTCTCTTGCCACAATTCAAAGGTGTCTTGAGCACGCATCAGACGCAAGAGGCACTTAATGAAAGGCGTGGCGAGAGCATCTTTCTCATCTAATCGAGCATTGTTGGGGACAGGGGTGACGTTTGACATCAGTTAAAATCCTCCTGAGTGTTGGATGCGGTTTGACTAAGGGCCACACCCGCTTCCGGTAACACCATCCCTTAAAATGGTGCGGCAGATGGGACCTGTGGCGACGCAACTTGGCCCGGACGAATGACATGGCCCCTCGAAACGGGGCGGCCGCAACAACAACGGCAAGCGGCGGGCAACGCTGGCGGGCTTGACGAAAAGCGCTTCACAAGCGAGATTCCCGTCGCGATAGTCCAGTGGCGGTAGGTTTCGCCGCGAACTCCACCCTCAACCAACCTATTCGCCGCCAGGTGTAAAACCGTGTCTCGGGCTTTCGAATTGAGGATCAGGCGGGGGGTGGAATCAGCTTTTCGAGGTCGACAAGGACAGTGAGAGTATCTTGAGAGGCCGTGTACTTGCCGATCCCCCCTTTTCCGTGCGAACTGATGCAGACCTGCCATGTATTTTCCCTTCAAGGTTCAAATCGACTTCGACCGGACGCCACACGTTCCACCAGGCGATTGCCCGCCGCGTAGTTCTGGGAGTTCAAGACTCATGCCAGTCTCCTCCGCTGAGGTTCGGAACACGGCATCTGTATTGTTTCCAGCTTCTTAGCTAGCCCATGAAGAATTGATCGAGGACAACGTTGTCGTGAACCGGACAAGACGCGGTGGGGATCGAAGAAATGGCATCCCGGTGCAGCGGCGGAAGCCTATTCTCCGGCCACGTCAGCAACAAATGACACCCGCCGAAGCCGCTCCGCTCTCAATTCGCGGATTGGGCGCAATGTCCGGCCGCTTGCCGAGGTGCAGCCGGTCGATCTTCTTTGCTTGGCGATCACAGCGCCTCCCAGTGATGGACTCCGAGACCCGCATGCATCACTGGCTGGAGCTCCCTTCCTCGACAGTTAGCGCCGTCATTTGGGGGAATGCCGCGGGCAAATGGAAAGCGGCATAGGCCCCCGCGACGCCGGCGACAGCTCAACAACGCTCTGAATTTCCACAGTGAACGGCTGTTAGACGTAGCCGGCAAAGGGGAAGCTCACGAAGATCAGATGGCCCTTCAGGGCCGGGTCCTGGTCCGATGCCCACCGGATCGACCGGCCGCAAGGTTTTAGGACCGTTTCAACAACCAGCCCCTGGGCGCCTCGGCGGCGTGTATCTTAAGTTGCCGGCGTGCGTCGGCCGCGTTCACTCTCTATCCGCACCAGAACACGGCACCCGGGGGATCATGCTGCCGGCACGACCTAGCTGGCCGGTACCGTCGGCGCCGGCAAGAGGATGACTGTGGCAGCGGCCGTCATGGAGCAGTGCTGCCTCGGTGTGACCGCTGAGGCGATACTCGCTGTTTCCGGTCATTGCTTAGCACAGGCCGGAAAAGCGTTTCTGGTACCTTAGCGAACGCTCGCGATTTTAGCAGGGACAACGGGACCTGGCGGCAAGCGGACCCCAAACAAGTGCGAAGCAAACCGAATCTTTGGCAACCTCAAAGAGGGTGGAGTCGATACCCTGGGGGTCAAGCGCCCGCGTCGTCGCGGAGCATTGGGCGCGAGGGGTTTGCGGATTCTCGATACGTGATTGGCACATCAGTCGGACCTCAGCCGATCTTCGTGCAAAAGGATCCTTTAAAAATGGGCCCCTTAACGCGTGCCTTGGCATGCTTGCTTGCTGACGAAGTTTAGGTTGAGAATTGAACACCGCTAGTTATTCGCAGGATTGCTCGGCAAACGAACGAGGCGGGGTGGCGTTCCAAGCATGAGCTGGGACAGATAGGGAATGTCGCGCACGCTCCAGCGAACTGCTAGTGCTACGGCAATGATCATCGTCCCGAGAATTCCCGCCGCGCCAGACCTCATTGTGGGAGCCCATTGTTCTCCGTATTGTATCAAATCCATGAGACGGAATACCGTAGCCTGCACCAGGTACAACACGAGCGTGCTCTGCCCCACTTCCACGGCGATAAAGCGAACCACCCGGTTCGAGCGTCCAATTTTCCAGGATTGAAGCAGAATCTCGATCATCACTGCAGAGGCCACTGTCGAGCCAAAAAACATCAGAAGGATATCTTTTGCCGACTGCAGATCCTGGATTAAGGCGAGATTGTTGTAGACATAGGTGTCCTCGCGCCACGCCATGAAGCACAAGCTAGCCGCGATAGAGGCGGACATCATCAGGAGTGGCTTATGATACCGCATTATGCTCGTCCACCAATCTCTCGACTGCGCAAATGAAAATCCCATGCAGAAAAAGGGATAGGTGTACTTTATGAGAGGGAATATAGAAAACGTCACGGGGGCAACTGCGACCAGTATGGATGAGACAAGCAAAGAGCGTGCCGACCCGGAGTTGAAGATCGAAATAAGTTTGACCAAAAGAAAAGAAGCAAACGCAGCCCAGATGAACCAGTATGTGCCGACGAAATCGTGCATGAATTGCAACAGGTTGCCAGGTGCGTCCGGCGGCCGGGGAAACATGAGCAATTTGACTGCCTCCAAAAGGGTGCACCAGAACAGCGTCGGCACCAGGAGCTGCAGCGCGCGATCAGCGATGGCTTGCCTGAACGATTTGCCTAGTAGCCCTGATCTAGAGAGATATCCGCTTATCGCCATAAAGAGAGGCATGTGAAACATGTAGATCGATTTGAAGCATGCCGAATCCCAGAAGCCATCACCCTCGTAAAAGATATATTGTATCAGGTGACCGAAAATCACCAAGACAATGAGTATTCCTTTGGCGAAGTCTAAAGCTAGATCGCGATCGTCGGCCTCTGGCGCCTCAGGCACTGTCTTTCCACCTACAATTCTTGCTCGCATTCTCAACATCTCACGATGCCTACGGGAGCCTTTGAAAGCGGCATTTTCCAACCTCTCGTTCATCATGCAGGCTAATCCAGCTTCCGATCAGCGCTCCGACTTCGGCATGCTGAACGACGGCCAACGGTCATACAATTTGCCTGGGTTCCAAGTTCACAGGGCGACCGTGGCGACTTAGGCCCAGTAGCCGTTTTCGGCGTGTCCATTGGCTGTTTTTCGCCGCAACGTACGCCCCGCCTAAACTCGCTGCCGCGCAACTGCTTGGGCTGCCACGTCGTCGAAATCTTCTAACGGACATTTGCGCGTATGCAAGTAGCGCTGCTTGACTCTGCACTCGGCTATTGTTGCGATTGCATATGATTCTCCATGCCAAACTTGCGCGACACCGTATCAAAAGAACATATTGCCGATTCAATGGCTCCTAGCCGCTGTGGGTATCGTCTATCACCTACCGGCGCTTGGGTGTGGATCGGCACCCCAGCGCAACCCCCCAGACGCTGGAGATTTGCTCCATTAGATCCGCCGCCCAACGTGTCCTATATGGCAGCCTCACCATTGTAAAATTCATGCTCCTAATGACACGCATCTGCGGTATGGATGAGTATCGCGGACCCTTGACAACCTTGAGCGGAAGGTCGGTGAGTATCGCGATACACGAGGCTTTGGCCGCGATCGCCGCCGTTTTGGATCGCCGCCAATGATAGCTGGACGTTGGGCTGCCATTGTCGATCCGTATGCGACGTTTGTCGATACGTCAGAGACGACCGTGGTCCCAATCCGTAGGAAGATCGCAGTAAGCGTCAAGATATGCGGGATGCAACGGCCAGTGTCTGGGGATGCGCTCCCCTGTCAAGGTCGAGACCCCCTCCTCGATCAGTGGCTTTCCCTTTTTGGGATACCTCTCCTTCGGTGGCGAAAGAATGAAACCGGGCTGGATATGTCGCTGGTCATTTCGCGCGATTCAAATTGGCGCAGACTTTGCGGCTCGCTTGACGCGACGATCCCCCTGAGCTGAAGAAGGCCGGCCGCAATAGCGCCGAGCATTGGCGCACATATATAAAGCCAGAGTTGAGAGAGTGCCGCCCCTCCTGCGAAAAGTGCTGGGCCGATCGATCGTGCTGGATTCACAGAAGAACCCGAAACGGTGATACCGCCAAGGTGGATCGCAACTAAGGCAAGTCCAATCGCCAATCGTGCAACAGCGCCGCGTCCAGCCGTGCATTTGAGGAATACAGTTACGAACAGGAACGTGGCGATAAACTCGAATAGGAACGCAGCTCTCCATCCGTAGACTACCCAGCCGGTTTGGGCGAAACCTTCTAGGGTGATATCGTAACCGCCGACCTTGTTCATAGCGATAAGGTAGAGCGTGCCTGCCGCCGCGATAGCTCCTGCACATTGGGCGGAGACATACGCGAGAAAGTCCCACACTCTCAATCGGCGCGACACGAGGAAACCCAGGCTGACCGCCGGATTGAGATGCGCGCCCGAGACTGGGCCAATCGTGTAGGCCATTGCAACCACGGTCGTCCCGAAGGCTAAAGCGACACCCAACAGGCCCACCTCTTGACGCATATAAAGCAATGTGCCGCAGCCGAGGAAGACAAGTGTGAAGGTCCCGAAGAATTCGCAAACATACTTTTTCATTTTTCACTCCATTGATTTGACCCCACGTACTTTTCGGTGTCATCCTCGTGCCGCCAAGCGTTCCGCATGCACCGAACCAATCATCGTGTCAGGTCCCGAAAACCTCCGTAGTTGACTTCAATTGCGTCCTTGTCCGACGAGATCGGCATCAGAGCCTATGGTCAACCAGCGTCACCGATCACCAGCAAACGTCGTACCAAATGAAATATGTTGCGCATCACAGCGATCGCTCTGATGACGTTCGGTCTTAGGTTCGAAAGTGCCGTGAACAGGATAGGCAGGCGAACCGTACCGAGACGTATGGACCCGAGCTGGGCTACGAACAAATCGCCAAGCAGCCCATCCTCAAATTATCGAAACAACGACCCTCTTCATGGCTCCAAGCGGAAGGTGGTGCAAAGCAGGAACCAGGACAAGGGTTGATAAGACCGCCAGGGACGTTCACGAGAAGTCGAGTAACGCCCCTTAGCCACGAACAGGCACATGATCCTTGGCGCGATTTGAAGTCCACGTGAATTCCCTTGTCCCCAGCGCAACCGTCGACATTTCTCGCAAATGTCGGGCATTCGCCACTTTTGTCAGATTTGTCGTGACTGGAACGTTTTGTTCGCCGGTCTCTCCGCCAAATACACATCAACCTGCCCTCAACCCGCCCATCGATAAACGAAAATCATCTTCTTGGCGCGTCGGAGCAGTTGGCATGGTGTTTGCTGATCCCTGGTTACAAGCGGCAGAAAGCAGTCTGCATGATGCCGGTTCATGAAACGAACGGAACG
>NZ_JAULSE010000058.1:0-5961 GCF_030518245.1 Rhizobium sp. CBN3
CGGAATAGGGTCGCGTCATCCATGCCGGCCATCCTTTCCCGGCATGCATAGGGAATCACATTTCCGCTGATTTGCGAATCCCCGATTCCGGAAAATTGCAGCACGCTCTAAACCGCGGACACCGGGTTTTCCCGCGTTAGCTTGAAGCATCCTGCCGGAGCAGGTTTTCGTCAGGGCAAAGATGGCGACGGGCGTACCTTTCGGTACGTCCGAGCCGATCGCCTTTGATCCCGGCCAGAGGTGCCCGGCCCACGGCCGTAGTGCGTTTGGCGATTCTAAAGTCTGGCAGATTTGCCAGGCAAATCTACGGGAGGGTTGGTTGAAACGGGCTGGCGACCACCGAATCGAAGTGTGGTAGCATCAGTCTGTTCCATCGGCTCCGATGGACAACCTCCCGAAAGCTGACATCAACTGTGCGCACTTTCCTGGACGCGGGAGCGCGCCTTTAGTGCGCGGGATATGTGCAGCACGCCAAGCTCGGGGCTGGTAAGGACTGGCAACGATGCCTCGCTCGTAGCATTTAGAGCATTTGCCATTGATGCTTGAGCAAGAACAACCACATCGACACTGCCCACGAGCGAAGCGAGGCCTTCCCGTACCATAGCGTCGTGCGCCGCCCTGTCGCCGTGTCGCAATTTATCAAACGCTCCTTCACAAAGACGACCTATCACAGAAACCCTACGACCTGTCCTTTCAGCATGGCGTTCAATTAGGCGGGTGGTCGGGTTCATTGTTGTAGCCAGAGTTGCAAGGACACCAACTCGGTTCCCGCGATGGATCGCCTCAATCGCCATGCCATCATCTATACGGAAGAGGGGTATAGGGCAGAGTGGCATTGCCGCATCCACGGCAGGACCGAGCGACGAGCAGGTGACGAGCACCGCCGAGGCTCCTGCATCCACCGCCGACCAAATTTGTGTCGCAAGCCGCCGCTTAGTTTGAGGTGACAGCGCGCCTTCGCGAATGGTGTTCCCGAGCAGGCTCTCATCTAACATGTTGAACGAGCGCCAACCGGTCAGATGCAGACCAACGAGTTCGTTGAATGCGGGAATGATCCCGGGGACCGTATGGATCATGGCGAGCGCAGGGGACTCATTAATTGCCGATGGCATGGCAGAATCTCTAATTTTCGATTGTGCGCGCTCGTCCGCAACCGATAAATGAGCGCGATCACGGCATCTGCCGTGCTACCGCTGTAATCTACCTCATCAAGCTCGGCAGTTTTGACTGTCCTGACGCCGGACACGGAACTTTCCGCCGTGCCTACATTTTCATTCGATGCATGCTGCTTGCCCTCCTCGGGTAGCTTCACCTGAGCTCAGTACGAGGACATTCCATGGCACCAAGCTTCGATCAGTCTGGCCCCGCCCATCGGCCATATCATCGGCAAATCGGATCCCCCGGGCCGAAGATGTCATCGACATGTATTGCCCATCGGACGCTAAGGCCGTGGGTGCTTCCAGGCCTGCTCAAACCGTCGTTTCAGGTCGAGATGCTTCTGACGGAGGGGCAGCAAACCGCACTGTAGGTCGACCGTCAGAAATAAATTCAGGTCAAGCCAATGTCTCCAATCGTCAAGCGCATACAGAACGATCATGAGCTTCCTGCCAAGGCTGATGTCGTCGTCATCGGCGGCGGCATTATTGGTACAACGGCAGCTTTCTTTCTTGCCGAGCGGGGATTGTCTGTAGCCCTGGTCGAAAAGGGCCATGTCGGCTGCGAGCAGTCGAGCCGCAATTGGGGTTGGTGCCGCCAGCAGAACCGGGATGAGCGCGAGCTGCCTCTCTCCGGTGTCGCCCTGCGGATGTGGGGTGAGTTTGAGTCCAAAATCGGGGAGGACGTCGGTTTCCGTCGATGCGGTCTGCTTTATGCTACGGACAATCCGCAGCAACTGGCGGAATGGGAAGCATGGCGTGATACGGCCCGCCAGTTCAACGTCAACACCAAGATGCTGAGCGCCAAGGAAGCGGCTACCGCAATTCCAGCGAACGGCCGTCGTTGGCTCGGAGGGGTTCACTCAATCGATGATGGCAAGGGCGAGCCTGCTATCGCCGCGCCAACGATCGCGAACGGCGCCCGCAAACTTGGGGCGACGATCCACCAGCAATGCGCTGCACGGGCCCTTGATATCGTTAATGGTGCCGTCGCCGGGGTCATCACCGAAAAGGGGACCATTCGCACACAAGCGGTTCTTTGTGCCGGCGGCGCCTGGACCTCAATGTTTTGTCGCCAGCACGGAGTTCTGTTTCCGCAGGCAAGCGTGCGCCAGACGGCACTTCGAACGCGGCCCACAGCGAATCTCGGTGAGGCTATCTATACGCCGGAGTGTGCGTTGACCCGCCGGCTGGATGGCAGCTACACGCTTGCGATCAGCGGCAGGGCGATGCTCGATATCACGCCGCAAGGCCTGCGCTACGCCCGCTGGTTTATGCCGATGTTTATGAAACGTCTGAAAGCGGTGCAGTTCGGAATCGGCAAATCCTTCCTCCATGGCCCGGAGGCACTCGGAAGCTTCAAGAAGAGTACACCTTCGGCTTTCGAGAAGATCCGCATTCTGGACCCTGCGCCGAGCCGCCGCACCATCGCGGCCATTCTTGACCGAGTCAGAGAGCAATTTCCTGCAATGGCGGGCGTCGAAATTGCCGACAGTTGGGGGGCGTACGTGGATTTCACGCCGGACGCGGTGCCGGTCATCTCGCCGGCCGACGGTTTGAGAGGTCTCTATCTGGCCGCGGGCTGCTCTGGCCATGGCTTCGGCCTCGGGCCGGGCGTCGGCCGTCTCGCCGCCGACTTGGTTGCCAATGATACACCATGTGTTGACCCCACCCCGTTCCGCCTGTCGCGCCTCCTTGATGGTTCGAAAGTCAAAGTCGGAGCAATCTGATCGTGGAGCCAGGGAACGGCCCTTGGGGCGACGCGCCGAGGGAAGCGAGCAGAATGGATTACGACATAATCGTCATCGGCGGCGGCCTGGTCGGCATATCGATTGCTTGGGGTCTATCGAGGTGCGGGGAAAGGGTTGCAGTCGTCGACGAAGGCGATCTGGCAAACAGGGCTGGCCGGGCTAATTTCGGACTCGTATGGAGCTCAAGCAAGGGGCTTGGGAACGCTGCCTACTCCCGCTGGTCGCGAACCTCGACCGCGAACTGGCACCAGCTCGCAGCCGAGCTGAAGGCCGAAACTGGTATTGACACCGGCTTTGTCCAGTCGGGCGGCTTCTCAATTCGGCTCACGCCAACGGAACTGGAACGCGGGATTGCGTCGATGGCGAAGCTCGCCGGCCAACCCGGCATGGACGCTGAGGGAACGCCGCCGCTCGAATATGAGGTACTCGACCAAGCGGAGACGCGCCGCCGCCTGCCCCTCGTCGGCGAGTCGGTCGCAGGCGCAATTTTCAGCCCGCTCGACGGTCACGCAAACGCGCTGCGGCTGTTCGCGGCCTTTCATAGGGCAGCGCAGCAGCGCGGCGTTCATTATCTGCCGCATCGAAAGACGACTGCGATCCACCATCGCGCCGGCGCGTTCGAATTGGCCGGAGACGGGTGGAGGCTCGCTGCCGGCAAGATCGTCCTTGCTGCGGGCATCGGTAACACCGCCCTCGCTCCTATGGTCGGGCTGGACGTTCCGCTCTCGCCCAGCCGCGGCCAGATCATTGTGACCGAGCGGCTGAAGCCGTTCCTCAGCCATGCCACCGGGCATCTGCGGCAGACCGACGAGGGATCGGTGCTGATCGGCGAAAGCAAGGAAGCCACGATCGACCACCAGCGGCCGCGCGGGTCGATTACCGCGGTCCTGGCCGAACGCGCCGTGCGCACATTTCCCCTTCTAAAGGACGCCAGTGCAGTGCGGGTCTGGGCCGCATTCCGTGTGGTAACGCCGGACGGTTACCCCATTTACGAGCAGTCAGAGAGCTTCCCTGGTGCGTTCGCATGTGCCTGCCATTCCGGCGTGACTCTGGCGGCCAATCATGCGCTGGTCCTGCCGCGGCAGATTTCAGCAGGCGCGCTTTCTGACGATCTTTCCGCATTTCATTCCCGGAGGTTCCATGTTCCGGCGGCTCCCTGACCGAAAGGAGTGTTCAATATCATTCACATTCAACGGCGTGTCGACCATGGCCAGACAAGGCGATAGCGTTGCCGCCGCACTGTTGGCCGCGGGACATGGCAGCACGCGTCGCAGCCCCGTGTCCGGCGCCGCCCGTGGTCCTTACTGCATGATGGGTGTCTGCTTCGAGTGCCTCGTCCAAATCGATGGCCGCCCGAACCGGCAGGGTTGCATGACCACCGTTGCGGAAGGAATGCGGATCGAGACACAGGACGGCGCCGCCATGCCGGGGCAGGAAGAATGATTAGAAACATTCAGTCTGCCACCGATCTCGCGCCTGCCTATGACCTCGTCGTCGTTGGCGCGGGCCCTGCCGGCCTCTCGGCAGCCATCGAAGCCTCAATCCATGGTCTCGCGGTATTGCTCGCCGATGAAAATGAATCCCCTGGCGGGCAGATTTATCGGTCGGCCGAGAATGCATCAGATGCCGACCTTGCTCGCATGGGGCCGGACTACGCTGCCGGGCGGACGCTTATCGAGCGGTTTCGGCAGCGGAAGTTGAGCTACGCCCCTAGTGCGACTGTATGGAGCGTCGGGCCTGCTGACGAAGAAGCTTCCGACGGCGTGCATCCGCTCGAGGTCGGGATTTTGCTCGGCGGAATTGCTCGACCGATCGCCGCCCATCGGGTGATCATCGCAACAGGCGCGCTCGAGCGCCCGTTCCCGTTCCCAGGGTGGACCATGCCGGGCGTCATGACGGCGGGAGCAGCGCAGGTATTGATGAAGTCGTCAGGTCTCGTGCCGTCCGGACGGACCATCCTCGCCGGAACCGGACCGCTGCTGTACTTAGTGGCAAGCCAACTTCTCCGGGCTGGCGTGTCCGTGGTGGCAGTCGTCGATACCACGCCGGTCGAGAACTGGCGCTTGGCCCTGCCTCACATGTTTGCCTTTGCCACTTCGCCCTATGCAGTCAAGGGCCTGAAGCTCCTCTTGGACGTTCGCCGTCGAGCCCATGTCATCCGCGGCGTGACGGCGATCGAGGCAGTGGGTTCCGGGCAATTCAACGCCTTAAAGCTTCGTCGCGGCGATAAATCCCTGCAAATTGAAGGCGACCTGCTTCTTCTGCACCAAGGGATTGCGCCGAACCTCAATCTAGCGCTAGCAGCCGGGTGCGACTACGGGTGGCACGAGCACTTGGCCACCGTCCGCCCGAACGTCGACCTTTGCGGCGCAAGCTCGGTTCAGAGCGTTTCGATCGCGGGTGATGCGGCGGGAATCGTCGGGGCGGTTGCCGCAGCTCTGCAGGGAGAGCTCGCGGGCCTAAGTGCGGCGCTCAACCTGAATCGCATCGGCCAAGGCTGCTACCAACAGCGTCGGAACCGACTCGCGCGAAAGCTTGCTCGTGCCCTCAGAGGCAGGACGTTCATCGAGCGTCGATTCCGGCCGGACAAGACGTTTCGTGTGCCGGAAGACGGCGGCACCATTGTCTGCCGCTGCGAGGAAATTACAGCCGGCAAGCTGCGTGAGGTTGCGGCGCTCGGCGTGCCGGGCCCGAACCAAATGAAGGCGTTCACACGATGCGGAATGGGACCATGTCAGGGGCGGCTGTGCGGACTGACCGCGGTCGAACTGCTGGCGCAATGCCGTGGCCAGTCGCCCGGCGAGGCCGGCTACTATCGGCTGCGGCCGCCCATCAAACCGGTGACGCTGGGCGAGCTCGCCGCTTTGCCGCACACGGAGGCAGCGATTGTCGCTGTCGCTGGATTTGCGGAACGCGCCAAAGATGGGGCGCTGGACATCAACCATGGGAGCCACCAATGAAACACGCCCACAGCTTCTATATCGACGGTGAGTGGATCGAGCCCTCGGTTTCGAAAACACTTGAGGTCATCGATCCCTCGACCGAAGAGCCGATGG
>NZ_JAULSE010000059.1:0-5293 GCF_030518245.1 Rhizobium sp. CBN3
TGAGCGTCCGAAAACTGCGACGCTTTCATCGTCTTCTGGTCCCTTTCCCAGCCAGGAAAATGCACCGGAAAACTCTAACCAAAACTGGTCCAGTTTGAAGGGTTCAGATCAAAGTGCACAAGATGGTGGCGAATGGGAACGTAGGGTCGTCGCCTCGATCGCCAAGAAATTGAAAAGGGGCCAGCGAGGAGCGCCTTTTGGCTCGCATCGCCGGGTCCGCGATCAAGGCCCTCGACGGAGCGGTGCCGAAATTGCCGAACAGGCGATACTTTCGGCTCTGGTCCGCAAATACAAGACTGGCGGTTCCTAAGCAGCGAGCCCAGGCGGTGCCACGTTCCTCCTACGGCATTTCATTATCCACGCATGTTGCCGAGGCTGCTGAGCCTGCTCGAATTCCGGAATAATGCAGCACATCGGGTCCGCCATCGCGGCGCTGGAATGGCTCAAGCGTCTGATCGACGAGGACGACAGACGGATCGACCCGTATCGATCCGAGACCTGGCTGTAGGCCTGAAGGCCTAGCATCCTGCCGTATTTCACGTTTACCAGGGCGTCGCCTTGCGCTGTGGCGGCAAATAATAGGCCGTCGCTCGAAGCCGGAGTGCCCATGGATCGGTAACCCCGCCTGCGCCTCGACCACCCTGGCTAGCGCCCGGTCGTAGGCTTCGCTCTCGACATGCCACTGTCGAACACGGATTAACACCCACAAGGTGTGGGTGTCTGTGGCATCGGCCATCATGCGCAGGCCAAAGCTAGTCTCTTCTGCGAGGATGACGTTCATCGCAGGGCGCTCCTGTACGCAGATGACTGAATGCTTCGCAGAAGCCAGTCGCAGCATCCACGTCTGGACGTCGCCTTCGCAATCGAGCCGCCCGGAATCGTAACAGCCCGAGCTGGCGCGGCCAAGCTCGCGTAACCGGATGTCGAGGTGAGCTTGAGATTTGCCAGCTATCCTCCTGTCGCAACGGCCCCGCGAGACGATCGCTGTCGGCCACAGCCTGGGCCGGAACAAGTGCAGGTCTGAGATCGCCATAGCGTCGGGACCCGCCCAAGCATTGTCCAATAGGTCTCGTGTTTCTTTTCGCATCCGGTGGATCTTTTACTTGACACATCCGGCCATAGCATCTGCCAATAGGGACAAGGCCCGCGGCACCAAGCGGCGCATCCGCGCCCACTATCGTGCGGAGGGCCACTAACAATTCACCAGGTTTCAGAGTGAATCAGCAGCAACAAAAATCGACGGCAAACTCGATGGGGGCTACGCGGATGGGGGCGCGCTTACTGAGCGCCGAGTCTCAACTGTACCGTCGCCACCGAACTTTGGAGCTGTCGATCCTGTTCAGGACGTTCATTCAGAACCCTACTCGGTTTGTCGTGCTTGCGACAGCGTGATGTGCGGTTTGGCACGTCTCGGCGCTCTAGGGCAGCCATTGAATAACATACAGAACAGTTTTCTGATGCTTTTCGCTCCTTCTGCATTGGCACGAATCTTGAACCTTTTTGTTGCGCGCCGCTAGGAGCTCCCAACGGGGGCCTTGGCATCTTCTCAATCCAGCTCTGAACGGAGACACCAATGATGAACAACATGGCAGCCTATCGTGTAACCGAATTAACCCCTCAAGAAGCAGCTGAAACCTCCGGAGGTTGGTATTTTTGGGTTTACTTGTTTTTGCGACGTTACGGACACTTGTTTGGTTGATAAGCGAGCTGGCTCTCGATGGCTCCTAGTGACTACAGACTAGCAGTTCCCCTTTCTGCTGAAACGGCCAGCTGCACCGCAGAAAGCATACTGGCGCGACGATCAGGACGATCCTTGAGCATTTATAGGGCGATCTTGCTCTTCGTCGCCGCGGCATTTGGCTCACTGCCACTCGTTACCATACCGGTCTCCATGCAGAGTGTCGGTACTATTCGCCCGATCGTGGAGAAGACGCCCCTGATAGCGCCCGTCTCCGGACGCATCTCCCGTGTCCTTGCCTTTGAGAACGATGTCGTTGCTAAGGGGAAGGAAATAATCGCCTTTGACGATCATGTAATCGAGGAAAAGCTCAGCGGGGTTTTAGCCGACATTCATGCCAAGAGCGATCTTGCCCATGACTTCCAAACGCTGATTTCTTCCGGCGCAAGGCTCAGCGTCTCGCCCCCCCTCCAAACCGAATCCGCGACGGCTGAAAGGGTGCATTTTCTCAACTTGCTGCGCGAGAACCAAAATGCGCGCAGTAACGCCGCGGCGGAACTCGACCGCGCAAAGCGACTTGTCTCGGCTGCTGCGGCGCCGGCGAAGACCGTTGACGAGAAGGCTTTCGCTCTCCAAAATATCGAGGTCCAAGGCGAGATCCTCGTGCGACGCAAAACCGCTGATTGGAACCAGAAGCTCCTTGATGCTAACCTGCGCTTAAAGGAACTCACGGCCACCTTGCATCAGCTCGAGCACGAACGGGACCTGCACCGCATCCGCGCCCCAGTATCGGGTGCTCTCGAGCAGTTCTCCGGCCTCGCGCACGGAAGCTACGTGCAGAGCGGGCAAACCGTTGGTTGGATCTCGCCGAACGACGATCTGGTGGCGGAAATCTACGTCTCCCCCAACGACATTGGCTTTGTGCAGCCTGGTCAGCCGGTGCGGCTCCAAGTGGATGCCTTTAACTACAACCAATGGGGTGTCATCAAAGCAAGGGTGGTCGAGGTGGCGCAGGACTTCACTCTGCATGACGGGAACCCGGTCTTCAAGGTCCAGTGCGCGCTCTCTCGCAGCGAACTCGCGCTGAAAAGCGGGGCCATCGGCCACCTGAAGAAAGGCATGACCGTGCGGGCTCGCTTTCTGTTGGCCAATCGCACTCTCCTGCAACTGCTCTACGACGAGGCAGACGATTGGCTCAACCCGATGCTGGCGGGGCGCTAATATTGTCCCAACAGCCAGCGAGCCTCCATGTCGAGTAAGGCCATTAAGTTCAAACAGCGTGACATCACGGATTGCGGCGCCGCCAGCCTCGCATCTGTCGCAGCCTTCTATGGCTACAAGTTGCCATTGGCGCGCATCCGCCAGTATGCGTCGACCGACCGCTCCGGTACGAGTGTGCTGGGGCTCACGGAAGCGGCGCAGAAGCTGGGCTTCATCGCGAAAGGCGTCAAAGGTGGCTTCGACAGCCTGTACAAGATCCCCAAGCCCGCTATCGCGCACGTCGTCAAGGAGGACCTGCACCATTTCGTAGTGGTCCATGCGATCGACGCCAAGTGGGTCATCGTCATGGACCCGGCCTTGGGCGAAATCTGCAAAGTGCCGCATCAGGAATTCATGGAGCAATGGACCGGCGTTCTGGTTTTGCTGGTTCCGGCAGACACATTCAATCGTCGAGACGAGACCACGTCGCCCCTCGCCCGATTCGCCCGCCTACTCGCGCCACACCGCACGGTGATGGCGCAGGCTCTCGTCGGCGCTCTTGTGACGACCGTCCTCAGTCTCTCGACGGCGATCTACGTTCAGAAGATCGTTGATCACGTGATCCCAGCGGGAAACCGCAACCTGCTCAACTTGATGAGCATCGCAATGCTGCTGATCCTAGCGATACAGATCCTGATCAACCTCCTAAGAGGCCGACTCGTCCTGCAGACGGGGCAGAAGATCGACGTATGCTTGATCCTCGGCTATTACAATCACATCCTGGCCCTGCCCCAGAAGTTCTTCGATAGCATGCGCATGGGAGAAATCGTGTCGCGCATGAACGACGCTGTGAAAATCAGGAGCTTCCTGAACGACGTTTCGATAAACATGTTTGTTGACATTTTAATGATACTGTTCTCGTTCGGAATGATGTTCATCTATTCCTGGAATATTGCTTTGATCGTGGCGCTCGCCATTCCAATGTACATCCTGGTATATTGGGCCATCAATCGGATGAATCGAAATCTCCAACGAGTCATCATGGAAAATGACGCCAAACTCGAGGCGCAACTGGTAGAATCACTCGGAGCTGTCTCCACCATTAAGACTTCCGGCGTCGAGAGCTTCGCAAACTTCAAAATGGAGACCCGCTTCGTAAAGATGCTGCATTCCGTCTACAGCTCCGGGCTGATCTCAATCTGCGGCGACAACGCCTCGACGTTGCTGTCGGTCCTGTTCACCATCGTGCTGATGTGGTTTGGAACCACGCTTGCGCTCGAACAGGCCGTCACGCCCGGCGAATTGCTGTCCTGCTATACGTTGCTTGGCTATATCACCCGGCCGGTCGCCCGCCTGATCCAGACCAACCGGATCGTTCAAGACGCGTTTATCGCGGCGGATAGACTTTTCGAGATCTTTGAACTGGAGTCGGCAAGCAGCAGCGGCATCGATGCTACGAAGACCGATCTCGGAGATATTCGCCTGGAGAACGTCACATTCCGCTATGGCGCGCAGGCGGAGGTTTTCAGCGATCTAAGCGTCTCCTTTCGCCAAGGAGAGTTGACGGCCGTCGTGGGTGAGAGCGGCTCGGGCAAAAGCACCCTTGCGGCTCTGCTGCAGAATGTCTACCAGCTTGAGGATGGATGCATTCGGATCGGCCAATATGCCCTCCAGGATTTCTCGAGCGCATCACTGCACAAGGTCATGGCTGCAGTACCGCAATCGATAGACGTCTTCTCCGGTTCCGTGATCGAGAACATCGCCCTGGGCGAGTTCGAACCGGAGTTCGATAAGATCGTACGCATCTGTGATCGAATAGGACTGCGGGAGTGCATCGAGCGCTGGCCCGGGCGGTTCCAGGCCCATCTGGGCGAGAACGGGGTTCGCCTCTCCGGAGGTGAGAAGCAGCGCCTCGCATTGGCTCGGGCCCTGTACCGGGATCCCGACGTTCTAATCCTTGACGAAGCGACCTCCTCTCTGGACTCGGCAGCCGAAGAATTTGTGCTGCGGGTTGTTGAGGATCTGTCTCGCGCTGGGAAGACCATCATAGTCATCACTCATCGGTTGAGCACCGTTCGTGGGGCGGACAATATTGTGGTCCTGGACAAGGGGCGGGTCATTGAGGAGGGAAAGCACGCTGACCTAGTGAGAACTGATGGCCCTTACGCTCGATTATGGCGGGCGCCAAGGTCGTGATCCGTGTAGGCCCTGTCGGCTCGAGGATTGAAAACGGTTGTGAACGTCACGGTTAAGCAGCATGGCAACATTGTCGGCTGTGAACTTGAAGCGGCGGTGATCGGAACGTGGGCGATGGACTTCGTTCACGACCAACTCGCAACGGGTAAGAAACTGCGCGTGCTGACGGTGGTCGACACCTTCTCGCGCTACGTGCCGGTGCTTGATCCACGTCATAGC
>NZ_JAULSE010000060.1:0-5056 GCF_030518245.1 Rhizobium sp. CBN3
ACGCAAATCTGACATATCGCCTTCCTTCTTTCGTTCCATCCATCGCTGAGTAAAAGGCAGGCAGCTCGCGCCGCCTCGCATGGCAATCTTCAAAACCCGTGCCATGTGGGCCGATCGAGCCAAAGGAAAGATCCTTTTGTTGGGTTTCAGAAAGTTACTCCGAACCACCACAGGAAACTGCCAAACAAACCTAATGTCGCCGATCAGACAAAGCCGACAGACGGTGTCGTGATGGCATCACTTGCACCGCTAGAGCAAATCCTGCTCAATCTGGGTCATATCCAGCGGCCTTAAGGTAGTTTGCGCATTCTGCCGCAGTGAAGCGAGGTATCAAGGCCCCGACCGCATCCCATAGAGCATCGATCTTTCGCTCGGCTCGGCCTCGCAACATGGCTTTCAGCTTCGAGAATGCGTTCTCGATTGGATTGAAGTCCGGACTATAGGGCGGCAGGAACATGAGCTTGGCGCCGGCACGTTCGATGGCATCGCGGACACCGGCTATCTTGTGTGCAGGCAGGTTATCCATAATGACGACGTCGCCGATCTCCAGGGGCGGCACCAGCACCTGTTCGACATACGCAAGGAAGACGTTGCCGTTCATCGCGCCATCGTAGACGAATGGGGCGGTCATTCCGCTGAGGCGCAACGCACCGGTGAAAGTCGTTGTTTTCCAATGGCCGTGCGGCACGCCGGCACGGCAAACGCTCACCTCGCAATGCACGTCCGCGCAGACCGTGACATCTTGGTCGAGAGGCCGGTTTCGTCGATGAAGATCAGTTTCTCCGGATCGAGGTCCAATTGACCATCGAACCAGGCGCGCCGGCGCTTCAGGACGTCCGGTCGGTCCTGCTCCAGTGCGTGTGCGGTCTTTTTTTAAAGGTCCACCCACGGCCTCGAAGCCAGGCGCCAAGTGCGCTGCGGCTGATCTTCACCTGCCGCTCGACGGACAAGCGCTCAACCATCTCATCGAGCGTCACATCCCTACGCTCGTTGATCAACGCGACAACGAATTCCTCGTGTGCATCCACTGCCGAAGGTCGTCTCCAGCTCTGTGGCAGAGCAGTTAACTCACCCTCTTTCGCTCTTCAATCCAGCGGATCGCCGTCGAAATCCCAACTCCGAAACGAGCCGCAGCCTGTCGAGCCGACATGCCCGCCGCAGACGCTTTCAAAACCCGTATTAGGAGATCATCGCTCAGGGCCTGTCCCATCATCCACCTCTCCGCTGTGGATGTTGAATCAGCTTCGGTCGCTCTCGTCACCTCACAATCGATTCATCAATCGCAGGACATGTCTAGGTCGACCGCGCGCCAGCGCGACCGCGACCATCAGCAGGACAAAGAGCTTTGAAAACAGGAGACAATCGCACATCCCTGTAGCCAAGAGAGAAATGGCGTATCGCACGGGAGACGCTGCGAGCGCCCAGGTGATAGAGCTTCGCCTTGTGGCTGAACAAGCCAACTTCGATCGCGCAGGCCCGCCGCGCCCGACAGCTGGCCAAAAACAGCGCCAGGAGCTACGACTGGGGCCACGCACGTGAGTATGTCGAGGGCATGTCGCGCATGCTGCAGCAGGACAAACCGGATGGCCACGTCTTGGCGACCGGCGAGACGACGAGTGTCGGCCAATTTCTCGAGCGGGCTTTTGCCGACGTGAACATTACTTTGGAATGGAAGGCGTCCGGCGTCGACTGGCTACGACTCCGCGTCCGGTGCCTGCCTTGTTGAAGTCGATCCTCGATACCTCCGCCCGACGGAAGTTGATCTTCTGCCGGTGATCCGACCAAGGCCCGCCAGAAGCTGGGCTGGCAACACAAGGCCCCGGTTCAGGAGCTCGTCGCCGAGATGGTGCGCGAGGATGTCAAGCACTGGAAGGCCCTGAACAGCCGGGAAGAGCTCTGAGTGTACGACTTGTCCAACAAGAAGATCTGGGTTGTCGGCCATCGCAGTATGGTCGGCAGTGCGCTTGTGCGCAGGCTCCGATGCCGTGCTCTGCGGCAGTGGCGTCAGTTAGCGGGTCGAACGAGGAGCGCGGATCGTGAACCCGCGAGCGCGCAAAAATACGGCATTAGCCGATGATGTTCATACTTCCACCAGGTGCCCGGATTGCGGTACCGAGGCTTCGGGGCATATGTTCCTGATGGTCCTGCTTGTCTCGAATATCTCACGCTTGACGTCTAAGCGTTCGCAGATCGAAAGGTGCGGGATGTGTCATCGTGTGGGTCGGTCCGTCATCGAGGGTTAAATAGACGCACCGATCACTGGGCCGCCACCGTCTCTTCGGATAACTTCAGCTATGGGACCATGCTCTTTCATAGCTCAGGGCCATTCCGCTCGATCAAGGTCCCCGATGGCCAATCACTCATTGAGCATCCTATTGGGAATACTACCAAAATTACGTTTTCACAGCGCGTCGGCGGGAGGTTGAGATAAACATCGGCAAGGGTGGATCGCACGCGTACCCCTTCCAAAACCGTCGCAAGACCATTTCGGCAGAGCCTGAGAACAAGGTTGCGCAACGCCTGCCGAACACCGCCGAACGCAAACCGAACGCCAAGTTGCTGCAGCACTGGGTAAACAATGCGCATCGAATTAATGCCGTACCCCTCAAGATCTGGACGCACGCCCCACAATCCAAGCTCGCATACGAGTAGATCGACCTCGCCAACCCGAACGAAACGACGCAACAACCCCATGTGAGCGGCCACACCGTGCGCATCATAGCCTATTACGCGAAGCTCGGGCCTAGCTCCTGACCAACTACGAGCACCTTCGAATGGAAGGGCGTTGTAAGCTCCAGTTGGCCCATAGGTCTTCCGAAAGAAATCTGCGAGCTCCGTGTGGTCAGAGAGCTCCAACTCGTTTTCCCAGCACACTTTCCACCGCACCTGAGGGCTCATACCTAAACCTCCACTTAATACTCTGTCCAGGCGTCGACAGAGCAACTACTTGATACGCACTCGTTGGGGCGCTTCTAATGGCACTGGTATAAGCTGGTGAAATCATTTGTTTGGATGGAACTCATCCGTCCAATGGATGCGTTCCAATCAATCGGCCTGCCATCGGCTGCCGACGCCAGATGAAGCGGCTGCTCCAACTTCTTCGTGAACATGCCGCCTTGTCCATCATGCTGGATCATCTTGATCAGGCATCCAGGACATTGAACTGAAAAGTTGACCATGACTGAGAGGCTCGCTACTCAGGCAGAAGCAAGCCAAAGACGTTTTCGGCGATAATCAGGCAAATTGTCGAGATCACATTAGAACCCTCGGCGGAACCGGGCTGGTCTATCCCGGCGTCGAAAGTCGTCGAACGACCCGACCTGGCGGAGGGGTTTTTTCGGAATGTTCGGTTTGCGACAGTCTGATTCCACACAAAATGGGACGCGGCGATAGGCAGCAGCATTCTCCTGTTGAATCTGAAAGGGGTTCCCCTCGCAAAACGCCCTGGTTCGCTTTGGCTATCGCAGCCCATGGACCGGCACGCTGGGTATCGGCGAAGATTGCCAGAGGACATACTTGCCTGGCGATCCCGACCTCGGGAGAAGATGATGGGTACAGGAATGGATTCCTAGATCAGTGCGTTTCCGGTGCAAGCTTTTAGGACCCCGGACACAGCAAACGCCTCCCAGGACTGGCGAGGCGGCCGCGAGATCGCAATTTTCTCCTAGATAACGGTATGAGGTGATCGTCATACCCTGGTCACCGGTTGCCGATCGTCACGCACATGGTCTGGTACAGAGCCGGCGGCGCCGATGAGCCCCCGAGGAAATACTTAGTGACTGGCACGGTTGTTGCGTCGTCTCACGAAAGACAGCCGTTAACGAGAGGTCACGATGATGGATGTATGCTCGATGGGGATGGTGTTGTGCGGTGGGTACCTTCTTGCTGCATCCGCAGGCAGACTCGGCGGCGCTGAGAATGTCTTATCTGACTCGCCTTTGTCCGCGGCTGATGTATCGAGTTTCGAGACTTTCATAGTTCGCAGCCCACCGACATCACTCAATCTGGATCCATTTTATGCCAAATATGCTGACGCAGCGGGCATACCTATTATTTCGTCAAACAAGGTTCCAGACACGGCACTATTGATCTCACGTGACATTGTCCTCTACATGTTGTCAGAACGCCGTGATGTCCGCGATGCTTTAATCCAGGCTGGAGCGCGGGTGGGCGTCATGGCAATTGACGAGACGACGACTGATATTCCCGAGCAGCGGGATTGGAAGAAGCCTCTTCCCGATGATCCACGTCTCACCCCTGACGAGCGGCGGGATTACGCCAACACGATCGGCAAGATGACTGCCCGAGACTACTGGGCACAAAGGGCGCGCGGCATGGGCGGGCTCTACACGACGGGAGCTGTGGAGAATTTGATGGGCGTGCCGGGCACGCGGTATTACGGCGGGAACATTCTTGTTCACGAATTCTCACATAATATTTTCAACGCGCTGCGCACGGTAGATCCTGATCTCGTTGCACGAGTTGAACGTGCCTATTCGCACGCCTACGAGAAAGGCCTCTGGGCGTGTTCCTATATGGAGAACAACGTCGATGAGTATTGGGCCGAGGGCACGCGATTTTGGTTCAATACGAACTTGGCTTACAGCCGAGGCAATCTCACCATTGCCACATCAGAAGATTTCGAGGCTCACGATCCAAGCCTCTATAATATCATGGCCGAAGTCTACCGCCATGACCACCACATTCTGGCGGATGTCTATTACCGGCATTCGGCGAAGTCGCAGTAATGTCCTTTGGTATTGACTGCCGGCCTCATGCTGCAATCCCGCTGGAGACCCGAACTATCGCTGATCGTCCGTAATTTGTCAGAGCCAGCCATAAATTTGAGTTTCCGTTCAATTGAAGCGCCCATGTTGTTCCCACGGGTGCATACCAAGTACTTCGTGGCCGCTGGAATTGGCTCCTTGTGCAACATCGAGACCAAATGACCTGCCACTGAATTTTCATCCGGCGGCGATTAGAGCCTCGGCGGTCTTTGAAACGCTCCCAAACGTTGGACCACCGGATGCTAGAGTTTTCCGGCTTCATTCAGGGA
>NZ_JAULSE010000061.1:0-4680 GCF_030518245.1 Rhizobium sp. CBN3
GGAATAGGGTCGCGTCATCCATGCCGGCCATCCTTTCCCGGCATGCATAGGGAATCACATTTCCGCTGATTTGCGAATCCCCGATTCCGGAAAATTGCAGCACGCTCTAATCATAAAAAAACGGGCCGCTCGGCCCGTTTCTCACTCTCGACGATGTCGCCTTCTCAGCTGACCCGCGCCGCCGCCCGGCGGCGTTCGTTGATCGGCTGATAGGCAAGCTTCTGATGATAGCTGCAGTAGGGCGAATTGTCCGGGGATTCGCAGCCGCAGAAATGGAAATCTTCCTTGAGCGGATCGCCAACCGGCCACTTGCAGGTGCGTTCGGTGAGCTCCGTCAGGCCGAGGCGGCGGGAAATCGGCACCACCACGTTGCCCTTCGGCACGTATTCCATTTCCTCGACCGTTTCGATCTCGATCTCTTCCTTCAGCAGGGTTGCGCCCTGCTGGCGGGTGACGGTGCGGGTGGCGATCCGGGAGGCGTAGTTCGGGGCGCGCGGCGCCGATGTCTGGCGCTTCGGCGTGCGCGCCGCGGTGGCTGTGCCGCCGGCCTTGGCACGGCCGGGAAGGCTGAGCCTGTGCACCTTGCCGATAACCGCGTTTCGGCTGACCCCGCCAAGCTGCGCAGCAATCTGGCTGGCGCTCAGTCCTTCGGCCCAAAGCTTCTTGAGTTTCTCGACCCGCTCGTCTGTCCAGTTCATGCCCTGTCTCCACCTTTTGCGTTGGTGATGGCAGAATCCCTCACCGTTGTCCCGGAAGCCTCCGAAACAAGAAACGCTTGATCAATTTTGGTGACTAGTTCCGCCGCATGCAGTCTAGTAATTGAACTTTAACCTAGTGTGAGGCTGACTCCGTGACAAGAGTCGCGGGAATCCGGATGAATCGAATTTCAAGTTTTCCCCAACTTGCTGCCTCTGCGTGTCATTTCTGCAATAATGCCTGTTGATGGCCGAAAGCGCCGCTGTACAAGCTTGCTGCATACGCTAAGGCCGCAGTTTTGTTGACATTGCAGCGCGAAAAGGAAATAGTACCGCTCGCCGCCGAAAGGCGGCATTTTTGATTTTTCGGACCTGGTTTTGTTAGCCGGAATCCGTGCATGACAACACTGAACGGGAGACCCGCGCCATGGCTGAAGCCGCGCCGCTTTATGACACCTATTCTCGCGCCCCGCTGCGGTTCGAGCGAGGCGAGGGCGTATGGCTGATCACCGAGAGCGGCGAGCGTTATCTCGATTTCGGCGCCGGTGTCGCCGTCACCTCCGTCGGCCACGGCAACCCGCATGTGGTCGCGGCGCTGAAGGAGCAGGCCGACAAGGTCTGGCACCTCTCCAACATCTATGAGATCCCCGGCCAGGAGCGCCTGGCCAAGCGCCTGACGGACGCCACCTTCGCCGACAAGGTGTTCTTCACCAATTCGGGCGCCGAGGCGCTCGAATGCGCCATCAAGACGGCGCGCCGCTATCAGTTTTCCAAGGGCCATCCCGAGCGGTTCCATATCATCACCTTCGAGGGCGCCTTTCACGGCCGCACGCTCGCGACGATTGCCGCCGGCGGCCAGGAGAAATATCTCGAAGGCTTCGGCCCCAAGGCGCCGGGTTTCGATCAGGTGCCGTTCGGCGACATCGAGGCTGTGCGCGCCGCCATTACCGATGCCACCGCCGCAATCCTGATCGAGCCGGTGCAGGGTGAGGGCGGCGTGCGTCCGGCCACCAGCGAATTCATGAAGGCGCTGCGTAAGATCTGCGACGAACACGGCCTGCTGCTGATCCTCGACGAGGTCCAGACGGGTGTCGGCCGCACCGGCAAGCTCTTCGCCCATGAATGGTCCGGCATCACGCCCGACATCATGGCCGTCGCCAAGGGCATCGGCGGCGGTTTCCCGCTCGGCGCTTGCCTTGCCACAGCAGAGGCCGCTTCCGGCATGAAGGCCGGCACCCATGGTTCGACCTATGGCGGCAATCCGCTGGCCATGGCGGTCGGCAGCGCCGTGCTCGACGTCATCCTCGCCGATGGCTTCCTTGAGCATGTGCGCGACGTCGCGCTCGTCTTCCGCCAGGGGCTGGCCTCGCTCAAGGATCGTTATCCCGATGTGATCGAGGATATCCGAGGCGAGGGGCTTCTGCTCGGCGTCAAGGCTGCGGTTCCCTCGGCCGAATTGCTGCAGGCAATCCGCGCCGCGCATCTGCTCGGCGTGCCGGCTGGCGACAATGTCATCCGCCTTCTTCCGCCGCTGGTGGTCACTGCTGAGGAAGCCCGCGAGGGGCTCGTGCGCCTCGAGCGCGCCGCCGAGAGCATCCGCGCCGCCAAGATCAAGAAGACGGCTTGAAGGGATCGCCGCCTTCGGGCGCACGACAGGTAAGAACATGGCTCCTAAACATTTCCTCGATCTTTCGGCCGTCACATCGGCCGACCTCAGAACCATCATGAACGACGCGCTCGCCCGCAAACAGGCCTTCAAGGCGGGCAAGGGCGACAAGCCGCTCGCCGGCAAGATGCTGGCGATGATCTTCGAGAAGCCGTCGACGCGCACCCGCGTCTCTTTCGACGTCGGCATGCGCCAGCTCGGCGGCGAAACGCTGTTCCTGTCCGGCACCGAAATGCAGCTCGGCCGCGCCGAGACGATCGGCGACACCGCCAAGGTGCTGTCGCGTTATGTCGATGCGATCATGATCCGCACCACCGAGCATTCGCGCCTGCTGGAGCTTGCCGAACATGCGACCGTGCCTGTGATCAATGCCCTGACGGACGATACCCATCCCTGCCAGATCATGGCCGATATCATGACCTTCGAGGAGCATCGCGGCCCGATCAAGGGCAAGACCATCGCCTGGACCGGCGACGGCAACAATGTGCTGCATTCGCTGGTCGAAGGGGCTGCCCGCTTCGGCTACCGCATGAACATGGCCGTCCCTCTTGGTTCGGAGCCCAAGGATCACTATCTGAACTGGGCCCGCAATGAGGGCGCCGAAATCATGCTCTGCCATGATGCCGACCGTGCGGTCGAAGGCGTCGATTGCGTGGTGACCGATACCTGGGTCTCCATGAATCAGGAACATCGGGCCCGGGGTCATAACGTCTTCCAGCCTTATCAGGTCAATGCGGCCCTGATGGCCAAGGCCGGCAGCGATGCATTGTTCATGCATTGCCTGCCCGCGCATCGCGGTGAGGAAGTGACGGACGAGGTGATCGACGGCCCGCAATCCGTAGTCTTCGATGAGGCGGAAAACCGTCTTCATGCGCAGAAGTCGATTCTTGCTTGGTGCCTGGGCGCGATCTGAACCATAGTCGGATGTTGCGAGTCATAAGCTTGCGGCCCGACTGCGCGAGCGCCGGACACTTTGGCCGCCGCTCCCGAAACTAGGAGTGAAAGCCATGGCAGAAGCTGCAGCCGCCCTCGGCCAGTTCGATTTCGCCGGCGATGATCATGTCGTCCCCTTTCAGGTGGAGGGTCTGGATGTGCGCGGCCGCGCCGTCCAACTCGGCCCGATGCTCGATGCCATCCTCGAGCGCCATCATTATCCCGCGCCCGTCGCCCGGCTGCTTGCCGAAGTCGTCGTGCTGACCGTGTTGCTCGGCACGTCGCTGAAGTTCGACGGCAAGTTCACCGTGCAGACCAAGGGCGACGGCCCGGTCGATCTGCTCGTCGCCGATTTCTCGACGCCGGAAAATGTGCGCGCCTATGCCCGTTTCGACCGGGCGCTGCTCGACCAGGCCATTGCCTCAGGCGAGACCGAGCCGGAGCAATTGCTCGGCAAGGGCGTGCTCGCCTTCACCATCGATCAGGGCAAGTTCGCCCAGCCCTATCAGGGCATTGTCGCGCTCGACGGCACCTCGCTCGAAGACATTGCCGGCGTCTATTTCCGCCAGTCGGAGCAGATCCCGACGCGTGTGCGCCTGGCTGCGGCCGAACTCTTCGACCGTGACGATGCCGGCAAGCCGCGCCACCGCTGGCGGGCAGGCGGCCTCGTCGCCCAGTTCCTGCCGGAAGCGCCGGAGCGCATGCGCCAGCCCGATCTCCACGGCGGCGACGGCGATGACGGCGACCGCCCGCATGGCGAGGACGACGCCTGGACCGAAGCCCGCTCGCTGGTCGAGACCATCGATGCCGACGAGCTGACCGATCCGCAGGTCGGCACGGAGAGGCTGTTGTTCCGCCTGTTCCACGAGCGCGGCGTGCGTGTCTTCGAGCCTCGCGCCGTCTTCGACCGCTGCAGCTGTTCGCGGGAAAAGATCGGCAACGTACTGAAGGGTTTCACCGCCGAAGAGATCGAGGCCAGCCAGGAAAACGGCGAAATATCCGTCACCTGCGAATTCTGCTCCACCACCTACCGCTTCGAAGCGGCCGAGCTTCAGCCGGCGGAATAATTCTCGGCGGCGCCAAAAACCCCTCCCCAACCCCTCCCCACAAGGGGGAGGGGCTTGGATGCCGCACCCACTGTTTTCTATTTCACCGTCTCATCCGCAGAGCGGCTGATGTCTGCTGCCGTTGGCGCAGCGTTAACCCCCCTTGTGGGGAGGGGTTGGGGTGGGGACTTTTTCAGATCTCGGCAATCTCTTGAGCGGGAACTTGCCCCTTAGAGCATGCTGTTTTCATACGGAAGCATAGCCTGAGTTTGTGAGATAGTTGGCGCATTCGGCCGGCGAGAATGCGTCGAGCAATTCACCGGCCTTGCGCCATGTTGCT
>NZ_JAULSE010000062.1:0-4649 GCF_030518245.1 Rhizobium sp. CBN3
TCCGGCAGGATTTGCCGTCAGCCGCCTATTCACCGGTGCAAAGCGTCAATCCGCCAGACGCACCATGGGAGCAAAGCTTGGGGGCATCGATCTTCGGCACCCCACAGTACACGCTGCCTGTGGACGACTTGGGAGGATTTGTCCCTCCGAGCTGGCAACACGGCAATCAACCGGTACCAGATGACCTTCTGCCTGCAATGTACTTGTTTGACTTGCTGCCGAGCGCGGACAAACCCACCAACTTCAGTATCCATGGTGTGCCCTACACGGCCACTCTGGGGCCATCAGGCATGCAGAGCGACATTTACCTTTTCCAGCAATAGGGTGGAGATGGATCGAGCAATAGATGCCAGTCGTTCTTACATTCTAACTTTGCGGTTACAATTGCTGTCAAAGCTGATTAGAGGGGCGACATTGTCAGCCAGTTAGAAACGCGACGCTGGCTCTGATGATCAGCCCCGATCCGACCGGCTGGGCCGGGTTGAAAGGGCGGAGCGGGGGCGGGTGAGGGAGTACCTCTTCGGCTTTAGCTTTGAGACGATGCGATTGACGCCTCACTCCGCAGCGTCAAGCTTTGCCAGCGCTGCTTTGCGGCGTTCGATCACTGCCGGATCGTTCATGAAATCCTTCCGCCGTCCCGGACCGTGAGCCCGTCGCACATAGCCGTTCTTCTCGCTGTTGGTCATCACCACCGGCTTCGACTGCTGGTCCTGGCGCTCCTTGATATAAGTCAGAACGTCGCCGAGCCGTTTGTTCTCGGTGATCGCCGCATGCGTCACCCGCTGGTCTTTGTCGAAGGTTTTGTAGGGCAGGGAATGTCCCTTCCATCGTACATCGAGGCGGCCGTCGGCATAGGCATAGGTCTCGACATAGCGGCCGGCCAATCCGCGCGTCACGTCGGTCTCCTCCAGCATGATCCGCTTACGCTCGAACGAAAACGTCAGCTGCGATCCGACATAGCGCTGCTCGCGTTTGCACAGGATCTCCTTCAACCGATCCGGTGCAAGATTTACCGGCCGGTGCAGGTCATCGGATCGGGCAGGGACAATCGCAAACCGCCCATTGTAGTCCACCATGAAGCCAGGCAAAAACGCATTGCCTGCCTCCATGGTGTCGATGCCTGCCAGTCGCAATTCCTTGACCAGACGATCCTGCAGCGTCCGGTTCATCCGCTCGACACGGCCTTTGGCCTGGCTGGTTGCACAGAGAATCTCGATGTTTAGCTCCGAGAGTGCCCGTCCGAACTGGGTCATGCCCTGACCACCCTTGGCCTCCTTCTTCGTCACCCGGAAGACCGAGTGCTTGTCGGAATAAAAGGCGATCGGCGCCCCGTGCTGCTTCAGATAAAGCTCAAGTGCGTCGAAATAGCTGAAGGCGCTTTCCGAGCGCACGAACCGCAACTGCATCAATCGGCCAGTCGCATCGTCGACAAACACCAGGAGCGAGCACGGATCTCCACGATCCTCGAACCAGCGATGCTCGGACCCGTCGATCTGCACCAGCTCGCCATAGGCTTCGCGCCGCAGCCGCGGCTGATGAAACGTCCGCCGCTGCTTGCGTGACAGCCACAATCCGGCCTGCGTCATCCAGCCGCGCAACGTCTCGCGCGACACTCGCAATCCATCGCGCTCGGCAAGCTTCTCGGCCGCCAGCGTTGGACCGAAATCCGCATAACGTTCACGAACCAGCGTCACCGCATAATCCCGAACACCGTCGCTGATCCGGTTGTTCGACGGTCGGCCGATCGCCGTGTGGCGGATCGAGGCTGCGCCGGTCGTGCGGATGCGATCCAACAGGCGTCGCACCTGGCGCTCGCTCAGATCAAGCACATGTGCCGCCGACACCATCGTCATTCGGCCGGCGATCACCTTCGACAAAACCTCGATCCGCTGCAGATCACGCTCGCTCATCGCTACCAATCCCATCTGCAATCTCCCACGTCAGAAAAACGCGGGGAGTGTGACATTCCAACTTTGCAGAAACAGGACACTTCAACTTTGCGGCTACAGTAGTTGTCAAAGCCGAATAGGGCTGCGACGCTGTCGGCCAGTTAGAAACGCGACACTGGCACCGATGATCAGCCCCCGATCCGACCGGCTGGGCCGGGTTGAAAGGGCGGAGCGGGGGCGGGTGAAAGAACACCTCTTCGGCTTTAGCTTTCTCAATAGCAATTGTTCAGTCGCCGGCTGATACTCGCTTTTATCTGAATTGAGCGGGTAGGGATCAAAGCTGCACGATGCTTCCGGAAATCAAGCTGCAGGGTGACGTCGATGTCGCCGCGCTGTCACCTCTTCTTCGCGGCATGCTTCTGTCCGTTGCCTATGCTGACGGTGAGGGTGGCATAGGATTGACCGCGACCGGTGCTATGAACCGCAAATTCGTACATTGGGCCGCTGTGAACTTCCTGTGGCCCGACTTCACAGCCGAAGACCTCTACAGCATGAACAAAGTGCTGAACGAAAGCGACATGCCGCCGCTCTGGGTCGTGCGGGACATGACCCGCCATCTGAAGCTGCTTCGCCGGAAAAAGGATGTGCTGCTGCCAACCAGACGCGGCCGGGAGTTTCTGGTGAACCCGCAAGCCTTCTTCGATCTCGTGGCCACAGACTATCTCTACTCGTATGTCCATGCCACCGAGCGGGAAGCTGAGGTGCAAGCGCGCCTACGCTGGTGGCGCATGTTCCTCAATCTTCTCAATATCAAGGCGAGAGAAGGCTGTACGCCTTTGGACGTCGTGAAGATCCTCTATCCAGACACGGCACCTCTGTCCGCCACCGAAATGACCCTGGAAGCCTGGGAGCTCAAATTCGATCTCCAATATGGCGTCCTGCGGCGCCTGTGCTGGCTGGGCCTGCTTTATGAGGCACGAGAAGGGCTCACGCTTCTTCAAGACGGAGCCTTCCACAAGACGCCGCTTTGGTCCGCCTGCCTGCAATTGGAGTCAGATACGCAAAGCGATATCGGCGTGCATTGACGCCCTTTATTCCGCAGCCGGCTGCCTCAATAACGCTTTCTCCCGCCGTGCGATCACCGCCGGATCGTTCATGTAATCCGTTCTCGGCTTGCGTCCACGCTTCTGGTAGCCGTTCCCCGTGCTGCCATCGCGAATGCCGAACATATGGTCCGTCTGCCCAGTTCGCCGTGGTCCGCCCTTGCTGCGCTGCTGCTCCCGCCCAGCCTGCAGCTCGGCGACAACAGACAGCATGTCGTCCAACCGCTTGTTATCGACGACCTCGGCGCGATGCACGGAGCGTAACGTGTCAAAGGTTCGGTAGGGCAGGGCAAAGCTCTCGTGCATGATCTCGAGGCGCCCGTCCGGATAGTCGCAAACGACGACCTTCTTACCCGCCAGGGACCTGGAAAGATCTGTCGGATCAAGGATGAACAGCACCTTGTCATAGCGCAGCGTCAAAGCCTGCGACAGCGTGCGAACTTCCTTGCGGCACATGGCGCCATCGAGGTTCTAGTGGTCGGCCAACGGCCGGTGCATGTCCTTCGGATTACGCGGCTGTTTGCCAAAACGCGCGTTGAAATCCGCAATGAACTCAGGCGCATAGGCGTTGGCTTCCTCGATCGTGTCCATGCCGCGCAGCCGCATTTCCTTGACCAGCCGATCCTGCAGTGTCTGGTTCGCACGTTCGACGCGGCCTTTGGCCTGCGGGGTATTGGCACAGATGATGTCGATGTTCAGCTCATAAAGCGCGCGGCCGAATTGTGTCAGGCCGCTCGTCCGGTCCTTCTCCGACGCATGGGTCGAACGAAAGACGCCGTGCTTGTCACTGTAGAAGGCCAGCGGTTTGCCCCATTGCTGCAGATAGGCCTTGGTCGCGTGCAGATAGTCGAAGGTGTTCTCCGAGCCGGCAAACCGTAGATGCAGCAGCTTGCCGGTGGCGTCGTCGATATAGACGAGCAGGGCGCATTTGGGCCCACGGTTCTCGAACCACCAGTGATGCGAGCCATCGATCTGTACCAGTTCGCCAAAGCAATCACGTCGGCCGCGTGGCTGGAAAACCCGCTTCTTGCGTTCCCGACGCGAGACCCAGATGCCGGCCTCGGTCATCCATTGCCGCAGGGTCTCCTTGGCGACCGAGATCCGGTGCAGCTCGATCAGCTTCTCACGCGCCAGCGTCGGACCGAAATCCAGATAGCGTTCACGGATCAGATTCAGCGCCGCATTGCGAAACTCCTCGCTATGGCGCCGGTTGCTCGGTCGCGATCGCTTCTTGGAAACAAGCCCGGCCGGACCATCCCGGTCATAGGCCTGCAGCAGCCGATGGACCTGACTTCGACTGAGGTCGAGCCGTTCGGCGGCCTGCACAACGCTCAGGCGTTCGTCACGGATCTTCTGGATGAGTTCGAGGCGATGCAATTCTTTCTGCGACATAGTGATCATAAAGGACATGACGACTCCGACCGCTCATGGTCTCGACCAGGCTGAAGGTCGTCATCCTTGCTCCCGACATTGGCATTGACCAGTCGTCGAGAGGCGAGATTGTCGCATCTCTAACTGGCCCAACTGTCGCATTACTAAATAGCCTTGTGACTTCTAATGTAAATGCAACAAGGGCTTAAAGGCTACTACAGGGCAGGGAGATCAGCCCCCGATCCGACCGGCTGGGCCGGGTTGAAAGGGCGGAGCGGGGGCGGGT
>NZ_JAULSE010000063.1:0-4469 GCF_030518245.1 Rhizobium sp. CBN3
ATGACGGCCTACCCTTTGCGGGTTCTACTATGGCTTCAGGCCAGGACGAAACCCGCCCATGGCGCCGGATGCATTTCATACAGCGATCATGAGCCAACGTGTGAGTTGGGTGCTCGATGCCGACCCGTATCCTGCAACTAATGCCTGCGGGCGGGTGCCGCGGTGGACCGACTTGTTCATCACGCAACGATCATTCGAAATGAACGTTGAAAGCTATCGACGACGTTCCACCCATGGGGGTCAAACGCCGGCGCGGCAGGCCAGCCTCATTCGCGACAATCAAAGGCACCGCCAGTTTGTCGCGCGCATTGCCTCGCCTGAACTGCTCCCTGAGAATGGGTTATTGCCTCATCTAAATTGCTCCCGCCGAATCAACCTCGGGAGCTGTGATGAGGAAGGTCAGCATGGCGACACGTGCGGAATTGGTGGCAGCGATCAGTTGTCGCTATGTGTTAGGCGGGCGGGCCGAGAAGGCGAGGATGTTAGACGAGTTCGTGGCGCTCACGGGCTTTCATCGCAAGCATGCGATGCGACTGCTGCGAGGAGAACGCAAACCGGCGAAGGGTGGTCCTCGGCCAGGGCGCCGGGTTTACGGCGACGACGTGCGGGCAGCGCTCGTCGTTGTTTGGGAGGCGTCGGATCGAATTTGCGGCAAGCGACTACACCCCCTGTTGCCAACACTAATCGAAGCGATGGAACGTCATGGACACGGCGATATGAATAGCGAGACGCGCCGGCGACTCTTGACGATGAGCCCAGCGACGATTGATCGGGTCCTCAAGGAGATTAAAGCGAGCGCCACGGGTCCGCGGCGCCGGAAAGGATCAACAGCGATTCGGCGTAGTGTTCCCGTTCGAACCTTCTCGGATTGGGATGACCCCGCACTTGGCTTTGTCGAAGCTGACCTCGTTTCTCATTCCGGCCCGTACCCGAGGGGTGCCTTCTCGCAAACGCTGGTGTTGACAGATATAGCCACGGGCTGGACGGAATGCGCGCCGCTGCTGGTTCGCGAGCAAACGGTACTGATCACTGCGTTGGCCGAACTGCGCAAGTTGCTGCCGTTCCCGCTGCTGGGCTTCGACACCGATAACGACAGTGTGTTCATGAACGAGAGTGTTCATGAGTATTGCTTGCGCGATAATATCGAACTTACCCGTTGCCGCCCTTACCGAAAGAATGATCAGGCATTTGTCGAGCAGAAGAATGGCGCAATCGTGCGCAAGATCGTTGGATACCGACGCTTCGAGGGGCTGCGAGCCACTCGGGAGCTGGCCAAGCTTTATTCGTCAATGCGGTTGTTCGTGAATTTCTTTCAGCCATCAGTCAAGCTGGAAGAAAAGCACCGTGACGGAGCCAAGGTGATCAAGCGCTATCATCGTCCTGCCACACTCTTCCAGCGGCTGTTTGACGACCCACGCACGCCGGAGGATACATGCCTTTGGCTCAAGGCGATGTACCTGACGCTCGAAGACTTTCTTTCTGGCTTACGGATTGCTTGGCGTGGTGGTGAAGTGAAACCGACTGCCCGCTCCAAGCCAGCGGCCAAGCGAGAGCGGCGGAGGCCCGATCCTCTACTCGCCGTCACTGCCGAACTCGAGGAATGGTTCGAGGCGGAGCCTTGGCGAACTTCGCGAGAGTTGCTTGAACGCTTGCAGGTCAAATGCCCCGGCGTGTATCCCGACGGCCTCATTCGGACCGTGCAGCGCCGAATGAAAATCTGGCGCAGTACACAGGCCAATGCGCTGGTGTTCGGGCCATTCGCCGATGCCGCGCGGCAGACGGAAAGTATAGAGGTCGGGCAGTGAGATCATTACCGAACAATACAGGATCGTCATCCGCGCTCTTACCGCCAGGTTGGCCTTCGACAACCGACCCCACCGGAAAACATGATGACCGCCCGCGAAGCCGCCCGCTCGCTACAGCGCTATTGAGAGGCGCGCTCGCGAGCGGCTTCGCTACCTCCGTCACCTGCACCAGGTGCGGGGATACGATCGGAACAACCCGTGAGGCATTCGAAAACATCGAGTGAGGCAACGACATTATTCTCCGGGAACACTCTTGGGTGAGGCAATACGGCGTCTCATCCTGATCGCCGCCCCATAGGTCGCATAACTATCAGGCGTGCAACGGGTTCTGTCAGCAGCTACACCGCAATGGTTCCGTTGCCTGAGGCGGCGAAATCAGAAAGGCCGGCGGAAAGATTGGTTGGAATCGGAAATTCTGACGGCACCCTTCGCGCTGCATGTTCCACACATCACCCGAAACTGCTTAAATGAAGGCCAATTTTAGCGGGCTCCGCATGGCAAGCGGCAAGCTGGCGAGCCTCTCAAGCCATGTGCCGGCCTGATGGTCGAGTGCAGACGATTGTCGGCAAGCCGTCGCCATATGGTGTTCGGCCATGCCTTGAGGGCATGATTGGATCTGGCTTTAGCATGCTGGGCGGCGGTCGGCAGGCATTAGGATCGAGGTTCCAAATTTGAATTTCGGAGGAACGGCATCGATGTACCCAAGACGGAACCCGCCGCGCGATGACGATTCTCGCGAAGTAAGTGGGTGGATCGAAGGCGTGACCGGAGCTTTCGAGACGGACGCCTGGATCGACGACTACTATTCAGAGAGCCGAGACCTGGAACAGGATCCGACCGACTTGCGCCTCGGTTCGCACGATAGTGACGCCGGCGACCGTGTGCCGCGTCGCAGTTCCGTGGGCGGTTCGATGCGAGTGACGCCGCAGTCGCTGGCGCCGGAGAGGGGTTCGGGGCAGCAAGACGTCGATGCCGCAACGGAGACTCACGTGGCCTCAACCAAGGTTCGCAAGCGTGGTCGCCCCGCCGACCGAGACATGCATCCTGATGACGAGACCCGTATCAACCAGTTCGCGGAAGCAGTCCGAAACTACGAAATTCTACCCGACGGTAGCGTCGGCCGAGGGGACGGAAGGGTTCCCGAGGCTACCGTCGAGAACAATTTAGGGATTCTTAGGAGGTTCGCTCGTTGGCTCCGAGCAGAAAACAGAGATTCGATGGCTTCTCGGCTTTTAAACGATCCAGATTCGCTAGCCGGTGATATCGCGGATTACTGGGCAAACGGTGGGGACGATCGTAAGCGTCTTAACTCAGCACTGTCTCATTTCAGGAGGCTCTCGCCTGAGGGGCAAGAACTCCAAGCCGTTGGACCTGGGCCGCGCCTGATGGGCCGCCGAATTCATGATCCTTATCCCGACGACGCCCTCATTATTGAGGCCTTGGCCAACGAAGAGCGGAGTAAGCTCCGACCGGTCTCGACTTCCCGGAAAAATGCCAGTAACCAACGAAAATTTAGCGCTTGGCTCAAAAGGGAGGGCAGGGAGAGCATAGTCAGCCGACTCACGGGTACTGATGAGCAGCAACGGTCGTTGCAGGAGGATTTTAGGAAATTTACCGAGGCCGAGGGAAAAGTGGTCGTGAGTTTCGATCGGCTGCGGCAGTATCTAGGCGCCGAGTCCCAGTTGAAACAGCATAATCCTTATCCCGACGACGCCCTCATGATTGATGGCTGCGCCAACGAAGAGCTGAGCAAGCTCGGATCGGACTCGACTTCCAAGAGGAATGTTGTCCGGATTACGGCCATAAATCAACGGAGGTTTAGCAATTGGCTCCAAAAGAATGGTAGGGGGAGCATAGCCAGTCGCCTGACTGGCAGTGATCAGCAGCAAGGGTCGTTGAAGGACGATTTTAGGGGCTTTACCAAGGCTGAAGGAAGAATAAACGTGGGTTTTGATCGGCTGCGGCAGTATCTAGGCGCCGAGTCCCAGTTGAAGCAGCATGATCCTTATCCCGACGACGCCCTCATTATTGAGGCCTTGGCCAACGAAGAGCAGAGTAAGCTCGGACCGGTCTCGACTTCCCGGAAAAATGCCAGTAACCAACGAAAATTTAGCGATTGGCTCAAAAGGGAGGGCAGGGGGAGCATAGTCAGCCGACTCACCGGTACTGATGAGCAGCAACGGTCGTTGCAGGAGGATTTTAGGGCCTTTACCAAGGAGGAAGGAAAAAAAGTGGTCGTGAGTTTCAATCGGCTGCGGCAGTATCTAGGCGCCGAGTCGCAGTTGAAACAGCATGATCCTTATCCCGACGACGCCCGCATCATTGATGACCTAGCCAAGGAAGCGCTGAGCAAGCTCGGATCGAACTCGACTTCGCAGAGGAAAGTCGTCTTGAATCTGGCCAGCAATCAACGGAGGTTTAGTGATTGGCTCCGAAAGAAGGGTCGGGGGAGCATAGGCAGTCGCTTGACTGGCAGTGATCAGCAGCAACAGTCGTTAAAGGACGATTACAGTAACTTTACCAACGCTGAAGGAAAAAGAATAAGCGTGAGTTTCGATCGGCTGCGGCAGTATCTAGGCGCTGAGTCGCAGTTGAAACAGCATGATCCCCATCCCGACGACGCCCTCATGATTGATAGCTTCGCCAACGAAGAGCTGAGTAAGC
>NZ_JAULSE010000064.1:0-4382 GCF_030518245.1 Rhizobium sp. CBN3
AAATCGATCGGCGTTCGTCAAAACTCAAATGCGAAAAGGTACGGATCAAACCATGGCTCCCGAAAAGCAGGCAGCTTAGCGCCTTTGTTGCAGTTCGAGATAGAATGTACCCCCTCTACAACACCAAATAGCATAATGCATGTTATGGAACTTTACGCTGAACCGGCCGCGATAGTTACAAGCAGGTCCTTGGCATCGATCTGGTCGCCGGCTTTGACGAGAACTTCGGCGATCGTGCCGTTCTCCTCGGCGTGAATTGCCGTTTCCACCTTCATCGCTTCGGTCGACACCAGCACATCGTCGGCATTGCCGGGTTCGGCCTTGGGTGCGAAGACGGCGGCCGGTGACGCTGAGGAATTTTGCGAGCTCTTGCTGTTGGTTCCTCGCGGACCCGAGCCGCATCTCGTTGTGCACCTAACCGGCTCGGCTCACGTGACAACAAACACAAGAACATCTGGTTGTTTCTATCGAGTTTGGCGCAGGAGGCGCAGGAGGCGCAGGAGGAAAATCAACATGACTGTCGCGGCTAGGCCCATGATTGCCAAAGCGTATAGGCCTGTGGAAAAACCTCCGGGCTGACTACGGAGATACCCTATAACGAACGGCCCCACAAATGCTCCTAGGTTCCCGAGTGAGTTAATGAATGCGATCCCGCCGGCGGCAGCGGAGCCACTAAAGAAGCAGAAGGCAGCGCCCAAAGGGTCCCTTGCAACCCAATATGCCGCGCATGAGCATCCCTCGCCAGAACCCGTCAGGGCCGGGTTGATCTACCGTACGGCCGGGGCAATACTCCAGTATTGGCTTAGCTCCTCCGATGCGTCAAAATTCCGCTTGATGAGTGCTATATCAAGGCATAACCAATCGGCCATTCTCCGATTCCCGGAGAATTGCCGGACATGACTTGGAGCAGGTGCCATTTCTCCGCAGCCATCCCGGATATTGCAAAAGGACCGATACCATGTGCTTTGAATGCAATTCCTCCCCACTCAGCCGTCGCTCCCTGCTGAAATTTGCCGGCATCGGAGGCGTGGCCGTCATGACTGCAGGCTTTGACATGACCATGCCGGCATTCGCCTCGAACGCTCCCGCCCTTCTGCCGGATGAAGCACTGGCAAAACTCCAGGAAGGCAACAAGAAATTCGTCGCCGACACGGAAGCCTGCGCCGCCAATATTTCCAAGCGCCGGCAGGACGTCGCCAAGAGCCAGGCACCTTGGGCGATCGTGCTGACCTGTTCCGACAGCCGTGTCGTGCCGGAACTTGTATTCGGCGGCGTGACGCTCGGCGAACTCTTCGTCGCCCGCAATGCCGGAAACGTGGTCGACACCGATGTGCTCGGCACGATCGAATATGGCACCGAACATCTGCATGCGCCGCTGATCGTCGTCATGGGCCACAAGCGTTGCGGGGCGGTCTCCGCCGCCTGCGAGGTCGTGTCCAAGGGCACCAAGCTCGATGGCTCAATCGGCAAGATGACCCAGCCGATCCTGCCCGTGGCTTTGGCGGAGACCGATCGCGGCGACAATTTTGTCGACAACACCGTCCATGCCAATGCCTTCAACGGCGCCGAGCGCATCCTCACCGAAAGTGCGATTGTTTCTCGCCTGGTCGAGGAAGGCAAGGTGAAGATCGTGCCCGCCTATTATGATCTCGATACCGGCGTGGTCGATTTTCTGCACAAGGTCTGACCTACGAGGCGACTTCATGTTGCCGACGGCTATCCGCGGGCGCCTCGTCGCGTTCGCGGAACCATAGTCGCTGATGACCCTTGCCGCCCGCAGCATCACCCGGCGGGTTACGCGGGCCGGAGCTGAGGTCGCGAGCTGGCTGCCTGGGCGACGCTCTTCTGGAAATTTCCGACCATACGCCTGCGCAACTTGGTGAGCTCAATCGACAGGTCCGACAGCTGTGCGATGACATCTATCGGAACCTGGGCAGCTGGGCCGCGCCCTCCTGAGCCAGTACAAGGACATAGGCGTCGCTCGTTTCAAAGAACGCGAGACAATCGGCCTCCGGCAGGATCTCAACAAGATCAAGACGGCGAAACCGCCTGTGGAGCTTGAACGCAAAGGCGCGATCTGGGTTCAGCCAACCCTATTCGCTGAATCGAGTATCGCGCCTGGAGGCATAACGGAAAACTACGGCATCGAAACTGGCCGCATTGATCGAAGATTGGTACGAACCGTGAAATTGACGCATGGTGGCTGGAAAAAACGCCGAGCTATGCATCCGGTTCGAGGATCACGCCCGTTATGGAATGCCTGCGATACAGGGCTCCAAATTCGGTTCAAAATCCTAATCCGCCCACTCAGGATCGGTTGTAAAGGCGATGGTGAGCCGACGACTCGGACCCTCGTTACCAATCGCGAGCCCGATTTCGTCACGGATCTTATCCCATTCCTGCAATTTCCTCGCCGGGAGGTCCTCTGAGACAACGAAATGTAGCTCGATTTGCCGGCCTCGGCCGACCCGGGCCACATAAGCCCGGTGGGATATGAATCCATGTCGTTCGATGATTGTTTTGGCGACCGCGTCAACTTGTTGTTTGAGATCTAATGGCGTAACAAGCAGTATGTCGGCGAGCGCTCGCCGAACCGTGCCCGCCGGAATGGGAATGATCACAATGCAGATTAATGCCAGCGCGACCGGGTCAATAAACGGCGAGATCCATTCGTAAGAAGACCCCTGAATGAAATATCCGATGGCAAACGCGACGAGTAACCCGATCGTTAGCCCGGCGGACATCAGCCAAGCTTTCGTATCCAGGGCAACGAAATCAGATTTGATCTTACGATTAGCTCGATCACCAATAACCCCCATGGTGGCTGTCACACCGAGTGTTACGACGGCGTAGACGATTGCTTGACTAAAGTTGAGCGGACGTCCCCCATGCAAAATGCTGCCGATTGCGTTGACAAGTGCGTAAACAGCCGACCCGGTTATGAGAATGCCGTTGAGAGCCAAGACTATGGGCTCAAGATGCCAGAACCCCATCGTGAAATGCTCGATAAGTTTTCCTTTGCTGGAGGGCGCTTCGGATGACGCGATGAGCTTTGTAACAAGCAGAGCTACGACAGTCATAGCAGCGTCCGTCAATGCGTAGACACCATCGAATATGATTGCGAACGAACCTGAAATGATCCCGAACAAAATGCCGATGCAGGCAAGGAGGATGGTAACGGCAATTGAAACGCAGAGAAGCCCCTGCTCCGTTCTCATGAAATTCATAGGCTCAGCCTTATAACTTACGTTTCTTTATGGTCCTCTGGACGCGGTACAGACCATCCAATTCAGCTACTGAAGCGAGCACATCCACTTTTGGATCAAGGTACCTTTTTAAATTCAAATGCTGACCTCTCCTGTCCAGTGCTGCTGGCTCGCATGAGCGTCTTTCACATACCTGGCCACAAGACAAAATCGCCTCGCTGTGTTCTGGCAGTGCGGCCTCGACTATCTAAACAAGGGCCAATTTTGCTTTGCAGGTAAAGCGGGGCTGGACATGATGCACGACACGGAAGGACGCATGAACATAGTCCAGCACTTCGCTGACGGTCTCGCCGCCGCGAATGAAGTCGGAGCCACCACAGATAGGGCATGAGCAGGCCACCTGTTACACGTCATCATGGCACGGCCGAGGTTGCAGAGCTTGCGCGGCGATAGGGCTCTCGACGCATCCACGTCATCCGGCAGGTTCGAATTCCGTTGACTCATGGTTGGATCTGATTTGATGAGAGGCGTTCCAAAGAACGCCGAGGTTTTCGCCCTCATGATAGGCTGTGGCTGACACCACGTTCTAGTCTAGCGATGATCGGATCGTCTAGCCCTTTGGCGACTCCTGTAATTACGGCTGGATTGCCAGATGGAAAAGAGCAGGCTTGCGATATACGCCCACTGAAGAAGCAACAAACTAGCCACCATTGCAACGATGACTTCGTGGATGGAATGCCAGACGAAGTAACTCGTTAGTGCCTTCGCCCAGACGACGAGCAGCAGGAGGCCGCAAAAGATTGTGAAACGCAACACCGTTCTCCTGATTTGTTCGCGAGATTGCGCAGCAATGTCGTCTGCGGCAACGAGAGTCTGGCAGTTCTTCAGGCGGCAACCGCCGCGTGGTTGAGAGCCATGATCATGCCAGTGAGCTCACCATCGAACTCTCGTTCTGGCCATTGCAAATGCTGAGATTTTGGCAGCGGCGGCGCGGGACTGCAGCTTGCGGACCTTCTTCAGCTGCTCCACAATGTCTGACATGATCTCTTTCCTCGAAAATTGATGTCATGATGCCCGCGCCACGTCGGGATAGGTTTCGATAACTTCAATAGCGTCATCGACCATTTTCGTGCCGGTCTCGGCGAGCTTGCCTAGCGTCTCAAAGCCGAACCGGTG
>NZ_JAULSE010000065.1:0-4194 GCF_030518245.1 Rhizobium sp. CBN3
AAGACATGGCGACGGAGATGCTCGCTGAGGTACGAGTTCGAAACCCAAGGATGACACGCATCCCCGCCGCGCAGCCCGTTTATACACCAACGGCAACGTACAAGGATGAGGGCTGATCGTCGGTGAGCGCGGCTTCGCAGGCTCCCACCTCTCTCCAGCCTCATCCTGAGGCGCCCCGCAGGGGCCTCGAAGGACGGGGCTGGCCACCTTTGGTCATACGCCTGCAATTTCGTTCAAGACCCAGACCGGTCGCTGCTGTTTCTTCAGCGCATCCAATCGGAGGCGCGGAATGTCGAGACAGGTTCAAGGCTATTTCTATCTGGCGCTGGCCATGCTGACGGTCGGCAGCACTGTCATTGCGAGCAAGATCATTGCTTCGGGACTGCCGCCCTTCACGGCCACCGCCTTGCGCTTCGCCCTCGCTCTTCCCGTCTTTTTCCTGCTGATGCGGGCAAGCGGAACCCGTTTACCGAAGCTCTCCGGGCATGACCGCCTCATCCTCGTCATTCAGGCCGGCGCCGGCAGTGTCGGCTACACGACGCTGCTGATATCGGGCCTCAGCCTGACGTCGGCCGCCGATGCCAGCGTCATAATCGGCACGTTGCCGGTGGTCTCGGCGGCGGTTTCGATCCTGCTGCTGCGCGAACGGCCGGGGCGGGGCCTGCTGCTGGCGGTGGCGCTGGCAAGTGCCGGCGTGTTTTCGATCGCCTTCACGCCAAAGGCGACCGGCGGCTCGCTTGTCGGCAATCTGCTGATTTTCCTTGCGGTCATCTGCGAGGGCTTGTTCATTCTGTTGAACAAGCGGCTGGCGGCCGATATCCCGCCGCTTGCCCAGTCGATGCTGATGACCGGCATCGGCTTCGTCGTCTCGATCGTTCCGGCGATTTTCGAGGCGCCTTTTCATGGGTTTTCCGCCAGCGCTGCCGCTGCCGTCGCCTATTATGCCCTGGTGCCGACCGTCGGCGGCTTTCTGCTCTGGTATGCGGGGGCAGAGAGGGTGAGCGGCACCGAAGCCGCGCTCTTCACCGCGCTTGCGCCGGTTTCGGCCGTCATGCTCGCCTTCGTCATTCTCGGCGAGCCGGTCGGCTTCAATCAGATTGCCGGCATTGCCTGCGTGCTGGCGGCCGTGTCCGGGCTTGCCTTTGCCGGAAACCACAGGAAACTCATGGAAGGGAAATGATCATGCAGTTCAGCCATTCCGAGGCGATTTGGCAGGCTTTTCCGGAGCTTCGCGCCGCCGCGCTTTATGCCGATGGCATTGATGCGGCGGCAGACGTCAAAGAGGCGGTCGCAAGTTTCAGCGCGATTGCCGAGGCTCGCCTGGCTGAAGCCCAGGAAAGCGAATTCCCGGAGATCCAGGCCTGGCGGCGCGGCTTTTCCCGCATGGGGCTGAAGCCGACGCAGTATCGCTCGGCCTCCGAGGCGCTGCTGCGCCGCTTCCGCCAGGAGTGCCTGCTGCCGCGGCTTCATCCGCTCGTCGATCTCTGCAATGCGATTTCGCTCGCCTTTGCCATTCCTGTCGCCGCCTTCGACACGGAAAAAATTGCCGGCGATCTCCAGGTGCGGCATGCAACGGGGCATGAGACCTATCTCACCTTCGGCGGTCAAAGCGAACATCCGGAGCCTGACGAAGTGATCTTCGCGGATGGCGAAGGCAGAGCCCATGCGCGCCGCTGGACGAACCGGCAGAGCGGGCTTTCAGCGGTGCGGGAGACGACGCGCTCGGTGCTGATCGTCGCCGAGGCGCTGCATGCCGGCGCCGGCGAGGATACCGGCAGGCTGATCGCGACACTCGCCGATGCGCTCGCAAGTCACTGGACGGTGACGGCGGCGACCGCAACCCTCAGCCACGCGTCATCGCGCTTCGAATTGCAGGCGTGAGGGGAGAAAGGTTCGGGGCTTGGGCCGGCGGCATGGGCGCCCTATCTCAGGGGCATCGTTATCTTCTGGAGACGAACCCCATGTTGGACAAGTCGATCAAGATTCCCGGGCCGGACCATCCGATCACCGTTGAGCACAATCCCTGCCGCGTCGTCGTCACCGTCGGCGGCAAGACGATTGCCGATAGCCGCAACGCGCTGACGCTGCGCGAGGCCTCCTATCCGCCGGTCCACTATATTCCGCGCAGGGATGTCGACATGTCGCTGCTTCAGCGCACCGATCACGCCACGCATTGCCCCTACAAGGGCGATGCCTCCTACTACAGCATTGTTTTGGCTGGCAAACGCTCCGAGAATGCCGTCTGGACCTACGAATCCCCGCATGCCGCCGTCAGCAACATCAAGGACCATCTCGCCTTTTATCCCGACCGTGTCGACGCGATCGAGGAAATGGCTGCGCCCGAGGCAGGCGCCTTCTGACGATCGCGCGGGTGTCGGAGCGCTGAAAATCCTTCCCGCGGGCTTCGGCGGCAGCCTCGATGAAGGCCGTCATCGGATGACGTCGAGCCATTCATTGCTGAAGACGAGGCTGGCAACCGTGACCGGATCGCCGCGCTCGTCGCGGACGGTGACGGCGATGGTCGTGCGGTCGCCTGCCGGCAATTCGTCACGGGCCACATCCAGCAGGATGCGGGTCACCTCTTTGGGAATGTCTTCACGAGATTTGAGCTCGGTGCCGTGCTCGTCGCGCGTCGGACCTTCCCCGTTGTGCAGATCGAAATAGTAGCGAGTCATGTTCTTTCCTGCGCGTCAGAGAAGAAATAACCGATGAAGACAATTGTTCCCGAGGCCAGGCGTTGATTCTCATAGAAAATACAGGCCGCACCGAGGCGGTCTGGACCCTCGCTGGCGATTTTGTCGACCTCCGTGCGGATGCCGACGCATCGCATGCGCGTTGAAAGCGGGGAACGCTTCAATCCAGTCCGGAAAGGCTCTAGGTTCGGGGCGGAATCACTTGACGGGGCGATGCGTGACGAAGACTTTTCTACCCTGCCTATTGGCGGCAGTTTTCGCCGCATTACCGGCCGCGGCGCAGAGCGAATGGCAGGCGATCGAGGAGGTGCAGCCCTATTCGATTTCAGGCAAGACCGGCGCCGAACTTTATCAATCGATCGGTTCACAAGGCCCCAAGGCCGGCGTGACGGGCCGGGTCATCGCGCATACGACGTTCAAGCTCACCTGGACCCGCAAATACGAGCCGCAGGGCAATGCCTGCGTCATCGTCACTAATCGGCCGAAACTTATCATCACCTATACGCTGCCGAAACCCTCGGCCGCGCTGCCGCCCGCCGTTAAGAGCAGCTGGGAGGGCTTCATATCAGGCGTTGCCGCGCATGAGCGGGTGCATGGCGAAACCATCAAGGACATGGTTAGGGAAATCGAGGCGATGAGCGTCGGCTTCACTGTTGCCGACGACCCCGACTGCAAGAAGATCAGGATCGAACTGACCCGGCGGCTCGGCGAGATTTCCGCAAGGCAGCGCCAGCGCGGCCGCAACTTCGACAAGGTCGAAATGGGCGATGGCGGCAACATCCAGCAGCTCGTTCTCAAGCTGGTGAATGGGCCCTGACCGGGTGGCGGGCATCGATCCGCCCGTGCGACGGCCATTGACTTGGCCGTCGTGGCGCGCCAACTCGCGGGGGATGTCATTGCGAGACGGAGAGCGCCCGTGCCCCAGACAATTCTCACCCTGTCCACGCGCGGCCAGGGACTTTACGAATTCACCGATCAGGCGGAGGCCTTCGTCAGCGCCTCGGGACGGGAGGAGGGGCTTCTCACCATCTTCGTGCGCCATACATCCTGTTCGCTGCTGATCCAGGAAAACGCCGATCCCGACGTGCGCACCGATCTTCTCGCCTTCTTCCGCCGGCTGGTGCCTCCGGCCTCCGATCCATCGATGGGCTGGGTCGTGCACAGGGCCGAGGGGCCGGACGACATGCCGGCGCATATCAAGGCGGCGCTGACGCAGGTGTCGATCGGCATTCCCGTCGCTAGGGGACGCTTGACGCTCGGCACCTGGCAGGGCCTCTATCTCTTCGAACACCGCGACCGGCCGCATCGACGCGAAATCGTGCTGCATCTCGGGGGCTGAGAGCGCCGTGCGTCTTTTTCCTTGCCGGAGGGGCCTCGGAGGCCGACCCTCGTCCTTCGAGGCCCCTGCGGGGCACCTCAGCAACCGTGTTGTTGCGGTTCGCTCCATGGGGTTCGTCTTTTGAGAATAGTGTTGATCATGATGATGAATTTCCGCATGGCG
>NZ_JAULSE010000066.1:0-3266 GCF_030518245.1 Rhizobium sp. CBN3
CGATGGCTCCATCGCTACAATTGGCACAGGCCTCACGGAAGCCTAAATTCAAAACCACCAATCAGCAGACTCGCTCTTACCCAGGACAACCTGTTGAGGCTCCACATCTAGCGTCGTGTGCTACTTCACCCTATGACACCCCGGAGATACGCCGCGTCGGGTCAGCCGCGGGAGCATTGGGCAAGTGCTTGGAGCGGTCCACAAAAACGTATCTTGTTTCAAACAAAGATCCGGAAAAAGTCGCTTCAATGCTCGATAACTCATGCATGGCGGAACGAAAGGCCGAGGCGGATGCTAAGCTCGCGGCTGGTCTACCGGTGGATTATTTCGATTACGGAAAAGGGCGACACGAAGTCTCATTATGGTGGGTGCGATTTACAGTAGAGTCAGAACAAGCGGTCAAGAGCCCCCCGAAGCATGGGCCTTATTAAAGACTGCTGCAGATGACTTTGCTGCTACCCGCCACGGTGCGCGGACCGATGGCCGCGGTCGTTTTCAGACCACGTCGGCTTATTCCCCGCCCGAGCACTGTCAGCGGATGATGCGGCAGCCGCCGGTCTGCCTGTTGCAGCTGCCGATCGCTTGGCGCTGGGCTTCGCGGCGGTCGTAACCCCAGCCGGAGCCCCAGCCGCCGCGATAGCCGACGGCGACCACGCCGCAGCCGTTGCGGAACCAGATGGCGATGCCGCAGTCATTTGCGCTGTCGTCGCAATTGCGCCTCGCGACGGTTTCAGCGGCGCCTCTGTTGCCATAGGCATAGGACCAGCCGGTGGCGCCTGATGACGGCGAATAGGCGATGGCGCCATAGGTGTCGGCGAGCGCCGGGCCGTCGCCGGCAAGGAGCGTCAGAACTGCAAGCGATGCCAGAATTCGTTTCATGAAATGCCCCCGCGTGCGAATTGGCAATAGCCGTCCGCGGCAAACGAACAGAGGCCCGTGGGTGAATGTCAGCCATCCAAGTCGCAGTTGGTCGCTTTCGGCTTCAAAAGCTTCGGCTGTCCGCACTTTTCTTGGCCGCGCCATCTTTTCCTGCCGCTGTTGCTGGTTAAGGTAGCGCCTGCAACCGGACTCAATCCATGTCGCTTCGCCTCGCCACCTTCAACGTCGAAAATCTGCTGACCCGTTTCGATTTCACCGGCTTCCGCAACCAGCTGCGCCAGGACCGCGTCATCAAGCTTTTCGAGGTGAACAGCGAGGGCGTCTATCAGCAGCTCGAGCAGGCGCGCGTGATCGCGGCGACCGACGATACCAGGCAGATGACGGCGCTGGCGATTGCCGATGCCGACGCCGATATTCTCTGCCTGCAGGAAATCGACAATATGGCCGCCCTTCAGGCGTTCGAATACGGCTATCTCTTCCGCATGGTCGGAAACGGCTATCGGCAGAAATTCCTGGTCGAGGGTAATGACAGCCGCGGCATCGATGTCGCCGTGCTGATGCGCGAGGAAACGCGCGATGGCCAGAAAATCGAGCTTCGGGATATCAGAAGCCATGCGATGGCGACCTATCGCGAATTCGATCTCTTCGACGAGGAACTGGCGCTTACCAACCGTATCGACGACAAGATCTTCAAGCGCGACTGCCTGGAGCTCGACCTCCTGATCGGCGGCAGGCCTTTCTCGCTCTATGTCGTGCATTTCAAGTCGATGGGCAGTGCGCGCGACGGGCTGGACGGGCGGCAATCGACACTGCCGCTCCGTCGCGCCGAGGCGCGCGCCGTGCGTCGCATCATCGAGGACCGCTTCGGCGCCGGCCATACAGCCTCGAAGAGCTTTGCCATCAGCGGCGACATGAACGACTATCAGGAGCGCGTCGACGTCGTTGGGCGGCGTGGCACCGGTTATCATTTCGAGCATCAGGTGGAGACCGAAAGCGCGCTCGATGTCTTCAGCCATGACAGCTTTGCCGAAAATGTCGTACGCCGTCGTCCGCCCCTCGACCGCTGGACGCTCTATCATGCGCGCGGGCCGCAGGAGCAGCACCTCTGCCAGCTCGATTATATCTGGCTTTCGCCCGCACTTGCCGCCCATAATGCCGGCCGCCTGCCCGAGATCATCCGCAGCGGCCAACCCTACCGTACCATCTTCCCGCCGGGGCAGGAGGTGGAGCGTTATCCCCGTACCGGCTGGGACCGGCCCAAGGCCTCCGACCATTGCCCCGTCGTCATGACACTGGATCTCCCCTGAAAGCGAACATGAAAACGAATTTGAGCAGAAGTTTTCCAAAGACTGATTTTTCCGATGATTTCGCCGGCTGGCCGCCGGAGAGCACGGTCTTTCCCATCGCCGGCGTTGATCTCCGCATCCTGCCCGGCACGCATCCTTTCGTCGCCGCCGAGGAAACGGCGATCCGCGAAAACTGGGTGAGGGAGATCGCCGCCAACCCGGCGCTCTTCGACGGACGCCTGATCTTCCAGCAGCGGCTGTCGCTCGGCGAGGAGGGAATTTCGGGTGAGGGCTACGTCACGCCCTTTTCCGCCTTCATGTACTGGCGCCGCCAGCCCCAGCGCCAAGGCGGGCTGCACATCTTCGCCTATCCCGTGCTCGAAAGCTCCGACGGCGCGCTGGTTGCGATCCGCATGGGTGCGCACACCGCCAATCCCGGCCAGGTCTATTTCGCTGCCGGCTCGCTGGAACCCGAGGATATCTTCGACGGGCGCTGTGACATCGAGGCCAACATGCGCCGCGAGGTCCACGAGGAAACCGGCCTCGATCTTTCGGATTCGGTGGCGGGGCAGGGCCTCTTCGCCAGCCACGCCAGGCGTACGGTGACATTGCTGAGGCTCTTCCGTTTCGACCTGACGGCCGACGAGATGGTCGAGCGGATCGAGGCCCACATGCTGGTCGCCGAAGACAAGGAGATCGCGGGTGCGGTGGCGATCCGTTCGGCCGACCGGAACGCGTATCCGTACAACATCGCCATGCTGCCGGTGATTGACTGGTATTTCGGGAAGGTCTCAGCATGACGTCAGAGAGAGGGGCGGCATTCTCCGACGCTCCTCATCCTTGAGGCGCGTAGGCCAAAGGCCGGAGCCTCGAAGGACGCGCTCCAGCATTGCTTCTAGCATCCATTGGCGCCGGTGGCCGACCTCGTCCTTCGAGGCCCCTTCGGGGCACCTCAGCAACCGTGTTGTTGCGGTTCGCTCCATGGGGTTTGTCTTTTGAGAATAGTGTTGATCATGATGATGAATTTCCGCATGGCGGCGACGAGGGCGACCTTGGGTGGTTTGCCGGCATCGCGCAGCCGTTTGTGGAAGGCCTTGATGG
>NZ_JAULSE010000067.1:0-2280 GCF_030518245.1 Rhizobium sp. CBN3
ACGTGAATCCGAACGGCCGTCCAGACCGGCCGGTTCCCGGCCACTTGCCTGCTCAGGGGACAACCCCGACGCTGCGTTCGCCTCAACGACTTGCTGGTACTGCCGAAGCCGATTGAAAGACATATTGAGTTTTTTTCCCATGTCTTCGGTGAAGTCTTGGTAATCTTTTTTCAACGACTGTCGCTGCTGATCAGTACCGGTGAGTCGGCTGACTATGCTCTCCCTGCCCTCCCTTTGGAGCCAATCGCTAAACTTTCGTTGATTGCTGGCCATATTCCAGACAACATTCCTCTTGGAAGTCGAGTTCGATCCGAGCTTGCTCAGCGCTTCCTTGGCTAGGTCATCAATGATGCGGGCGTCGTCGGGATAAGGATGATGCTGTTTCAACTGCGACTCGGCGCCTAGATACTGCCGCAGCCGATCGAAACTCACGACCACTTTTTTTCCTTCCTCCTTGGTAAAGGCCCTAAAATCCTCCTTCAACGACTGTTGCTGCTCATCACTGCCGGTGAGCCGGCTGACTATGCTCTCCCTGCCCTCCCTTTTGAGCCAAGCGCTAAACTTTCGTTGGTGACTGGTATTATTCCGGGAAGTCGAGACCGGTCCGAACTTACTCAGCTCTTCCTTGGCCAAGCTATCAATGACGCGGGCGTCGTCGGGATAAGGATCATGTATCTGGCGTCCCATCAGGCGCGGCCCAGGTCCAACGGCTTGGAGTTCTTGCCCCTCAGGTCCGAGCCTCCTGAAATGAGACAGTGCTGACTTAAGACGGTTCCGACCATCCCCACCGCTTGCCAAATAATCCGCGATATCAACGGCTAGTGAATCTGGATCGTTTAAAAGCCGAGAAGCCATCGAATCTCTGTTCTCTGCTCGGAGCCAACGAGCGAACCCCCTAAGAACCCATAAATTGTTCTCGACGGTAGCCTCGGGAACCCTTCCGTCCCCTCGGCCGACGCTACCGTCGGGTAGAATTTCGTAGTTTCGGACTGCTTCCGCGAACTGGTTGATACGGGTCTCGTCATCAGGATGCATGTCTCGGTCGGCGGGGCGACCACGCTTTCGAACCTTAGTTGAGACCACGTGAGTCTCCGTTGCGGCATCGACGTCTTGCTGCCCCGAACCCCTCTCCGGCGCCAGCGACTGCGGCGTCACTCGCATCGAACCGCCCACGGATCTGCGACGCGGCACACGGTCGCCGGCGTCACTGTCGTGCGAACCGAGGCGCAAGTCGCTCGGATCCTGTTCCAGGTCTCGGCTCTCTGAATAGTAGTCGTCGATCCAGGCGTCCGTATCGAAAGCTCCGGTCACGCCTTCGATCCACCCACTTACTTCGCGAGAATCGTCATCGCGCGGCTGGTTCCGTCTTGGGTACATCGATGCCGGTCCTCCGGAAATCAAATTTGGAACCTCAATCCTAATGCCTGCCGACCGCCGCCCAGCATGCTAAAGCCAGATCCAATCATGCCCCCAAGGCATGGCCGAACACCATATGGCGACGGCTTGCCGACAATCGTCTGCACTCGACCATCAGGCCGGCACATGGCTTGAGAGGCTCGCCAGCTTGCCGCTTGCCATGCGGAGCCCGCTAGAATTGGCCTTCATTTAAGCAGTTCGAGTGATATGTGGGACATGCAGCGTGAAGGGTGCCGTCAGGATTTCCGGTTCCAACCAATCCATCCGCCGGCCTTTCTGATTTCGCCGCCTCAGGCAACGGAACCATATGCGGTGTAGCTGCTGACAGAACCCGTTGCGCGCTTGATAGTTATGCGACCTATGGCGCGGCGATCAGGATGAGACGCGCGCGACAATCTGGATGAGATTCTTATGTCGCGGTCGGGATGAAGTTATCATGTTGATTGTCGCTGGCAAGAGCTTCATCGTGGTCTGATTGCCGCTCCGCGACAAACTGTGCGGTGCCTTTGATTGTCGCGAATGAGGCTGGCCTGCCGCGCTGGCGTTTGGCCTCCATGGCGGAACGTCGTCGATAGCTTTCGACGTTCATTTCGAAGATCGTTGCGTGATGAACAAGTCGGTCCACCGCGGCACCCGCCCGCAGGCATAGTTTGATAGTTGCAGGATACGGGGTCGGCATCGAGCACCCAACTCACACGTTGGTTCATGATCGCCGTATGAAATGCATCCGGCGCCATGGGCGGGTTTCGTCCGGGCCTGAAGCCATAGTAGAACCCGCAAAGGGTAGGCCGTCATAGACGGCACTAAGCACTTCAGCGACCGCGCCAGCATCCTTCGCACCCGAGGCTCTTCCCGCATCCGTAT
>NZ_JAULSE010000068.1:0-2172 GCF_030518245.1 Rhizobium sp. CBN3
AGTCGGGCATTCTTATGAATGTTCATTCGCGGCGATCCCTCCGACTCGAGATGTGGTAGCTCCAGTCTCCTCGATCCGCTCCGAATGGACAACCTCCCGAAAGCTCACATCAAAGCCACCTTCTCACGTTCCGCGCGTAGTCGTCGAAAGCCGGGCCGAACTGGCGGCGCATCTTGGCTTCCTCGAAGGGGATGTGGACCCAATTGGCGGTAGCAAACACCAAGAGGGGGGCGGCGAACATAAGAATAGCGCCCGTCGCCACAGCCACACCGAGGCTGAGGACGACGAGGCCCAGATACATGGGATTCCGGGTGAACTGAAAAGGTCCGCCGGTGACCAGCTTATTGTTGGTTTCCGAGGTGGGATTGACCTGGGTGCCCTCACGTCTGAACAGTATCAAGGCCCAAACTGGAGCAATGAAACTGACGGCGATGAGTCCGATCCCGACGAAGAGGCTATGTACCCAAGGTACGGCGGGCCACCCGGCCAAGTAGCTGGCGCCCGCAGTGAGGATCAAGAAGAGAAGGGCCCATATCGGTGGCGGAAGTTTCAACATATTCGTTCACCTCGCGGAGCGCGACCGGCGCTCTATTGCCGGCGCTGGGAGCGACTATAAGGAATGTTGCCCTTCAAAGCATTTGCGGCCGCTATGGGTCGTCGATCAACCGCTGGCGCAGCGGGCTGATAGGCGTGTGGAGATCGGGGTACTGCATGATCAGGCTCCTTTGTTGAAGAAGCTCGTCATGCTCTGCCCTTGCCGGGCGACGTTCAATCCAGGCGCAAACTCCAGCCCGCATCCTCTACCTCAGCCGCAGACGCCCTCCCGCGCAGCGGGTTCGTTCTCCGGCCCCAATTATCGCCTTCTAGTTCTGTTTGCAGCGCGACAACCAAGATGAGACGTGATCTCATCCAGATTGTCGCCCTACAGGCGAACGCCGCAGGACGCCATGTTGAGCACCGCCGAGCCGGCTCTGCAAAAGAAAATCACAGACAGCTGGTGCGCGGACGGCCTCCTTCCCTTCGGCGCCTATCGGCATGCAGCCCTGATGGGAGAAGAGATGCTTGTCGACGAGGCCGAACGTGTTATCCAAAGCTTAGTAGCGTGGAGTGAAACTGCCCGTCTCCTGCTAATGCGGCGCGTTTCGAGGTCGCGGGCCAGTTACAACCGTCGTTCTACAGGGCGTTCGGTGTCATCATTCCTGATCTTGGCGAAGTTATGCTGCCGTTCGAGCCAAGGCGTTGGATTGCGCCCGACGCGTCTTCTCGCCGGCGATAACGAAGAAGTCTCGAAACTCGAACTCTGGACGGGGCTCGATCTCAAGCCTTTGTTACGGTTCGCAGTCGTTCCCGGAGAAAAGCAGGTCAGTTTCGGAGATGCGGTCATTAATCGCAAATTCTTTGATCTCAAGGCCACCCGTTTCTGCGGCCATTGCCTCGCGGATGATCTGCGAGCCCCCGGCGCACAGCTTCATGACGCGTACATCCGAGCCTCCTGGATGTGGCTGCAGATCAGTCGTTGTCCCGTGCACGGGTCCGAGTTCAAAACGGCAGAAACCATCGAGCAGCTTGGCCAGCTTGCACACCTTCGCGCCAGCAAAGGTGCCGTGGCAGTGCCGGATCCGTGCGACCGATATTTCCAGGATCGCCTTTTTCGCGATGGGGGCGTTGCGCCATCGATGCCGAGCACCTCGCACGGGATGACATTCGCCTCCCCCATGAAATCGGCGATGAAGGCGGAAGCTGGCGCTCCATAGAGATCACGCGGCGCCCCGGTCTGGTCGATTTCGCCATCTTTCATGACGATGATGCGGTCGGACACGGCAAGCGCCTCGTCCTGATCGTGCGTGACATAGACGGCCGTGAAGCCCAGGCGCTGCTGGAGTTGGCGGATATCCGTGCGCACCTTGCGGCGCAGGCGCGCGTCGAGGTTGGAGAGCGGTTCATCGAGCAGCAGCACCTGCGGCTCCAGCACCAGTGCGCGGGCGACGGCGACGCGCTGCTGCTGGCCGCCGGAGAGTTCGGCGGGAAGGCGATGGCCCATGCCGGCCAGGCCGACGAGCACTAGAGCGTGCTGCAATTTTCCGGAATCGGGGATTCGCAAATCAGCGGAAATGTGATTCCCTATGCATGCCGGGAAAGGATGGCCGGCATGGATGACGCGACCCTATTCCG
>NZ_JAULSE010000069.1:0-2110 GCF_030518245.1 Rhizobium sp. CBN3
TGTGACTTCTAATGTAAATGCAACAAGGGCTTAAAGGCTACTACAGGGCAGGGAGATCAGCCCCCGATCCGACCGGCTGGGCCGGGTTGAAAGGGCGGAGCGGGGGCGGGTGATGACGCACCCCTTCGGCTTTAGCTTTCTCACTAGCAATTGTTCTTTTACCGCTCGATACTCGCTGGGACTTGCATGGCGCAGTTGGGGATCAAAGCCGCACGATGCTTCCGGAAATCAACCTGCAAGGTGACGTCGACGTCGCGGCGCTGTCACCACTTCTTCGCGGCATGCTTCTTTCGGTTGCCTATGCTGACGGTGAGGGTGGCATAGGATTGACGGCGACCGGCGCCATGAACCGCAAGTTCGTGCATTGGGCCGCTGTGCACTTCCTCTGGCCAGGATTCACAGCCGAGGACCTCTACAGCATGAACAAGGTGCTCAATGAAAGCGACATGCCGCCGCTTTGGGTCGTGCGCGACATGGCCCGTCATCTGAAGCTTCTTCGCCGGAAAAAGGATGTGCTGCTGCCAACCAGACGCGGCCGGGAGTTTTTGGTGAACCCGCAAGCCTTCTTCGATCTGGTCGCCACGGATTATCTCTATTCCTATGTCCACGCCACCGAGCGGGAAGAGGAGGTCCGAGCGCGGTTACGCTGGTGGCGCATGTTCCTCAATCTTCTCAATATCAAGGCCAGAGAAGGTTGCACGCCAATGGACGTTGTGAAAATCCTCTATCCAGAGCTGGCGCCTTTGTCGGACACCGAAATGACCATAGAAGCCTGGGAGTTGAAATCCGATCTTCAGTATGGCGTCTTCCAACGCTTATGCTGGCTCGGCTTGCTCTGCGAGGCACGAGAGGGGCTCACTCTTCTGCAGGATGGATCCTTCCACAAGACGCTACTTTGGGCAGCTTGCCTGCAGTTGGAATCGGATACGCAAAGCGATATCGGCGTGCATTGACGATCTCTATTCTGCCGCTGGCTGCCTAATAACGCTTTCTCTCGCCGCGCAATCACCGCAGGATCATTCATAAAATCCGTCCTCCGCCCCGGCTTGCCGTCATTTGTTCACTTCACGCCTGAACACTTCAGCTGGGGTGCGGAAACCAAGGCATTTTCTCGGCGTACTGTTCAACCGATCGATCAGCGATCGTATCGATTCATCAGGAACTGACAGGACAGCAGTATCCCTCGGCAGGTAACGCCGAATCCGCCGATTCATGTTCTCAACGGAGCCTTTTTGCCAGGGCGCAGACGGATCGCAGAACCATGCATCGGTTCCCATTCCCTGCTTCAGTCGCCGCCAGGAGACGAATTCAAATCCGCGATCAAACGTCAAACTTTGCCGGGCATGCCTGGGCAGGGGGCTGAGCACGTCGATGAGCCGCTCCATGATCGGCTTGGACTGCCGGTCGTTGTTCTTGAACAGCATGGTGAACCGGCTCGTCCGCTCAACAACCGTTGCCACATTGGCATTGCCCTGAACCCTTTCGAAGATCATGAGATCGGCTTCCCAGTGACCGAATTCCTTGCGATCGTTGATGGCTTCCGGCCGATGTTTGATCGAACGCTCATCTGGAAAGACTGGATTCTGCGGCTTGCGAGCATATCGCGGCCGGCGCTTTCTCCGCCGTTCCGGGAGAAGCCGCGCGAGTTGCTGCCGTTGTCCTTCTGGTGAATAGACATACCGGTAGATCGTCTCGTGACAGACGCTTGCCTTGGCCGCTGGTTCGATCTTCAGTCGTCCAGCGATCTGTTCCGGCGACCAGCCGGATTCCAACTTTCCGATCACTTCGTTCCGCAGATCCTCGCGACGAAAGAGCTTGCCGATCCGCCGGCGCCTGTCGCGCGCCATGTCGTTGGCGGTCATCGCCCAGTAGCCCTCGGCATCGGGGAATTCCTGATCGTGCCAGTAGTTGCGTTTTATCTCCCGGGAGATGGTCGCACGGTCCCGGCCGAGGCGTCTGGCGATCTCAGACTGGCTAAACTTCTGATCCAACATCCTGGAAATCGATCGGCGTTCGTCAAAACTCAAATGCGAAAAGGTACGGATCAAACCATGGCTCCCGAAAAGCAGGCAGCTTAGCGCCTTTGTTGCAGTTCGAGATAGAATGTACC
>NZ_JAULSE010000070.1:0-1837 GCF_030518245.1 Rhizobium sp. CBN3
TTGTGCGCCCAGCATGGGCGCACTCTTGTGGGTGCAAGTCCCACCGTAAGCTGGTCATGGCGAGCGAAGAGAAGCGCAACTTTGCAAGGGCGACCGAGCGTGGGGAGGAAGCGTGGATCGAACCTGCGGGCCGATGGACAAGAACCGGATATGAGGCGGTGCCGACCAGGGCGAGCGGGCAATGAACCGCGAAGCTCTCGTGACCAAGGGTCGCTGGCGTAAATCCGGCGGTCGTGCAGGGAAGGAGTGCGTTCTTACCTGGGGAGATCTCGCTTTGCGCCTGAAAGGGCGACGGTGTCGAGCCGGAGCGAGAAGTCAGCAGAGGCCGTAGTAGGGAGCGCCTTGGCGCGAACGAAGGGCCGAACGAGAGAGAGTGAAGTTCCTCCGAGGATGAGCAAGGCCATGCGTCAGATGCCGAGAATGTCCGGGAGATTGGAGCGGCAAGCGGGTGAAGCCCGTCCAGGCTCTGATCTTGACGAAGCCGAGCCCCCGCCGAGGATGGGGAACGACACAGGTGCAGGGCTGCTTGAGGCGGCCCTGAGGCGAGAGAACCTCCTGAAGGCCTGGAAGCAGGTGCGGGCCAACAAAGGGGCGGCGGGGGTGGACGGACTGGATATCGACCAGACGGCTGCGATGCTACGCAAGTGCTGGCCTGCCATCCGCGACAGTCTGCGGGAGCGGACGTATCGGCCACAGCCGGTGCGTCGCGTGATGATCCCGAAGCCTGGGGGCGAGCGTGAGCTCGGTATCCCCACGGTGCTGGACCGCCTGATCCAACAGGCGCTCCTGCAAGTCCTCCAGCCGATCCTTGATCCGACCTTCAGCCAGCACAGCTACGGCTTTCGTCCGGGACGCGGTGCGCACGATGCCGTTCTTGCGGCACAATCGTTCGTGCAGTCCGGGCGTCGTGTCGTTGTGGACGTTGACCTGGAGAAGTTCTTCGACCGGGTTGAGCACGACATCCTGATCGACCGTCTGCGCAGGAAAATCCCCGATCCCGGCGTCATCCGCCTGGTCCGGGCCTATCTGAGCGCCGATATCGTTGATGGGGATGCGGTCATCAAGCGGAGCCGAGGCACGCCGCAGGGTGGGCCGCTGTCGCCGCTTCTGGCCAATGTGTTGCTGGATGAGGTGGACAGGGAACTTGAACGGCGGGGCCATGCCTTCTGCCGCTATGCCGATGACTGCAACGTCTATGTGCGGTCGCGGCGCGCGGGCGAGCGGGTGATGGTTCTGCTGCGGCGTCTTTATGGCCGGCTTCACTTGACGGTGAACGAGGCCAAGAGCGCCGTTGCCAGCGTCTTCGGCCGCAAATTCCTCGGCTATGCCTTCCGGCAAGCCGGGGGTGTGGTCAAGCGACGAGTGGCCGGCAAGGCCATCAAGGCGTTCAAGGAGCGCATTCGCGAACTGACACCGCGCGTGACGGGGCGGTCGCTCAAAGCGGTGGTGGAACGGTTGAGTATCTTCGTGCGCGGATGGAAAGCCTACTTCCGGCTGGCGCAAACACCGTCGGTCTTCAACGACCTGGACGAGTGGATGCGTCATCGTTTGCGGGCTATCCAGCTCAAGCAATGGAAACGAGGCAGGACGATCTTCCGGGAACTGATGGCAAGAGGAGCGAGCCTCAAGGTGGCACTGCAGGTGGCGGGAAACGCCCGCCGCTGGTGGCGCAACAGCGCCAAACTCCTCAACACCGTCCTCACGATCAAATGGGCAGACCAACTCGGAATGCCCAGACTCGCGTAAACCTCAATCTCTCGAACCGCCCGGTGCGGACCCGCATGCCGGGTGGTGTGGCAGGGGTGCGATCACATCGATCGCCCCCTATGCCGATTTC
>NZ_JAULSE010000071.1:0-1529 GCF_030518245.1 Rhizobium sp. CBN3
TTGTGAAGCTTTTGAAGCTGGCGCGTTTCTGGCCGGTCTTGGTTTGCCGATGTAATCGATCGTCAGACGATTGCGCGGTGCGTTCGGATGGTCGCTTGTTGGCGTCAGGGTGATTGCACTGGCTTAGCCATTGGCAAGCCGATGGCCTTGCAAGATATTGTTGGTGAGTGCGTAGCAGAGTACGACGGCACGGACCTTTTCGATGCCGCGCACCGTCAATTGTCGCAGATTCCAGTTGCGCCAGCGGGCATGGATGCATTCGCAGATCGAGCGGGGTTTGTACTGAGCCTTGCCCGCCTCGCTTGCCATACGGGCCCGCCAGGCCGATACACCCGGATCGTCGCCGTGCCGCGGCAAGAAGGGATCGGTTCCGTGCTTGGACTGCGTAGGCGGACAAAAGACCTCGACCCCTTCGCCGTGCGCCCACTCGATATCGTCAGCGCTGCAAAAGCCGCCATCGGCCAGATAGTGTCGCGGCAGATGGCCGCTCAGCGCGCGCAACCGTTCCAGCATCGGCCGCATGAGGCCGCGATCGGAGCCGGCATTGGTCACCGCGAGCCCGGCCACGAACTGCTCACCGGCCGTGCTGGCAACCTGCACATTATAACCCGGACGGAAGCCGCCGTCGGCCATCTTCATCACCCGCGCCTGGGCATCCGTGCTGGAAGCGCGCGGCTCCTTCGGCTTTTTGCCATTGCCGCGCTTTTCTTCGCGCGCCTGGCGCCGCTGCTTGATCTCTTCAAGAGCGGCCTGGGCTGCTCTGACCCGCTCGCCGCGCTTGCGCGCCGCTCGTTGCCTGGCCGCCTCGATGCGCCGCGTGCTGGCATCCGAACGCGCATCGACCTCCTGCTTGAGCTGATCCACAACGGCCTCGGCAATCGAAAGATGCCGATCAAGCGTCGCCGCCCGGCCGAACGAGGCGGCGCCCGCGCTCGCCCGTACCCGCACGCCATCCTGTGCCAGACTATCGAGAGAAACGAGGCCGGCATCGGCAAGCGCCGCCAGATGCTCGCAAAGCAGCCGGTCGAGCAGATCGGCGCAACCAACCCGAAAATCCGAAAGCGTGTGATAGTTCACCGAGACACCGCCGCACAGCCAGCGATAGACGTCGTGGCTCCCGCACAGCCGTTCCAGCGCCCGCGCGCTGCCGACGCCGTCGCTGTTGGCATAGAGCCAAAGCGCCAGCAAAAGCCGTGGCGAAATCGGCGGATGGCCCGGCCTGTGCTCACGCGCCTTGATCCGATCTTCGAGCGCGCTCAGATCCAGTCCCTCGACATAGCTCCAAATGACCCGCACCGCGTGATCCTGGCCGATCAAGCTGTCGATATCCACCGCACGCAACTCGATCTGATCGCGCACCGGCTCGCGCATGCGCGCCGCTCCGCCCGCCAACTGAGCTCTGCGCCGCGCTCCATGCGCCGGCATTCCCTCGAACAGATCGTCGCCCACCATCATCCCCCACGCAAATCAACGACCCACAGAATCACAATCCAATCGCCGCCGCCACAAAACATTCACAGGCTCTGAGG
>NZ_JAULSE010000072.1:0-1336 GCF_030518245.1 Rhizobium sp. CBN3
CGCCAGCGTCATCGCCTCGATCTGGTCGTGAGTGACATAGACGAAGGTGGTGCCCATGCGCTGGTGCAGCCGCTTGATCTCGGTGCGCATGTCGACGCGCAGCTTGGCATCTAGATTGGAGAGCGGCTCGTCGAACAGGAAGACCTGCGGATTGCGCACCAAGGCCCGGCCCATGGCGACGCGCTGGCGCTGGCCGCCGGAGAGCTGGGAAGGCTTGCGGTCGAGCAGATGGCCGATCTGCAGCATGTCGGAGACCTGTTTGATCGCCTTGGCCCGCTCCTCCTTGGGAATGCCGCGGATCTCCATGCCGAAGGCGATGTTGCCCGCCACCGTCATGTTCGGATAGAGCGCATAGGACTGGAACACCATGGCGATGTCGCGCTTGGACGGATGCAGACCGCTGATGTCGCGGCCGTCGATCTTGATCTCGCCCGCGGTGATCGTCTCCAGCCCGGCAATGGTGTTGAGCAGGGTCGACTTGCCGCAGCCGGACGGGCCGACCAGCACGAGGAAGCCGCCCTTTTCGAGTTCGAGGTCGATGCCCTTGAGGATGTCGACGGCGCCGAAGCGCTTTCTGAGGCCGGAGATTTCCAGGAAGGCCATGACTTACCCTTTGACTGCGCCCGCCATCAGGCCGCGCACGAAATAGCGGCCGGCGAGGATATAGACGATGAGCGTCGGCACGGCCGCGATCATCGCCGCCGCCATGTTGACATTGTATTCGACCACCCCGGTCGAGGTGTTGACGACATTGTTGAGCGCCACCGTCATCGGCATGGAGTCACCGGTGCCGGCGTAAGCCGAGGCAAACAGGAAGTCGTTCCAGATGTTGGTGAACTGGTAGATGACGGTGACGACGATGATCGGCAGCGAGTTCGGCAGCATGATGCGGCGGAAGATCTGGAAGAAGCTCGCGCCATCGACCTGGGCGGCTCTGACCAGTTCGGTCGGAAAGGCCTCGTAGAAATTGCGGAAGAACAGCGTGGTGAAGCCCAAGCCGTAGACGACATGGACGAAGACCAGATTGACCGTCGAATTGCCGAAGCCGAAGTTCCAGCCGGTGGCGTTCTGCAGGGTGACGCCGAAGCGGCCGAGCGAGCCGAGGATCGTCGCCATCGGCAACAGCACCGACTGGAACGGGATGAAGCAGGCAAACAGCATCAGCCCGAACACCAGCGTGTGGCCGGGGAAGCGCCATTTGGTCAGGATATAACCGTTCAGCGCCCCCATGATGGTGGAGATCGCCACCGCCGGCACCACCATCTTGATCGAGTTCCAGAAGTAGCCCTTGATGCCGGCGCAGGTCAGCCCGACGCAGGCCTCGCCCCAGGCCTTG
>NZ_JAULSE010000073.1:0-1298 GCF_030518245.1 Rhizobium sp. CBN3
GCAGGGCTGTCCGGGGAAAGTTCTGGGTGAATCGAAATGCCGCAGGCGCATGCCCCGTCAGACGGAGGTTTTCCGTCTATTTTCTGGTTGTCGAGACTCAGAAAAAGGAACGGAGCATGCGCTTTACGCCTAGCATTTTCGGGCAGTTGATTGAAAGCCTCGATCGGCGTCAATTCCAGGCGATCGTCGATCGGCACGACGGCGATGCCTACGACAAATGCTTCAAGAGCTGGGATCACCTGGTGGCGCTGATCTATGCCCAGTTCGGGGCTGCCGGCAGCCTGCGAGCGCTCGAAGCAGGCTGGAACGCCAATGCTCAGCATCATTATCATCTCGGCTGCGGCCGGCTGCAGCGCTCGACGCTGTCGGATGCCAACAGGCGGCGGCCGGCATCTTTGCCGAGACCTTCGCGCTGCTGGCTAGCCAGCTCGGCCGCAAAATGCGTCGTGAGGGCACCGCGATGCTGCGGCTGATCGATTCAACCCCCATCCCGCTCGGCAAGCTCTGTGACTGGGCCAAGTCGAACGGCCGCATCCGCGGCATGAAGGTGCATGTCGTCTACGATCCCCATGCCGATTGCCCGCGCGTCCTCGACATCACCGACGCCAATGTCAACGATGCCCAGATCGGCCGCACCATCGCCATCGAAGCCGGCGCCACCTATGTGTTCGACAAGGGCTATTGCCATTATGGCTGGTGGACGGCGATCGCCGAAGCCGGCTCTGTCTTTGTCACCCGGCCGAAGGCCAATATGGGACTGGCTGTGCTCGCCGAGCGCCCTGTCGAGGCGCCAAACGGTGATGGCTTCATGATCCTCGAAGACTGCGTGGTCAGCCTTGCCAGCAAGGGCGATTCCAAGCTGCCGATGCGCCTGCGCCGGCTGCTCCTCAAGCGCGATCAGGGCGATACGATCACGCTGCTGACCAATGATCTCGACCGCTCTGCCGTCGAGATCGGCCAGCTCTACAAGGACCGCTGGCAGATCGAGCTCCTCTTCCGCTGGATCAAGCAGCATCTCAAGATCCGCAGGTTCCTCGGCTATAACGACAATGCCATCCGCCTGCAGATCTTCGCCGCCATGATCGCCTATGCGCTCTTGCGTATCGCCGTCCGCGCCAGCGCCATCACCATGCCCATCCTGCGCTTCACCGACCTCGTCATCCAATGCTTGTTCCAGCGCAAATCCATCGCAGCAATCGACAAGCCGCCTCCCGTCAATCCAAGCCGGCCAAAACCCAAAACATCGCCAAACCAAATGGCTTTCTTTTATGCCTGACAATTTCCCCGGACAGCCCTGC
>NZ_JAULSE010000074.1:0-1298 GCF_030518245.1 Rhizobium sp. CBN3
CTTTTATCAATGGGCGGGTTGAGGGCAGGTTGATGTGTATTTGACGGAGAGACCGGCGAACAAAACGTTCCAATCACGACAAACCTGACAAAAGTGGCGGATGCCCGACATTTGCGAGAAATGTCGACGGTTGCGCTGGGGACAAGGGAATTAGCATGTAATTCAACCGCGCTCAGGATCGTCCTGTGTCGGATCGTATTGAGCCTGCGGGGTGGAAAGTGGCGTTGCGGTCCTCGCCGCAAGTGCCTCCGTCAGCTGCGCACTGGTGCTTACCTTGACGGTCAGCTTGCGCGAGACATTGCGTGCAATTGCAGTGCCTTCTTTGCACCGGCCGCCATTGATTAGAACCGCCGCATCCGCGGATCAGGCATGGGACACGAACGGCACGATCTGTGGCGATCCAATCGCGGGGCATCTGCCTTGGCAACCGGATAAGTTCATCGCCGAGGGCGACGAGACAGCGATCGCCACTTCGCGCTTTTAAAAAAGTCCTATTGAAAGAAGCGACGAACTAGCCACCATCGCAGCGCTAACTTTGTGGATGGAATGCCACACGAAGTAACTACGTTCGTTCGTTTGCGCAGACGACGAGCAGCAGGAGACAACAAACGATCTGAAGGTAACAGCGTTGACTTGTTCGCGAGATCACGCAGTAACCTTGTCTGCCGCGACATGGGTCTGACAGTTCTTCGGGCAGACGCGCGCGCAGGCGCCGCAACCAATGCAGCGGCCGGCCTCATCGACAACCATGATCATACGATTGAGCTCGCCATCGAAGTCTTCCTCCTCGTCGTCGCAGATGCCGAGGATTTCACCCGCTTCACCGACGCCATAGAGGTGCATGACTTCGCGAGAGCAGGCTTTGAAGCATCGGCCACAGCCGATGCAGGTTGTAGCATCGATGCAGGTCAGGTACTCCGGCACCCAGCTGGAGCCGTCGCGCGTGACGAAAGGGCCAGTCATCGTGAATTCTCCAATGCAGCGAGCTCTTCCTTCGCAGCGTTCAACTCGGCGAAGGCGTCGAACGTCTCTCCTGCAATGGTCTTGATTCTAGCCCAATTAATCGGAAGGTCCTCGGCAAGATCGTGCAACTCCATCTTCGCAGCGGCGGCGCGGGACTGCAGCTTGCGGACCTTCTTCAGCTGCTCCACAATGTCTGACATGATCTCTTTCCTCGAAAATTGATTTCATGATGCCCGCGCCACGTCGGGATAGGTTTCGATAACTTCAATAGCGTCATCGACCATTTTCGTGCCGGTCTCGGCGAGCTTGCCTAGCGTCTCAAAGCCGAACCGGTG
>NZ_JAULSE010000075.1:0-1295 GCF_030518245.1 Rhizobium sp. CBN3
GCCCACATGGCACGGGTTTTGAAGATTGCCATGCGAGGCGGCGCGAGCTGCCTGCCTTTTACTCAGCGATGGATGGAACGAAAGAAGGAAGGCGATATGTCAGATTTGCGTCAAATCGCATTTTACGGCAAAGGGGGGATCGGCAAGTCCACCACCTCCCAAAATACGCTCGCAGCGCTTGTCGACCTCGGGCAGAAGATCCTGATCGTCGGATGCGACCCGAAAGCCGACTCCACCCGGCTGATCCTGAACGCCAAAGCACAGGACACGGTTCTGCATCTGGCAGCGCAGGAAGGTTCGGTGGAAGACCTTGAGCTCGAGGACGTGCTCAAGGCCGGCTACAAAGGCATCAAGTGCGTGGAGTCCGGCGGTCCGGAACCGGGCGTCGGCTGCGCCGGGCGCGGCGTCATCACCTCGATCAATTTCCTTGAAGAGAACGGTGCATATGACGATGTCGACTACGTCTCCTATGACGTGCTCGGCGATGTGGTGTGCGGTGGCTTTGCGATGCCGATCCGTGAGAACAAGGCCCAGGAGATCTACATCGTGATGTCCGGCGAGATGATGGCGCTCTATGCCGCCAACAACATCGCCAAGGGCATCCTGAAATATGCCCATTCCGGCGGCGTGCGGCTCGGCGGCCTGATCTGTAACGAGCGCCAGACGGACCGCGAGCTCGACCTCTCCGAGGCGCTGGCTGCCAGGCTCAATTCCAAGCTCATCCACTTTGTGCCGCGTGACAACATCGTCCAGCACGCCGAGCTCAGGAAGATGACGGTGATCCAGTACGCGCCGGACTCCAAGCAGGCCGGGGAATATCGGGCGCTAGCCGAGAAGATCCATGCCAATTCGGGCCAAGGGACCATTCCGACCCCGATTACCATGGAAGAGCTCGAAGACATGCTGCTCGACTTCGGCATCATGAAGAGCGACGAGCAGATGCTGGCCGAACTACAGGCCAAGGAGTCAGCGGTGGTTGCGGCTCAATAACTGCCGCTGTCGACAGGACGCGCTGGCCCTTGCGCCAGCGCGTCCTTCCAAGAAAGCCGCTTCGGCGACGACGACCTAACCCGAACCTTGAAAGGGGGCAGGGGCCCATGAGCCTTGATTACGAGAATGACAGCGTTTTGCATGAACAGCTCATTGCGGAAGTATTAGCGCAATATCCAGACAAGGCGGCGAAGCGCCGCAAGAAGCACCTCAGCGTCGCAACGAGCGGCGACGAGCCTGGCGATGAGCCGAAGGCCCTTTCCGAATGCGACGTCAAATCGAACATCAAGTCCATTCCGGGCGTG
>NZ_JAULSE010000076.1:0-1187 GCF_030518245.1 Rhizobium sp. CBN3
AAGTTCATGAGCTCGGCAGCTGTTGCTGTCGTGATGCTGGCTGGTTTGGGTGCGGCGCAGGCTGCTGACGTCAAGGAAGTGCAGATGCTGCACTGGTGGACGTCGGGCGGCGAGGCAGCGGCTTTGAACGTCCTGAAGCAGGATCTGTCGAAGGAAGGTTTTGCCTGGAAGGACGTGCCGGTTGCCGGCGGCGGCGGTGATGCGGCGATGACGGCGCTGAAGGCGATGGTGGCGGCCGGTACCTATCCGACGGCCTCGCAGATGCTCGGTTACACCGTGCTCGATTATGCCCAGGCCGGTGTCATGGGCGACCTGACCGAGACGGCCAAGAAGGAAGGCTGGGACAAGTCGGTGCCGGCCGCACTGCAGAAGTTCTCCGTCTATGACGGCAAATGGGTCGCAGCCCCTGTCAACGTCCATTCGGTCAACTGGCTGTGGATCAACAAGGCGGTGATGGACAAGATCGGCGGCACTCAGCCGAAGAGCTTCGACGATCTGATTGCGCTCCTCGACAAGGCCAAGGCCGCAGGCGTCATCCCTTTGGCGCTCGGCGGCCAGAACTGGCAGGAAGCGACGATGTTCGATTCCATCGTGCTGTCGACCGGCGGACCGGAGTTCTACAAGAAGGCCTTCAACGATCTCGATGAGGCGTCGCTGAAGTCGGACACGATGAAGAAGTCCTTCGACAACCTCGCGAAGATCGTCAAATATGTCGACCCGAACTTCTCCGGCCGCGACTGGAACCTGGCGACCGCCATGGTCATCAAGGGTGATGCGCTGGTGCAGGTGATGGGCGACTGGGCCAAGGGCGAATTCGTCGCCGCCAAGAAGACGCCGGATAAAGACTTCCTGTGCTACCGCTTCCCCGGAACCGAAGGCAGCGTCATCTACAACTCCGACATGTTCGGCATGTTCAACGTTCCCGACGACCGCAAGGCCGCGCAGGTGGCGCTGGCGACGGCGACGCTGTCGAAGAGCTTCCAGTCGGCCTTCAACGTCGTCAAGGGTTCGGTTCCGGCCCGCACCGACGTTCCCGACACCGACTTCGACGCCTGCGGCAAGAAGGGCATCGCCGATCTGAAGGCCGCCAACGAGGGCGGCACGCTGTTCGGTTCGCTCGCCCAGGGTTACGGCGCCCCTCCGGCGATCGCCAATGCCTATAAGGACGTCGTCTCGAAGTTCGTCCA
>NZ_JAULSE010000077.1:0-1175 GCF_030518245.1 Rhizobium sp. CBN3
TCTGAAGGCCGCCAACGAGGGCGGCACGCTGTTCGGTTCGCTCGCCCAGGGTTACGGCGCCCCTCCGGCGATCGCCAATGCCTATAAGGACGTCGTCTCGAAGTTCGTCCACGGCCAGATCAAGAGCTCCGACGAAGCCGTCACCCAGCTCGTCCAGGCGATCGACGACGCCCGCTGAGAGTGCTGTCGATGACTACGCTTCCCCGCATCTTGCGGGGAAGCTTCAGGCTCCGCGACCATTCATGCGGGGACGATCGGGCAGGGCCGATCATGCAGGCCTGATCATGCAGGGGAGGAGATGAGATACCATGAGCACAGTTGCCACCACCGATCCGGTTCTGACGCCGCGGCAAGCAACGCGGGTCTCGCTGCGCGGCCGGCTGCAGGATGCGCTGCCGAAGATCGTGCTGGCGCCGAGCTTCGTCATCACGCTCATCTTCGTCTACGGCTTCATCGTCTGGACCGCCTATCTCTCCTTCACCAATTCCAAGACCTTTCCCTCCTATGCGCTGACCGGGGCGCGCGCCTATCAGCGGCTGTGGCGCTGGACCTTCGAGAACGATCCGCCGTCCTCCTGGTATACCTCGATCACCAACATGGCGATCTTCGGCTTCCTCTATGTCGGCATCTGCCTGGCGCTCGGCCTGCTGCTCGCCATCCTGCTCGACCAGAAGATCCGCGGCGAGGGGTTATTGCGGCCGATCTTCCTCTATCCGATGGCGCTCTCCTTCATCGTCACCGGCGTCGCCTGGAAGTGGTTCCTCGATCCCGGCCTCGGGCTGGAGCAGACGCTGCACCACTTCGGCTGGACGAGCTTCCACTTCGACTGGATCAAGAACAAGGACTTCGTCATCTACACCGTCGTCATCGCCGGTGTCTGGCAGGCCTCGGGCTTCGTCATGGCGATGTTCCTCGCCGGGCTGCGCGGCATCGACGGCGAGATCATGAAGGCGGCGCAGATCGACGGCGCCTCACCCTTCCAGCTTTATCGCCGCATCGTCATTCCGCTGCTGCGGCCGATCTTCCTGTCGGCCTTCATCGTGCTCGCCCATATGGCGATCAAGTCCTACGACCTGGTGGTGGCGCTGACCTCGGGCGGGCCGGGCGGCTCGGCCTGGCTGCCGTCCAACTTCATGTATGAATATACCTTCAAGCGCAACGAGATGGCCGTCGGC
>NZ_JAULSE010000078.1:0-1169 GCF_030518245.1 Rhizobium sp. CBN3
TTGCCGGCATAGATCGGCCGCTTGAAGGTATCGGCGGAGACGACCTCGATGATCTCCGAGACCTGGGCGACGTCGAGCAGTGCCGCCACCCGCGGCAGCACCGTCTTGCCGACCGAGGTGGCGGCCGAGACGATCGTGTCGTAGGAATCGGCGAGCGAGACGATCAGATCGGCCAGCGGCTCGGCGAGATTGTTGGCAAGCGCGTCGCTTTCGGCCAGCAGCACCTTGGAGACGCCGGAAAGTTTTGCCGCCGCATCGGCCGCGGGCTTGGCGCCTTTGCCGGCGACGAGGATATGAATATCGCCGCCAATCTGGCTTGCCGCGGTCAGCGCCTTGGCGGTCTGGTCGGAGAGGTGATGGCCGTCATGGTCGGCCACAAGAAGAATGGTCATGATAGTTGCTCCTGTTCCAGCCCGATTACAGCACGCCGGCTTCGTTCTTCAGCTTGTCGACGAGTTCGGCGACCGACTTGACCTTGACGCCGGCCTTGCGGCCACTTGGCTCCTCGGTCTTCAGCACCTTCAGCCGCGGCGTCGTGTTGACGCCGAAATCGGCAGGGCTCTTCTTGTCGAGCGGCTTCTTCTTTGCCTTCATGATGTTCGGCAGCGAGGCGTAACGTGGCTCGTTCAGTCTGAGGTCTGATGTGATGACCGCCGGCAGCTTGATCTCGATCGTCTGCAGGCCGCCATCGACTTCGCGGGTGACCTGCGCCTTGCCGTCACCGATCTCGATCTTCGAGGCGAAGGTCGCCTGGGCCGAGCCCAGCAGCGCCGCCAGCATCTGGCCGGTCTGATTGCTGTCGTCGTCGATCGCCTGCTTGCCGACGATGATCAATCCCGGCTGTTCGGCATCGGCCACCGCTTTCAGGATCTTGGCCACAGCGAGCGGCTCGACTTGCTCGTCGGTCTCGACCAGGATCGCCCGGTCGGCGCCCATGGCGAGCGCCGTCCGCAGCGTCTCCTCGGCCTTGGCAGGGCCGATCGATACCGCCACCACTTCTTCCGCCTTGCCGGCTTCCTTCAATCTCAGCGCCTCTTCCACCGAGATCTCGTCGAACGGGTTCATCGACATCTTCACATTGGCAAGCTCGACACCCGTGCCATCCGGCTTAACCCGGATCTTCACGTTGTAGTCGACTACCCGCTTGACGGGCACGAGAATCTTCATGG
>NZ_JAULSE010000079.1:0-1124 GCF_030518245.1 Rhizobium sp. CBN3
TAGACCACCACGCCGCGGATGCTTTCGCCCTTGTGCATCAGGTCGAAGCCCTTGTTGATGTCTTCGAGCGGCATGGTGTGGGTGATCATCGGATCGATCTGGATCTTGCCCTGCATGTACCAGTCGACGATGTCAGGCACGTCGGTGCGGCCGCGCGCGCCGCCGAAGGCGGTGCCCATCCAGTTGCGGCCGGTCACCAGCTGGAACGGCCGCGTCGAGATTTCCTGGCCGGCGCCGGCCACGCCGATGATGACCGATTTGCCCCAGCCGCGATGCGAAGCTTCCAGCGCCTGGCGCATCACCTTCGTGTTGCCGGTGCAGTCGAAGGTGTAGTCGGCGCCGCCGATCAGGTCGCCATTGCGCTTGGTCATGTTGACCAGATAGGGAACGATGTCGTCGCCGACCTCTTTCGGGTTGACGAAATGCGTCATGCCGAACTTCTCGCCCCAGGCCTTGCGATCCGGGTTGATATCGACGCCGATGATCATGTCGGCGCCGGCCAGGCGCAGCCCCTGCAAGACGTTCAGGCCGATGCCGCCGAGACCGAAGACGATCGCCGTCGATCCGATCTCCACCTTGGCGGTGTTGATGACGGCGCCGATGCCTGTGGTGACGCCGCAGCCGATGTAGCAGACCTTGTCGAAGGGCGCGTCGGGATTGATCTTGGCGAGGGCGATCTCCGGCAGCACCGTGTAATTGGAAAAGGTCGAGCAGCCCATATAGTGATGGATCTTGTCCTTGCCGATCGAGAAGCGCGAGGTGCCGTCCGGCATCACGCCTTGGCCCTGGGTTGATCGGATCGAGGTGCAGAGATTGGTCTTGCGCGACGTGCAGGAATAACACTCGCGGCATTCCGGCGTATAAAGCGGAATGACATGGTCGCCCTTCTTGACCGAGGTCACACCCGGACCGACATCGACGACGATGCCGGCGCCCTCATGGCCGAGGATGGCCGGAAACAGGCCTTCCGGATCGGCGCCCGACAGGGTGAAATCGTCGGTATGGCAGATGCCGGTCGCCTTGACTTCCACCAGTACTTCGCCGGCCTTCGGCCCGTCGAGCTGCACGGTCATCACTTCAAGCGGCTTTCCGGCCTGAACGGCTACGGCGGCGCGAACGTCCAT
>NZ_JAULSE010000080.1:0-1105 GCF_030518245.1 Rhizobium sp. CBN3
GGTCGCCTTGACTTCCACCAGTACTTCGCCGGCCTTCGGCCCGTCGAGCTGCACGGTCATCACTTCAAGCGGCTTTCCGGCCTGAACGGCTACGGCGGCGCGAACGTCCATTTGATAATCCTTCCCTATTAAATTAAATTTCGGTGTTAGATATGCTGAGATACGGCAGAAAGATCGGAACGACTTTCTTCGGTCTCACCTCCGTCATCCCGGCTCGACTTGACACCAGACCGCGAGGAGCGGCTGGGCGGTACATCTTATCGCGAAGGATTGCCCCGCATCGTTCGCGAAGACGGTTCCGGTCGCGGCGGAAAACCATTGGGAATCGCCAAGGCAGATTTCCCCCGGCGACAGCAGAATGAAGGCACGTGGCTGCGTCTGAACATGATCGGGAAAGCGGGTGTAGCGATCCATATAGATCACGCCCACTCTTAGATCCGCCCGCTCCTCCAGGCCGCCCGGACCGACCAGGACGGCGTGGGAGTGGGTGTTGCCGAAGTTCAGGCTTGCAAAGGGGCCGGTCCGGCCACGCCTCCACAGCAGCTTGTCGGCGAGACTTTTGAACTGGCCCGCGATCGCCTCATATTTTCGGCCGGATTTTGCCAGCTGGCCGATGGCGTCATCCAGCCCTCCGGGCACACCTGGAAGAGGGTCGCCCTCCGGCCGCACCTTGCCTGTCTTGAGCAGCCTCTGCAGCACCTTGCCGGCAACGAAACTGGCAACGGCAGGGGCGTCGGCCGACAGCATCAGCCCGCCGATATCGTTGAGAAATTCCTGCAGCAGCCGAGGACGCCGTTCCCTTCCGAGGTCGTGCAGCCTGATATAAGCCGGCTTTTCCTCATCGTTCAGGAGAAGGTCGGCACCAGGTCTGATTGGACGTCTCACCACACGCGCCACGTTCGGTCTCCTCGCTCAGAGCGCCTTTTGCAATTCCGGCAGGGCGTCGAAGAGATCGGCGACGAGGCCATAGTCGGCGACCTGGAAGATCGGCGCCTCCTCGTCCTTGTTGATGGCGACGATCACCTTACTATCCTTCATGCCGGCCAGATGCTGGATGGCGCCGGAGATGCCGCAGGCGATATAGAGATCGGGCGCCACCACCTTG
>NZ_JAULSE010000081.1:0-1093 GCF_030518245.1 Rhizobium sp. CBN3
TGACGGTAGGGAGTAAAGCCGAGCGCCCGCGCGCTTCTCGTTGCGCTGTAGCGGGTGATCGGCTTTGCGGGCGGCCATCAGTGTTTTCCGCTAGGGTCGGGTTGTTCAAGACCAACCTGACGGAAAGATCACCGATGACCAATGACATGATGAACGTGCGTTCGCTTGTTGAGAAGAGTGCCGATGCAGATTTGTTGCGTGAGATGATCGGTCTTGCTGCCGAGCGGCTGATGGAGTTGGAGGTCGGCTCGGCCACGGGTGCTGACTTCGGTGTGAAGAACCCGATGCGGCTCACTCAACGCAATGGCTACCGTGACCGCGATTGGGAGACGCGGGCTGGCACCGTCGAGCTTCGCATTCCGAAGCTGCGCAAGGGCAGCTACTTTCCGAGCTTCCTTGAACCGCGCCGCATGGCAGAGAAAGCTCTGACGGCCGTTATCCAGGAAGCGTATATCCAGGGAATCTCGACTCGTTCTGTCGACGACCTGTGGTGGACGCGACCTATCTCAAGGTCCGGCGTGGCGGCCGCATCGTCTCAGTCGCCGTCATTATCGCGGTCGGCGTCAATAACGACGGTCGGCGCGAGGTCCTGGGTATGGAAGTTGGCACCTCGGAGGCCGAACCGATCTGGACGGAATTCCTGCGCAGGCTAACGCGCCGCGGTCTACGCGGGGTGAAGTTGGTTGTCTCTGATGCGCACGAAGGTCTCAAGGCTGCCGTTTCCAAGGTTCTCAATGCCACTTGGCAAAGGTGCCGGGTTCACTTCATGAGGAACGTGCTCGCGCATGCTGGAAAGAGCGGCAGGCGGGTCGTATCCGCCTTCATCGCGACGGCCTTTGCCCAGGAGACCCCGGAGGCAGCAAGCCGCACAATGGCGCAGTGTCGCCGATCAAATCAGGCCGAAAGTGCCGAAGCTTGCCACCATCATGGACGACGCTGAAGAGGACGTGCTCGCCTACATGACCTTCCCGAAAGAGCACCGGGCAAAGCTGCACTCGACGAATCCAATTGAGCGTCTCAACGGCGAAATCAAGCGACGCACCGAGGTCGTCGGCATCTTTCCGAACGACGAAGCCATCGTCCGTCTCGTCGG
>NZ_JAULSE010000082.1:0-1056 GCF_030518245.1 Rhizobium sp. CBN3
TGTGAGCTTTCGGGAGGTTGTCCATTCAAAGCGGATTTAGGAGACTGGAGCTATCACACCTCGAGTCGGAAGGATCGCCGCGAATGAACATTCATAAGAATGCCCGACTGACGCCGTTGCGCCGGGAACAAATGGCGCTTGCTGTTATCGAAGGGCATCTGACCCAGGCTCAGGCAGCACAGGCCTATGGCGTCGCGGCCAAGATCGTCGCCCGTTGGGTCGAGCGTTTCAAGGCCGGTGGTCGAGAGGCGATGCTCGATCGTTCCTCCCGACCTCATGCCATGCCCCGGCAGACCAGTCAGGCGCTGGCGGAGCGCATCATCACGCTTCGCCGCCAGCGCCTGACTGGCAAGCACATCGCGATCGAAACCGGTGTATCTGCAGCGACGGTGAGCCGGGTTCTCAAGCGCGCAGGCCACTCCCGCCTCAAGGATATCGAGCCGGCCGAGCCTGTGCGTCGTTATGAACGCCAGGCTCCCGGCGAGATGATTCATATCGACATCAAGAAGCTCGGCCGGTTTCATGAGGTCGGCCACCGCATCACCGGCGATCGCACTCGCCAGAGTTCGCGCAGAGGCAAGAGTTGGGGCGCCGGTTGGGAATGCGTTCATGTGGCCATCGACGATGCCTCTCGCATCGCTTTCTCACAGATATTGCCGGACGAGACGAAAGAAAGCGCCGTGGCCTTCTTGAAGGCGGCATTGGCCTATTATGCCAGCCTCGGGATCGCGGTCGAGCGCGTCATGACCGACAATGGTCCCTGCTACACATCAAAGCCATTCGGCCAAGCTTGTCGCGACAACGGCCTCAAGCACGTTCGCACCAGACCATATACGCCTAAAACCAACGGAAAGGCCGAACGCTTCATCCAGACCGCCCTCAGAGAGTGGGCCTACGCCGTCGCCTATCCCAACTCGGACATGCGCGCCGCCGAACTGCCACGATGGCTTCATCGCTACAATTGGCACAGGCCTCACGGAAGTCTAAACTCAAAACCACCAATCACTAGGCTCGCTCTTACCCAGGACAACCTGTTGAGGCTCCACATCTAGTCGC
>NZ_JAULSE010000083.1:0-1049 GCF_030518245.1 Rhizobium sp. CBN3
TAGAGCATGCTGTTTTCATACGGAAGCATAGCCTGAGTTTGTGAGATAGTTGGCGCATTCGGCCGGCGAGAATGCGTCGAGCAATTCACCGGCCTTGCGCCATGTTGCTTCGACGGTCCGTGGGGCTGCTTTCCTGATGAGATGCTTGAGCTTGGCAAAGACCTGCTCGATAGGATTGAGATCGGGGCTGTAGGGCGGCAGGAAGAAGAGATGTGCACCTGCGGCCCTGACGGCACGGCGCACGGCTTGTCCCTTGTGACTGCCGAGATTGTCGAGGATCACGATGTCGCCCTTGGCGAGGGTGGGCACGAGAACTTTCTTGACATAGAGGGTGAAGAGCTCGCCGTTAATCGGTCCGTCGATGACCCAGGGCGCATCGATCCGGTCGCAGCGCAAGGCGGCGATGAAGGTCAGGGTTTTCCAGTGGCCGTGCGGGACCGGCGCAGCGAGCCGCTGGCCGCGCGGCGCCCAGCCCCTGAGCGCCGCCATATTCGTCTTGATCCAGGTTTCATCGAGAAAGACCAGCCGACGAGCTTCAATCCGCGGCTGATGGGTCTTCCAGCGCAGCCGCTTGCGGGCAATGTCCGCTCGCGTTTGCTCAGCCGGCAGAACCGTTTTTTTTGAAGCTCAGGCCTTCGGCCCGAACAAAGACCCAAACCGCTCGGCGGTCGGTCTTGATGCCACGTTCGGCCAATTCCGCCACCAATCCGCGTGTCGTGAACGGGCTGGATCGGCAGCGTTCACGCAACCAGTCGGCCCGCTCGCCCGACAGGGTTCGCTTCTTGCCTCCGCCGGCGCGGCCAGGCTCAAACGAGCCGGTCTCGGCAAGACGTCGCTTCCATTTCGAAACGCAGGAGGGAGCAATCGAAAGTGCCGCCGCGATCGACCGCGTCGTCTCCCCGGCACTCAATCGGACCAACGCACGCTCGCGAAGGTCTGCGGAATAGGGTCGCGTCATCCATGCCGGCCATCCTTTCCCGGCATGCATAGGGAATCACATTTCCGCTGATTTGCGAATCCCCGATTCCGGAAAATTGCAGCACGCTCTA
>NZ_JAULSE010000084.1:0-1047 GCF_030518245.1 Rhizobium sp. CBN3
TGTGGAGCCTCAACAGGTTGTCCTGGGTAAGAGCGAGTCTGCTGATTGGTGGTTTTGAATTTAGGCTTCCGTGAGGCCTGTGCCAATTGTAGCGATGGAGCCATCGTGGCAGCTCGGCGGCGCGCGTGTCTGAGTTGGGATAGGCGACAGCGTAGGCCCACTCTCTGAGGGCGGTCTGGATGAAGCGTTCTGCCTTTCCGTTGGTTTGGGGCGTGTATGGTTTGGTGCGAACATGCTTGAGGCCATTTTTGCGGCAAGCTTGAGTAAAGGCCTTTGATGTGTAGCAGGGACCGTTGTCGGTCATGACGCGCTCGACCGCGATCCCGAGGCTGGCATAATAGGCCAATGCCGCCTTCAGGAAGGCTACGGCGCTCTCTTTCGTTTCATCAGGCAATATCTGTGAGAAAGCGATGCGAGAGGCATCGTCGATGGCCACATGAACGCATTCCCAACCGGCGCCCCAATTCTTCCCCCTGCGCGAACTCTGCCGGGTGCGATCGCCAGTGATGCGGTGGCCGACCTCGTGGAACCGGCCAAGCTTTTTGATGTCGATATGAATCATCTCGCCGGGAGCCTGGCGTTCGTAACGGCGCACAGGTTCGGTCGGCTCGATATCCTTGAGCCGGGAGAGGCCCGCGCGCTTGAGCACCCGGCTCACCGTCGCTGCAGACACACCGGTTTCGATTGCGATGTGCTTGCCGGTCAGGCGCTGGCGGCGAAGCGTGATGATGCGCTCCGCCAGCGCCTGACCGGTCTGCCGGGGCATGACATGAGGTCGGGACGAACGATCGAGCATAGCCTCTCGACCACCGCCCTTGAAACGCTCGACCCAGCGGGCGACGATCTTGGCCGAGACGCCATAGGCCTGTGCTGCCTGAGCCTGAGTCAGATGCCCCTCGATAACAGCAAGGGCCATTTCTTCCCGGCGCAACGGTGTCAGTCGGGCATTCTTATGAATGTTCATTCGCGGCGATCCCTCCGACTCGAGATGTGGTAGCTCCAGTCTCCTCGATCCGCTCCGAATGGACAACCTCCCGAAAGCTCACA
>NZ_JAULSE010000085.1:0-925 GCF_030518245.1 Rhizobium sp. CBN3
CGATCCTGCAGCGTCTGGTTGGCGCGTTCCACCCGGCCTTTGGCCTGCGGGGTGTTGGCGCAGATGATGTCGATGTTGAGCTCATAAAGCGCCCGGCCGAACTGTGTCAGGCCGCTCGTCCGATCCGTCTGCGACGCATGGATCGAACGAAAGACGCCGTGCTGTCGCTGTAGAACGCCAGAGGCTTGCCCCATTGCTGCAAATAGGCCTTCGTCGCATGGAAGTAGTCGAATGTGTTCTCCGATCCGGCAAACCGCAGATGCAGCAGCTTGCCGGTGGCATCATCGATATAAACGAGCAGGGCGCATTTGGGGCCGCGGTTCTCGAACCACCAGTGATGCGAGCCATCGATCTGGACGAGCTCTCCGAGACAATCCCGCCGGCCGCGCGGCTGGAAAACCCGCTTCTTGCGTTCGCGCCGCGAGATCCAGATGCCGGCCTCGGTCATCCATTGGCGCAGCGTCTCCTTGGCGACCGAAATCTGATGCAGTTCGATCAGCTTCTCGCGCGCCAGCGTCGGCCCGAAATCCGGATAGCGTTCGCGGATCAGATCCAGCGCCGCATTGCGAAAATCCTCGCTGTGGCGCCGATTGCTCGGTCGGGATCGCTTCTTCGAAACGAGGCCGGCTTCACCGAAACGATCATAGGCCTGCAGCAGCCTGTGAACCTGACTTCGGCTGAGATCGAGCAGTTCAGCCGCCTGGACGACGCTCAGGCGCCGGTCGCGGATCTTCTGAATGACTTCGAGGCGATGCAATTCTCTCTGCGACATGGTGATCAAACAGGACATCACGACTCCGAACGCTCATGGTCTCCACCAGGCTGAAGTCGCCATCCTTGCTCCCAACGTTGGTATTGACCAGCACGTCGAGAGGCGAGACTGTCGCATCTCTAACTGGCCCAACTGTCGCATTACTAAATAGCC
>NZ_JAULSE010000086.1:0-854 GCF_030518245.1 Rhizobium sp. CBN3
CTGAAATGGTACGAGGAAAGCATTGAAAACCCGGACAAATTCTGGGGCAAGCACGGCAAGCGGATCGACTGGTTCAAACCTTATACCAAGGTCAAGAACACCTCCTTTACCGGCAAGGTCTCGATCAAATGGTTCGAAGACGGCCAGACGAACGTCTCCTACAATTGTATCGACCGCCATCTGAAGACGAATGGCGACCAGGTGGCGATCATCTGGGAAGGCGACAATCCCTATATCGACAAGAAGGTCACCTATAACGAACTGTACGAGCATGTTTGCCGGACAGCGAATGTGTTGAAGAAGCATGGTGTCAAGAAGGGCGATCGCGTCACCATCTACATGCCGATGATCCCCGAAGCAGCCTATGCGATGCTCGCCTGCGCCCGCATCGGCGCGGTGCATTCCGTCGTCTTCGGCGGTTTTTCGCCCGAGGCGCTGGCAGGGCGCATCGTTGATTGCGAATCCACCTTCGTCATCACCTGCGACGAAGGCGTGCGCGGCGGCAAGCCGGTACCGTTGAAGGACAATACCGATACGGCGATCCATATCGCCGCCCGCGAGCACGTCACTGTCAGCAAGGTGCTGGTCGTGCGCCGCACCGGCGGCAAGACCGGCTGGGCGCCGGGCCGCGACCTCTGGTATCACCAGGAGATCGCCACGGTGAAGCCGGAATGCCCGCCGGTGAAGATGAAGGCGGAAGATCCGCTGTTCATCCTCTACACCTCAGGTTCGACCGGCAAGCCGAAGGGCGTGCTGCACACGACCGGCGGTTACCTCGTCTATGCGGCGATGACGCATGAATATGTCTTCGACTATCATCACGGCGACGTCTACTGGTGCACGGCCGATGTCGG
>NZ_JAULSE010000087.1:0-821 GCF_030518245.1 Rhizobium sp. CBN3
CCGCTGTCGTGGGCGACCGGGGCGACGCCGACGAGGGCTGCGAGTTTCTTGTCGTCGATGGCGCCGAGTTCGGGCAGTTCGGCGATGAGCACGGCGGCGCCGACCTCGCCGATGCCCGGCACGGTCAGCAGCAGGTCGCGGCGTGCGGCCATGTCGGGCTCGGCCTCGATGGCGAGCGCGATGGCGGCATCGACGCGGGCGAGCTGGCTCTTGAGGGCGGCGAGGGTCTCGCCGATCAGGGCGGCGACGGCCTGCGGGGCGTGTTCGAGGCGGTTCTTCTCAGCGACCGCCATGTCGATGAGCTGGCGGCGGCGGGCGACCAGGGCAGCAAGCGCGATGCGGCCGTCGTCGATATGGGGGATCTGTGCCGGCCGCATCGCTCTGGCGAAGTGGAGAATGACGCGGGCGTCGACCTGATCGGTCTTGGCCAGCCGGCCGCTGGCCCTGGCGAAATCGCGCACCTGGCGGGGATTGACGACGGCGACGGCAATACCGGCGGCCATCAGCGCCCTGACGATCGCCATCTCGTAACCGCCGGTGGCCTCGACGACGACCAGCTCGGCGCCGGCTATCGCCGTCGCCAGCGCGGCCCGGCCTGGCGCGTCGTTGTCGAAACGGACAACGGCGCGTTTGCCCTCGACGGCCACGTCGAAATGGGCTTTCGAGACATCGATGCCGACCATGAAAGCTTGCGGGATATGCATGGGTGCTCCTCCTTGCAACGCGGGCTCGAAGCCCAATCAACCGTTCGAGCGAAGACATGGCGACGGAGATGCTCGCTGAGGTACGAGTTCGAAACCCAAGGATGACACGCATCCCCG
>NZ_JAULSE010000088.1:0-734 GCF_030518245.1 Rhizobium sp. CBN3
ATCGAGGATTTCAATGTCCGTTTCGGCAAACAGCCACGCAATCCGAAGGACATGCATCGTCCGCTGGCCGATTATGAGAACCTTGATGGCGCCATGTGCCGGAAGGAAGTCCGCACGCTGTCGCAGTCCCTGACGCTACGCTACGACAAGGTCTTGTTCATTCTCGATCCGACGGAGCTTTCCAGGCCCCTGGCAGGTAAGAAGGTCGTCGTCTGCGATTATCCGGATGGCCGCCTCGAGATCATGCACGAGAGTTTTGCCTTGCCCTACAGAACCTTCGACACATTGCGGTCGATCCACCGGCCGGAGGTCGTCGAGAATAAGCGTTTGGACGACATGCTTTCGATCGTCGCTGAGCTGCAGGCTGGACGTGAACTGCAGCGGAGCAAGAGCGGCCCTCGCCGCACCGGTCAGACGGATCATATGTTTGGGATACCGGATGGTAGCCAGGGCAATGGTTATCAGAAGCGGGGCCGCAAGCCCGGCCGGCGGACGGATTTCATGAACGATCCGGAGGTGATTGCCAGACGCCAGAAGGCGATGGCGCGCATGGAGGCTGCGGAATGAATGGTGACCGACATAGTCTCAAAGCTAAAGCCGAAGGGGTGCGTCTCACCCGCCCCCGCTCCTCCCTTGCAACCCGGCTCAGCCGGTCGGATCGGGGGCTGAGCGTCAGTGCCAGCGTCGCATTTCTAATCGGTTGGCAGAGTCGCATTCCTAATCAGCTTTGACAT
>NZ_JAULSE010000089.1:0-697 GCF_030518245.1 Rhizobium sp. CBN3
TGGGCGACCAGCATATCCAGACGGATTATGAGCTGCTAATGCAGGACTTGCAGCGAAACGATCCGGATCTCGCCGCCAGGACGCGGCTTATCGATCCCCTGATAGCCCATTATCATCTGCGCCTGGGCGATGAGAGCACCGCGCTGAGCGCTTTCCAGCGCATCGTTAATGATCAGGATGGAAGAGATACAGCCGACTTCCTGTTCCTTCCAGTGAGCGATGCCAGTGCTTCGGATCCTGATCACCGCGGCACCCATTGGTCGCTGCTACTCGTTGACCGTCGCAACCGCGAGGGGCCGGCTGCCTATCACTATGACTCCTTCCGGGGCCAGAACGACGAGTTTGCAGCAATGCTCGCACAAAGATTGGGTACCCGTCTGGAGCCCGTCCGCATGACCCAACAGCGCAACGACTATGATTGCGGAGTCTTCGTGGTTGACGGCACGCGGGCGCTCGTTAGACGACTGGCGCGAAGAGGCCGGCCAGCCGTGCTGCACCTCGACAACCTCGTCGCCGATCGGGAGCAACTCCAACGACGTCTGAGCCCCGCGCCCAACAGTGCTCGAGCGGGGGCTGCGGCGGCTGGACCGGAGTCCTCCACACAGATCGCCGATCCCGCAGAGTTTTGGCATGGAGTGGCTCAACCCGGCCAGCTTCCCGATAGCTGGAATACAGCGCCCTTCCGGCAGGATTTGCC
>NZ_JAULSE010000090.1:0-633 GCF_030518245.1 Rhizobium sp. CBN3
GTCTTGATCAGATCGGTGCCTGCATTCAGCCCTTCGGTGACCACGTCACCAACGTCATCGACAAGATAGGTGTCGTTGCCCGCACCGCCGATCAAGCTGTCCGCACCGGCCTTCCCGTCCAGGGTATCGGCACCTGCCCCGCCCAGAATGGTGTTGGCGAAGCTATTGCCTGTCCCGATGAAAGTTCCCGTACCGATATAGGTGAGGTTCTCGAGATTGCCGCCAAGCGTATAGCTCGCCAGCGTCGTGCGAACCGTGTCGGTTCCCGCGCCGATAGCTTCGGTGACGCTGTCGCCGGCATGGTCGACGACATAGGTGTCGTCGCCCACACCACCGATCAAGCTGTCGGCCCCGCCTCCGCCATTCAGCGTGTCGCTGCCGACACCGCCGGAAAGCGTATCGTTGGACACGCCACCCAATATCGTGTTGTCGAGATCATTGCCCGTCCCGGCAAAGGCCACCGTGCCGATATAGGTGAGGTTCTCGAGATCGCTGCCGAGCGTATAGCTTGCCAATGTCGTGCGGACCGTATCGGTTCCCGCATCGGCCGCTTCCGTGACGATGTCACCGCCATGGTCGACGACATAGGTGTCGTCACCCTCACCGCCGATCAAGCTGTCGGCCCCGCCTCCG
>NZ_JAULSE010000091.1:0-605 GCF_030518245.1 Rhizobium sp. CBN3
GTTTCCGGATCGAAGAACACGGCCTTGTCGAGATTGAAGGCGAGGCGAGTGTTCTGGCCTGGGGCGATGCCGGCATCGGCGCGCAGGCGGGCGACGACGGATTTGCCGCCGAGTTTGGTGACGGCGAAGGTGTCGGAGCCGGCCGGTTCGACCACTTCGATCAGGCAATCGTCCTCGGTCAGCGAACGCGCCTTGCGATCGGCGCCGTCGGGATCGGTCAAGGCTTCGGGACGGATGCCGAAGATCACCGGCTTGCCGGCATAGCGGGTCAGCCCGTCATTGCCTGCCATGACGGGCAATCTGAGCGGCGCGCCATTCGGCCGTTCGAGCGAGACCGCCAGCCCGGCGGCACCGTTCTCGACGGTGGCGTTGAGCAGGTTCATCGCCGGCGAGCCCATGAAGTCGGCGACGAAGAGATTGGCGGGGCTGTTGTAGATCTCGGCCGGCGTGCCGAACTGCTGCAGCACCCCGTCTTTCAGCACGGCGATCTTGGTCGCCAGCGTCATCGCCTCGATCTGGTCGTGAGTGACATAGACGAAGGTGGTGCCCATGCGCTGGTGCAGCCGCTTGATCTCGGTGCGCATGTCGACGCGCAGCTTGGCATC
>NZ_JAULSE010000092.1:0-600 GCF_030518245.1 Rhizobium sp. CBN3
GAAAATCATCTTCTTGGCGCGTCGGAGCAGTTGGCATGGTGTTTGCTGATCCCTGGTTACAAGCGGCAGAAAGCAGTCTGCATGATGCCGGTTCATGAAACGAACGGAACGGAGGCCACCTGACCGTTCGTCATCGGATCCGCGTTCTACCAAGCGGCCATGCATCCGCCGGCGGAAGGGTCAATCCCGATGTCACAGCTTGCAACCAACTCAAAGAGAAGGAAAATGCAATGACCAAGATTTCCGAAAGATCCTTTGAAACGATCGAAAACCCGGGGTCATCGTCGCTCAAGGTGCCAGATCAGTTCGGCGCATCTGTTGAAAAGGGGAACAAGAAGGTGACAGAGGCTTTTTTGAAATTTGCGTCCGGCGCTGAAGCGACACAGAAAATGCTGCCTCCGATCCTCGAAACGACAAGTCTATTCGGCAACGAATTGTGGTGGAAGACGATCGCTGCACTGCAGGCCGACGCCGAGGCCAGCTTCTCACATTTGCAAGCTTTGCTGGGCGCGAATTCGCCGTCGCAGATCCTCGAACAGCAGTCGACCTTTTTCCGCAAGCGCGTTGAGACAAGTTTGCAGCACGCCAAGGAAGTCCGGG
>NZ_JAULSE010000093.1:0-561 GCF_030518245.1 Rhizobium sp. CBN3
GGCAAATCCTGCCGGAAGGGCGCTGTATTCCAGCTATCGGGAAGCTGGCCGGGTTGAGCCACTCCATGCCAAAACTCTGCGGGATCGGCGATCTGTGTGGAGGACTCCGGTTCAGCCGCCGCAGCCCTCGCTCGAGCACTGTTGGGCGCGGTGCTCAGACGTCGTTGGAGTTGCTCCCGATCGGCGACGAGGTTGTCGAGGTGCAGCACGGCTGGCCGGTCTCTTCGCGCCAGACGTCTAACGAGCGCCCGCGTGCCGTCAACCACGAAGACTCCGCAATCATAGCCGTTGCGCTGTTGGGTCATGCGGACGGGCTCCAGACGGGTACCCAACCTTTGTGCGAGCATTGCTGCAAACTCGTCGTTCTGGCCCCGGAAGGAGTCATAGTGATAGGCAGCCGGCTCCTCGCGGTTGCGACGGTCAACGAGTAGCAGCGACCAATGGGTGCCCCGGTGATCAGGATCCGAAGCACTGGCATCGCTCACTGGAAGGAACAGGAAGTCGGCTGTATCTCTTCCATCCTGATCATTAACGATGCGCTGGAAAGCGCTCAGCGCGGTG
>NZ_JAULSE010000094.1:0-553 GCF_030518245.1 Rhizobium sp. CBN3
TCCTACGACCTGGTGGTGGCGCTGACCTCGGGCGGGCCGGGCGGCTCGGCCTGGCTGCCGTCCAACTTCATGTATGAATATACCTTCAAGCGCAACGAGATGGCCGTCGGCTCGGCCAGCGCCATCATCATGCTGATGACGATCTCGGCGATCATCGTTCCCTATCTCTATTCCGAACTGAAGGAGAAGGCCCGATGAGCAGCCTCACCTCTCCGATCGGCACCTCCTCATCGGCAACGGCTGTGGCTGCGGCAGGAGCGGAGCGCGGCAACAGCGCCCGCTGGGTCGGTCGCCTCGTCATCTACGGCCTGCTGGTGATCTTCGCCATCCTCTACCTGATGCCGCTCTTCGTCATGCTGACGACCTCGTTCAAGACGATGGACGAGATCCAGGGCGGCAACATGCTGGCACTGCCGCAGGCGCCGACCTTCGATCCCTGGGTCAAGGCCTGGGGCGAGGCCTGCGTCGGGCTGACCTGCGCCGGCATCAAGGGCTACTTCTGGAACTCGATCAAGATGGTGGTGCCGGCGGTGGCGATCTCCACCATCATGGG
>NZ_JAULSE010000095.1:0-547 GCF_030518245.1 Rhizobium sp. CBN3
GATCTCGCCCGCGGTGATCGTCTCCAGCCCGGCAATGGTGTTGAGCAGGGTCGACTTGCCGCAGCCGGACGGGCCGACCAGCACGAGGAAGCCGCCCTTTTCGAGTTCGAGATCGATCCCCTTGAGGATGTCGACGGCGCCGAAGCGCTTTCTGAGACCGGAGATTTCCAGGAAGGCCATGACTTACCCTTTGACTGCGCCCGCCATCAGGCCGCGCACGAAGTAGCGGCCGGCGAGGATATAGACGATGAGCGTCGGCACGGCCGCGATCATCGCCGCCGCCATGTTGACATTGTATTCGACCACCCCGGTCGAGGTGTTGACGACGTTGTTGAGCGCCACCGTCATCGGCATGGAGTCACCGGTGCCGGCATAGGCCGAGGCAAACAGGAAGTCGTTCCAGATGTTGGTGAACTGGTAGATCACGGTGACGACAATGATCGGCAGCGAGTTCGGCAGCATGATGCGGCGGAAGATCTGGAAGAAGCTCGCGCCATCGACCTGGGCGGCTCTGACCAGTTCGGTCGGAAAGGCCTCGTAGAAATTG
>NZ_JAULSE010000096.1:0-538 GCF_030518245.1 Rhizobium sp. CBN3
GGGAGCCACCAATGAAACACGCCCACAGCTTCTATATCGACGGTGAGTGGATCGAGCCCTCGGTTTCGAAAACACTTGAGGTCATCGATCCCTCGACCGAAGAGCCGATGGGCACGATCGCCCTCGGCAGTGCCGCCGACGCTGATAAGGCAGTCGCGGCCGCACGGCGAGCCTTTGCCTCCTTCTCGCAGACATCCAAGGAAGAGCGCGTCGAACTGCTGAGGCGCATCGTAACGATCCTGAAGCGCCGCAATGACGAGCTCGGCGACATCATCTCGCGGGAAATGGGGGCGCCGCTCGCCATGGCCCGGGCCGAGCAGGCCGGCATCGGCGCTCTCCATTTCGAACAGACGATCAAGGCCCTCGAGACCTTTGCCTTCGAATACATGCAGGGGACCACCTGCATCATGCACGAGCCGATCGGCGTCGTCGCGATGATCACGCCGTGGAACTGGTCGATCAACCAGATCGCCTGCAAGGTCGCTCCGGCGCTCGCCACGGGATGCACCATGGTATTGAAGCCATCGGAGATCGCTCC
>NZ_JAULSE010000097.1:0-530 GCF_030518245.1 Rhizobium sp. CBN3
CGCTCCCAAACGTTGGACCACCGGATGCTAGAGTTTTCCGGCTTCATTCAGGGAGGCGGGCTGGTTGCGCCTCCCGAATTCACCAACGAGATCGGCACCTTGTTGCCGATCGCACCATGAGGTCTTTCCTCATTGTAGTATCTACGCCAATCCTCCATCTTTTCGCGGGCATCCGCAAGGGTCAGGAACCAATGCTGGTTCAGGCATTCTGCACGGAAGCGGCCATTGAACGCTTCGATGAAAGCATTATCAGTCGGCTTGCCGGGGCGTGAGAAGTCCAACGTCACACCCTTGGAATAGGCCCACAGGTCCAAGTCGCGCGACACGAACTCGGTCCCTTGGTCGACACGGATCGTTTTCGGATAGCCGGCTTTTTGGCACACCCGTTCAAGGGTTTGCACAACGTCTTCGCCTCTATAGCTATGACGTGGATCAAGCACCGGCACGTAGCGCGAGAAGGTGTCGACCACCGTCAGCACGCGCAGTTTCTTACCCGTTGCGAGTTGGTCGTGAACGAAGTCCATCGCCCA
>NZ_JAULSE010000098.1:0-508 GCF_030518245.1 Rhizobium sp. CBN3
CGTGCTGGTCGGCCCGTCCGGCTGCGGCAAGTCGACCCTGCTCAACACCATTGCCGGGCTGGAGACGATCACCGCGGGCGAGATCAAGATCGACGGCCGCGACATCAGCGGGTTGCATCCGTCCAAGCGCGACATCGCCATGGTGTTCCAGTCCTATGCGCTCTATCCGAACATGACGGTGGCTGGCAACATCGCCTTCGGCATGGAGATCCGCGGCATTCCCAAGGAGGAGCGGGCCAAGGCGATCAAACAGGTCTCCGACATGCTGCAGATCGGTCATCTGCTCGACCGCAAGCCTTCCCAGCTCTCCGGCGGCCAGCGCCAGCGTGTCGCCATGGGTCGGGCCTTGGTGCGCAATCCGCAGGTCTTCCTGTTCGACGAACCGCTCTCCAACCTCGATGCCAAGCTGCGCGTCGACATGCGCACCGAGATCAAGCGGCTGCACCAGCGCATGGGCACCACCTTCGTCTATGTCACTCACGACCAGATCGAGGCGATGACGCTGGCG
>NZ_JAULSE010000099.1:0-505 GCF_030518245.1 Rhizobium sp. CBN3
GAAGATCCGCGGCGAGGGGTTATTGCGGCCGATCTTCCTCTATCCGATGGCGCTCTCCTTCATCGTCACCGGCGTCGCCTGGAAGTGGTTCCTCGATCCCGGCCTCGGGCTCGAGCAGACGCTGCACCACTTCGGCTGGACGAGCTTCCACTTCGACTGGATCAAGAACAAGGACTTCGTCATCTATACCGTCGTCATCGCCGGTGTCTGGCAGGCCTCGGGCTTCGTCATGGCGATGTTTCTCGCCGGGCTGCGCGGCATCGACGGCGAGATTATGAAGGCGGCTCAGATCGACGGCGCCTCACCCTTCCAACTCTACCGCCGCATCGTCATTCCGCTGCTGCGGCCGATCTTCCTGTCGGCCTTCATCGTGCTCGCCCATATGGCGATCAAATCCTACGACCTGGTGGTGGCGCTGACCTCGGGCGGGCCGGGCGGCTCGGCCTGGCTGCCGTCCAACTTCATGTATGAATATACCTTCAAGCGCAACGAGATGGCCGTCGGC
>NZ_JAULSE010000100.1:0-489 GCF_030518245.1 Rhizobium sp. CBN3
ATGGGTACATTGACAGGAAGTACGAATGGCCCTGCTGTCAACGAAGATGGGGATCTCGCCACCCCTTTTCTCAGATGCCTGATAAGGCTCATCCGCGCTCAGGATGCCCATGGGGCGTGGGAAGGCAAATCGGACACTGACCTGCTGGCCGACTTCATCCTCACCAAGGAGCAGCGCCGTAAGATCCCGATCATAGGCGATCCGGATCCTGATGTGCTGTGGAGGCTACAGAATTTTTACAGTTGCGTGGGGCTTGTGATCGAAGAGTGCACAGGCCTGTTGGCATCGCCGATCATGACGATCGGCCATGAGGGCTTCGGCCGCTTGCTTTTCACGACTGGACGGTTGGTCGTTCTGTCGAAGACCCTGCGCGATGTCCACCGGTTCGGCTTTGAGACGCTAGGCAAGCTCGCCGAGACCGGCACGAAAATGGTCGATGACGCTATTGAAGTTATCGAAACCTATCCCGACGTGGCGCGGGCATCATGA
>NZ_JAULSE010000101.1:0-487 GCF_030518245.1 Rhizobium sp. CBN3
TCTGAAGGCCGCCAACGAGGGCGGCACGCTGTTCGGTTCGCTCGCCCAGGGTTACGGCGCCCCTCCGGCGATCGCCAATGCCTATAAGGACGTCGTCTCGAAGTTCGTCCATGGCCAGATCAAGAGCTCCGACGAGGCCGTCACCCAGCTCGTCCAGGCGATCGACGACGCCCGCTGAGACCATCGTCGATGAACAAGGCTTCCCCGCGCGCTTCGCGGGGAAGCTCCAGCCCCTGACGGATATGCGGGGGCGATCATGCGGGGACAGGCATGCTGGCCAGCCCCCATGACGACATGCAGGGAGGAGATGACATCCATGAGCACAGTTGCCACCACCGATCCGGTTCTGACGCCGCGGCAAGCGACGCGGGTCTCACTGCGCGGCCGGCTGCAGGATGCGCTGCCGAAGATCGTGCTGGCGCCGAGCTTCGTCATCACGCTCATCTTCGTCTACGGCTTCATCGTCTGGACCGCCTATCTCTCCTTC
>NZ_JAULSE010000102.1:0-480 GCF_030518245.1 Rhizobium sp. CBN3
ACGGCGCACAGGTGTTCCTTTCCGCTCTGACGCAAGCGCGTGTAGAAAGCGGCGAGATCCGGATTGTGCCGGGTTGCCGTGAATGCGCACATGAACAGGCTCTTTCGCAGGCGTTCGCGACCACCCTGGATGCGGCGTCTGCCATGATATTTTCCGCTATCGTCGTCATAGGGCGCGACGCCGGCAAGGGCGGCGATCTCGGCGCGGCTGGCATGGCCGAGTTCGGGCAGCCGAATGATCAGGCACAGGGCGCTGCGCAGCCCGATCCCCTTGATGGAGATCAGCAGCTCGAGCCGTTGCGCCAGGTCGCAATCGTCGCGAACCGTCTTTTCGAGCCGCAGCAGATGGGCCTTGCGGCAGGTTTCGAGGCGGGCGACCTCGCGCAGGTGACGGCGTTTGATCGCCTCCGACAATGCGGTCTCGGCAAAGGTCTTGACCAGCGCGATCTGCTGCTCGATCTGTTCCAGATAGGTCAGTTCG
>NZ_JAULSE010000103.1:0-464 GCF_030518245.1 Rhizobium sp. CBN3
CCACCTTGCCGGTCTGACCGACCTGCCAGTCGTTCGGGGCATAACCGGCATCGACGGCGGCACGGCTTGCGCCGACGGCGGCGCCGAGCTTGTCGGCAACCGGCAGGATGACTTGCTTGAACTTCTCGGCCGAGCCGAGCGCCCGGCCGCCCGAGATGATCACCTTGGCCGAGGTCAGTTCCGGACGTTCCGAGGCCGACAGCGCATCGGAGACGAAACGCGACAGGCCTGGATCGGAGACGGCCGGGATCGCCTCGACCGTTGCCGAACCGCCTTCAGCCGCGGAAGCGAAGGAGGCTGTGCGCACGGTGATCACCTTTTTGGCGTCGCTGGCCTGCACCGTCTGGATGGCATTGCCGGCATAGATCGGCCGCTTGAAGGTATCGGCGGAGACGACCTCGATGATCTCCGAGACCTGGGCGACGTCGAGCAGTGCCGCCACCCGCGGCAGCACCGTCTTGCCG
>NZ_JAULSE010000104.1:0-454 GCF_030518245.1 Rhizobium sp. CBN3
CATGATGCGGCGGAAGATCTGGAAGAAGCTCGCGCCATCGACCTGGGCGGCTCTGACCAGTTCGGTCGGAAAGGCCTCGTAGAAATTGCGGAAGAACAGCGTGGTGAAGCCGAGGCCATAGACGACGTGGACGAAGACCAGATTGACCGTCGAATTGCCGAAGCCGAAGGAAAAGCCGGTGGCGTTCTGCAGGGTGACGCCGAAGCGGCCGAGCGAGCCGAGGATCGTCGCCATCGGCAACAGCACCGACTGGAACGGGATGAAGCAGGCAAACAGCATCAGGCCGAACACCAGCGTATGGCCGGGGAAGCGCCATTTGGTCAGGATATAACCGTTGAGTGCTCCCATGATGGTGGAGATCGCCACCGCCGGCACCACCATCTTGATCGAGTTCCAGAAGTAGCCCTTGATGCCGGCGCAGGTCAGCCCGACGCAGGCCTCGCCCCAGGCCTTG
>NZ_JAULSE010000105.1:0-452 GCF_030518245.1 Rhizobium sp. CBN3
AATGCCTGAACCAGCATTGGTTCCTGACCCTTGCGGATGCCCGCGAAAAGATGGAGGATTGGCGTAGATACTACAATGAGGAAAGACCTCATGGTGCGATCGGCAACAAGGCGCCGATCTCGTTGGTGAATTCGGGAGGCGCAACCAGCCCGCCTCCCTGAATAAGCCGGAAAACTCTAGCATCCGGTGGTCCAACGTTTGGGAGCGGTTCAAGACCGCCGAGGCTCTAATCGCCGTCAGCGGCAGGTCAGGATCGAAAGCTTCAACATTTTTCGATTGGGAGCTGGGTGCGATTGTCTCCAGTTTTCGGATCCGTTGTCCTGCTGATAGTCGCGGTCGACCTAGCGGTGCAAGTGATGCCATCACGACACCGTCTGTCGGCTTTGTCTGATCGGCGACATTAGGTTTGTTTGGCAGTTTCCTGTGGTGGTTCGGAGTAACTTTCTGAAACC
>NZ_JAULSE010000106.1:0-446 GCF_030518245.1 Rhizobium sp. CBN3
TCAGTGCGAGCTGATCGCACGACCGCTGGAGGCGAGATGCTCTGTAATGGCGCGCCGGATTTCGATAACCGTGTCGAAGAGCCTGTTGTCCAGGTCGATGACATTGAAGCGGACAGCGATGAATTTGAGGCGGTTTTCGACAGGGACCGCGATCCCGACTTCCTGACCATTGAATACGACAGCTTGCTTTTGCATAACAAACCTCGGGCGCGCCATACGGGAGCACCATCTTAGAAAAGTGGAAGAAAGGGTTACGACGCGTCAGATTGCGGTCGTAGGTCGGTATCGGATCGAGACGAGATCACGCATTCGCTGCACCATTGCGAAGAAACGAAGTCGGACAAACAACGTCATCATCCTCCCTCAAGCAAGGTCAAACCACCGCTGAGTATCGCTGGCGAGGGCCGGTTATTTCGGAACTCTTCTATAAAAAACGTAGTCGAGAA
>NZ_JAULSE010000107.1:0-419 GCF_030518245.1 Rhizobium sp. CBN3
CGGACCGTATCGGTTCCCGCATCGGCCGCTTCCGTGACGATGTCACCGCCATGGTCGACGACATAGGTGTCGTCACCCTCACCGCCGATCAAGCTGTCGGCCCCGCCTCCGCCATTCAGCGTGTCGTTGCCGGTGCCGCCGGTGATCGTGTTGGCAAGCGCATTGCCGGTGCCGCTGAAGCTGGCAGATCCCGTATAGGTCAGGTTCTCGACATTGACCAATGCGGCGATCGAATAAGCTGCAAGCGCCGTGCGGATTTCGTCGGTGCCGGCGCCAACCGCCTCGTTGACGATGTCGCCCGCACTGTCGACCACATAAATGTCGTTGCCGGCGCCGCCGTTCAGCGTGTCGTTGCCGATTCCGCCGTCAAGCGTGTCGTTGCCGGCGCCGCCGGTGATCGTGTTGACGAGCGTATTGCC
>NZ_JAULSE010000108.1:0-328 GCF_030518245.1 Rhizobium sp. CBN3
GGCAGCCGGCGGATGCGCTTTCGATGGCGCCAAGATCGTGCTGCAGCCGATCACCGACGTCGCGCACCTGATCCATGGGCCTCTCGGCTGTGAGGGCAATTCCTGGGACAATCGCGGATCGGCTTCCTCAGGTCCAACGCTCTGGCGCACGAGCTTCACGGCGCTGACCGAAGCAGGCGCCATTGAAAAGAAGCCTTTCGATGAGGAGGACTAAGAAATGGGTACATTGACAGGAAGTACGAATGGCCCTGCTGTCAACGAAGATGGGGATCTCGCCACCCCTTTTCTCAGATGCCTGATAAGGCTCATCCGCGCTCAGGATGCCCAT
>NZ_JAULSE010000109.1:0-292 GCF_030518245.1 Rhizobium sp. CBN3
GACTTCCTTCCGGCACATGGCGCCATCAAGGTTCTCATAATCGGCCAGCGGACGATGCATGTCCTTCGGATTGCGTGGCTGTTTGCCGAAACGGACATTGAAATCCTCGATAAACGCCGGTGCATAGAGGTTTGCGGCTTCGATCGTGTTGATATTCCGCAATCGCAGTTCCTTCACCAGCCGATCCTGCAGCGTCTGGTTGGCGCGTTCCACCCGGCCTTTGGCCTGCGGGGTGTTGGCGCAGATGATGTCGATGTTGAGCTCATAAAGCGCCCGGCCGAACTGTGTCAGG
>NZ_JAULSE010000110.1:0-290 GCF_030518245.1 Rhizobium sp. CBN3
TGTTTGACTTGCTGCCGAGCGCGGACAAACCCACCAACTTCAGTATCCATGGTGTGCCCTACACGGCCACTCTGGGGCCATCAGGCATGCAGAGCGACATTTACCTTTTCCTGCAATAGGGTGGAGATGGATCGAGCAATAGATGCCAGTCGTTCTTGAAAAGCACCAAACCGTTGAGAGAGAATCCGTTTTTACGCGGCCACGTGCAGCGCGCCAACCCAGATGAGACGATCCCCAGTGCCGGGGGCGACATCGAATGTGCACGTCGCCAGTCTTCCTTCAAAACGTGA
>NZ_JAULSE010000111.1:0-223 GCF_030518245.1 Rhizobium sp. CBN3
CGGCGAGGTCGGCGCCGCCGTGCTCATCGCCGAACTGCCCGAACTCGGCGCCATCGACGACAAGAAACTCGCAGCCCTCGTCGGCGTCGCCCCGGTCGCCCACGACAGCGGCACCTGGCGTGGCCAGCGCCACATCGCCGGCGGCCGCGCCACCGTCCGATGCGCCCTCTACATGGCAACGCTCTCGGCCATCCGCTGCAGCCCGGCCATCAAGGCCTTCCAC
>NZ_JAULSE010000112.1:0-223 GCF_030518245.1 Rhizobium sp. CBN3
GACCACATAAATGTCGTTGCCGGCGCCGCCGTTCAGCGTGTCGTTGCCGATTCCGCCGTCAAGCGTGTCGTTGCCGGCGCCGCCGGTGATCGTGTTGACGAGCGTATTGCCAGTGCCGGTGAAGCTGCCGGATCCCGTATATTGCAGGTTCTCGACATTGTTGCCGAGCGTATAGCTTGAAAGCGCCGTCTTGATCAGATCGGTGCCTGCATTCAGCCCTTCG
>NZ_JAULSE010000113.1:0-223 GCF_030518245.1 Rhizobium sp. CBN3
GCCGGTGGCGGCATTGAAGCTGAAGCTGCCATAGAGGCCGTTTAGTGAGGCCGGGACGGCAAACACCGCCTCGCCGTCGTCGACGTCGCTGACCGTCAGCTTGCCGGAGGCACTCGGATCGCCGCTGTCGGCCGCCCCCGCCTCGACCGTCGCCCGGTCGTCGGTCACCGTCGCATCGACGACGATCGCAGCCGCGTCGTTGGCGCCGGTGATGGCGACGACG
>NZ_JAULSE010000114.1:0-222 GCF_030518245.1 Rhizobium sp. CBN3
CCACCAGGCTGAAGTCGCCATCCTTGCTCCCAACGTTGGTATTGACCAGCACGTCGAGAGGCGAGACTGTCGCATCTCTAACTGGCCCAACTGTCGCATTACTAAATAGCCTGTGACTTCTAATGTAAATGCAACAAGGGCTTAAAGGCTACTACAGGGCAGGGAGATCAGCCCCCGATCCGACCGGCTGGGCCGGGTTGAAAGGGCGGAGCGGGGGCGGGT
>NZ_JAULSE010000115.1:0-218 GCF_030518245.1 Rhizobium sp. CBN3
GACTTCCTTCCGGCACATGGCGCCATCAAGGTTCTCATAATCGGCCAGCGGACGATGCATGTCCTTCGGATTGCGTGGCTGTTTGCCGAAACGGACATTGAAATCCTCGATCCTGCAGCGTCTGGTTGGCGCGTTCCACCCGGCCTTTGGCCTGCGGGGTGTTGGCGCAGATGATGTCGATGTTGAGCTCATAAAGCGCCCGGCCGAACTGTGTCAGG
>NZ_JAULSE010000116.1:0-212 GCF_030518245.1 Rhizobium sp. CBN3
GCGCAGCCGTTTGTGGAAGGCCTTGATGGCCGGGCTGCAGCGGATGGCCGAGAGCGTTGCCATGTAGAGGGCGCATCGGACGGTGGCGCGGCCGCCGGCGATGTGGCGCTGACCACGCCAGGTACCGCTGTCGTGGGCGACCGGGGCGACGCCGACGAGGGCTGTCGTCGATGGCGCCGAGTTCGGGCAGTTCGGCGATGAGCACGGCGGCG
>NZ_JAULSE010000117.1:0-206 GCF_030518245.1 Rhizobium sp. CBN3
ACCGGAGTCCTCCACACAGATCGCCGATCCCGCAGAGTTTTGGCATGGAGTGGCTCAACCCGGCCAGCTTCCCGATAGCTGGAATACAGCGCCCTTCCGGCAGGATTTGCCGTCAGCCGCCTATTCACCGGTGCAAAGCGTCAATCCGCCAGACGCACCATGGGAGCAAAGCTTGGGGGCATCGATCTTCGGCACCCCACAGTACA
>NZ_JAULSE010000118.1:0-204 GCF_030518245.1 Rhizobium sp. CBN3
TTCAAGCGGCTTCGGCAGTACCAGCAAGTCGTTGAGGCGAACGCAGCGTCGGGGTTGTCCCCTGAGCAGGCAAGTGGCCGGGAACCGGCCGGTCTGGACGGCCGTTCGGATCCACGTGCCGAGTTCAGATCAACTTCGCCGCTGCAGCAGGTTGATCCATCGATCGAAGGCCGCAGCGGATTGTCGCTCGACCATACCGAATGG
>NZ_JAULSE010000119.1:0-204 GCF_030518245.1 Rhizobium sp. CBN3
AATGGGCTATCAGGGGATCGATAAGCCGCGTCCTGGCGGCGAGATCCGGATCGTTTCGCTGCAAGTCCTGCATTAGCAGCTCATAATCCGTCTGGATATGCTGGTCGCCCAGCCATTCGGTATGGTCGAGCGACAATCCGCTGCGGCCTTCGATCGATGGATCAACCTGCTGCAGCGGCGAAGTTGATCTGAACTCGGCACGTG